>CAMDEX010000247.1 GCA_945897075.1 Litorilinea aerophila
GACCTGGGCGGGAAAGCCCTGTCCATCGTCTTCCAGTTGGAAGGGCAGAAGTTTATGGCCCTCAACGGCGGCCCGCTGTTTCACTTCACCGAAGCCATCTCTCTCCTGGTGGACTGTTCATCCCAGGCAGAAGTCGATCACCTGTGGACAAAACTATGCGAAGGTGGAGAACCGGGTCGCTGTGCCTGGCTGAAGGACAAATTCGGTCTCTCCTGGCAGATTGTCCCCAAACAATTGGGTGAATTGCTGGGAGACCCAGACCCGCAGAAGGCCCAGCGGGTGATGCAGGCGATGCTGCAAATGAGCAAACTCGACATCGCCGCTTTGCAGGCGGCCCATGACGGGGCATAATCAGACGGAATTCAGTGTCAGTCGTGACACTTTTTCACAAAGGAGCGAACAATGAGCGGAGTACGCGTGTTGGTCGGCACCCGCAAAGGGGCCTTTATTCTCACATCGGACGAAAAGCGGCAGCAGTGGGAGGTGAGCGAACCCCACTTTGCGGGCTGGGAGATGTATCACCTGAAGGGTTCGCGGGTAAACCCCAACCGGATCTACGCCTCCCAGTCTACCGGCTGGTTCGGTCAATTGATCCAGCGCTCGGATGACGGCGGCAAGAGCTGGGAGCCGGTGAGCAACGAATTCACCTATGACGGCGAGACCGGAACCCACCAGTGGTACGACGGTACCCAGCACCCCTGGGAGTTCAAGCGGGTCTGGCTGCTGGAACCCTCCCTGACCGAACGGGATACGGTCTATGCCGGGGTGGAAGACGCGGCCATCTTTCGCTCGCGGGATGCGGGCGCGACCTGGCAGGAGTTGCCCGGTCTGCGCCACGCCAAAGGCCACCTCTGGCAGCCCGGCGCGGGCGGGATGTGTCTGCATACGATTGTGCAGGACGCCAGCAACCCCCAGCGCATTTTTGCGGCCATTTCGGCCGCGGGTGCTTTCCGCACGGACGACGGCGGCGAAAGCTGGCTGCCCATCAACAAAGGGCTGATCTCGCCCTTTGAACTGCCCGATAAAGACGCCGACGTCGGCCACTGCGTCCACAGCATCGCCCTGCACCCTTCCCGGCCCGATGTACTCTTTATGCAGAAGCATTGGGATGTGATGCGCAGTGACAACGCCGGTGGGATGTGGCACGAAGTCAGCGGCAATCTGCCCACCGATTTCGGCTTCCCCATCGCGGTCCACGCCCACGAACCGGAGACGGTCTACGTCGTGCCCATCAAAAGCGATTCGGAGCATTTCCCGCCCGATGGCAAGCTGCGGGTCTATCGCAGCCGCACAGGGGGCAACGAGTGGGAGGCGCTGACCAACGGTCTGCCCCAGAGCGACTGCTACGTCAATGTCCTGCGCAGCGCGCTGGCCGTGGATTCTCTCGACTCTTGCGGCGTCTACTTCGGCACGACCGGCGGCCAGGTCTATGCTTCGGCGGATTCGGGCGACAATTGGATGCCAATTGTGCGGGATTTACCGGCGGTTCTGTCGGTGGAAGTGCAGACCCTGCCGTGATTCGTGTCGTCATCCCTCACCACCTGCGCCGGTTGACGAACGCGGGCAAGGAAGTACAATTGGAAGTGGAGGGGCCAGTCACCCAACAGTCTGTGCTGGACGCGCTGGAGGAAAAGTACCCGATGCTGCGGGGGACGATCCGGGAGTACAGCACGCTGAAGCGGCGCGCCTTTATCCGCTTCTTCGCCTGTGAGCAAGACCTTTCCCACCAGCCGGTGGATGAACCCTTGCCCGACGCAGTAGCCGCTGGCAAGGAACCGTTTCTGATCGTAGGCGCAATGGCAGGAGGAAGCCAATGAAGACCGCAAAACCCGCGCTCGGCCCCCTTCAATACGGGGTGATTGTCCTGACCGTTCTCACGGCCCTGCTCCACATCGGGTTGGGTTCCAGCTTTTTTCAGGATGTGATGGGCAAGATATTCATTCTGAACGGGCTGGGTTATCTCTCACTGCTGGCTGCGCTCTACTTCCTGCCCCAATTCGCGGGGATGCGTTCCCTTGTGCGCTGGGCGCTGATGGCCTTCACCGCGGTGACAATCATCGGCTATTTTGTGCTGAATCCGATGGCCCTGACCAGCCCGCCCGGTCTGGTGGACAAGGCGATTGAGGTGGCGCTGATCGTTCTGCTCTACTTGGAGTCACGGAAATAAGCAAGAGTCCAGTCATAGGTTGGGTTCTCCCGGCAAAGGATCGTTGTCTACGCTCCAACGCACGCCGGGAGAACCCAACAGCGCCCGTTTCTTATGGGATGAATTGAGCCGTCCCGGCTCTGCGGGAGATAATTTTGTTAGGCGGAGACCCAAAAAAGGAGACACACAGATGTCCAAAGTGACACCTTTCCTGATGTTCAACGACCAACTCGAAGCTGCAATAGCGTTCTACACCACCACATTCCCGGACTCTGAGATCAAGAATGTTGCTCGCACTGGCCAGGACGGCCCCATCACTTCCGCCGAATTCGTCATCGGTGGTCAGTTCTTCATGGGCTACAACGCCGGTGGCCCGTACTTCACATTCTCCTCAGGCTTCTCGCTTTTTGTCGACTGCAAAGACCAGGAAGAAGTTGATGGGTACTGGAACAAGCTCATCAGCGCCGGCGCAACCCCATCGCAGTGTGGCTGGATCACCGATCAGTTCGGCATCACTTGGCAGATCGTCCCAAGGCGTTTCATGGAGCTCATCAGCAACAAGAACCCAAAGAAGGTACAGGCTGTGATGGAAGCGATGATGGAGATGGTGAAGCTCGACGTGGCGGCACTGGAAAGAGCATACGATGACGCATAGCAGGCCAAGTCGGCTGCGACGTGCCGGCCTTGCCCCGCCTAACGCTCGGCATCAGCGGACGGCGCTTCGCGTCGCCGCTGATGCCGAGCGTTAGGCCGCATCAAGCGATAGCCATTGATCTTAGTCGTAGGTTGGGTTCTCCTGGCAAGGGATCGTTGTCTACGCTCCAACGCACGCCGGGAGAACCCAACAGCGCCCATTTCTTAGCGGATGAGTTGAGCCGCCCCGGCTCTACGGGACGCTCTGCGCGAGATAATTTTGTTAGATGCTCGCAGTTTTTAAGTCTCTTGGAGGATACAATGAATGCGGAACAGACTTCTATGAAGAAAAACCGTTGGGTCTGGATTATTCCAACCGCCATCGCTGTTATGATCATCAACGTAACAATACACATTCTGTATATGGTGGCATACAGCTATCTCATCAATCCGGGACATGACGCGGCGTATTATGAAGCCCATGCAGTGGTCAGCGCACCCTATTCGAGCATCGTCGTCGGGATGCCGTTGCTATTTCTCGCCTGCCGATGGATAGGTAGAAAGTTCGCGGCGCGGTTTGTCATCACTGCCGCATTACTTGTCTGGCTCGTCTATTTTCTTATTGATATAACGTTCGTTCTATTTGCGGGAGAGCTTTCCAGGATAGCATTGGTTTTTATCATTTCTTTTGTGACGAAGTTAGCGGCAGCCTATTTGGGCGGACTCGCAGCTCGAAAGCTGGTTGTTGAAGCATAGGTATATGCCTGATGTTCATTTCCTCTTAGGAGAAGCCATGAAAGTTCACTATCTCGAAATCGTGACCAGAGAAGTCGACGCGGTCTGTGCCGCTTATGCCTCGGCACTGAATGCGCAGTTCGGTGAGCCAGACGCTCGACTCGGTGGGGCGCGCACTGCTGCAGCGGCAGGCGGTGGACTCGTGGGAGTCCGCTCACCTCTGCGCGAGAGTGAAGATCCGGTGGTGCGGCCCTACTGGCTTGTGGCCGACATTGACGAGGCCCTTGCCGCAGCAGTTCAAGCAGGCGGCGAGATCGCCCATCCGCCTATGCAGATCCCAGGGCATGGCACATTCGCCATCTATCTTCAAGGCGGCAATGATCACGGCCTCTGGCAGTTGTAGTTGATTTCCGATCGTGGGACAGCGCTCTAACCACCGGTTGCAGCGGACGACGCTGACGCGCCGCGGCTGAACCGGAGCGTTTTGCTTTCCATCTGCACGGCTTTCTCCCCATTTTGCGACAGCCGACTCCACCCCCGCCCGGTTTCAGCCAAGTCTCTGGCAATCAGGCTGGGCAGAATCGTATGCCCGTACCGGCGCACCAGCCGTCCGTGCCACAGCCCCACATAACCGCTGCGCGTGTCGGCTTGGCTCCAGTAAAAGCGGTAGCGCATAAAGCCCGCCAGCTCCCACAGCCAGAGCAGCAGCAGCGCCATCCATCCCGGCAGCCAAAAGCCCACAAAGACAAACGCCGCGTAGTGGCGGGCCGGGTTGCGGTCGTCCACCAGCCCAGCCTTGAAGCCGTCCGTGCCCCAGCGCGTCGGCGGGTTGCCCTCCATCTGGCGCAGAAAACGCCAGGGATTGCGGGCGTCCTGCACGCGGATATAGGCCATCTGTTCGCCAAAGGCCAGCACAAAGCGCCGCGTGCCACCGCGGGTCAGCGGGAAACGGGACGCCAGTTGGCTGGTAGCGGCGATGAAACCGGTGAGACCGGAGGGGGATGAATCAGGCATTGGATAAACTTTCTGGTCAGAGCGTGAAACGTGAAACGTGAGAAAGGCCGGTCGATCTCACGTTTCACGCCAACCGTTCCGGCTGTAGACTAGCGCCGGTTGAGTAGGCCGCATTTGGGCCGTATCGAAACCCAGCGGGTAGAGCCGTTCGCTTGATTTCGATACGCCTCGCAGACTCGGCTACTCAATCAGCGCTCACTGATCCATCTGGGCAGTACTGTTTTACGCATTAGTGCCGGAAATGCCGCGTCCCCGTCAGCGCCATCACCAGCCCCAACCGGTCTACCGCTTCGATGATTTGATCATCGCGGATGGAGCCGCCGGGCTGAACCAGCGCCACAATGCCGTAATTGGCTGCGGCTTCGATGCCATCCGGGAAGGGGAAGAAGGCGTCGGAGGCCATCACTGCGCCCTGCGCCCGCTCGCCCGCTTTGTGGCCGGCCAGCATCACCGAATCCACCCGGCTCATCTGCCCCGCGCCCACGCCGACGGTAGCCTGATTCTGCACGTAGACAATCGCATTGCTCTTGACGTGACGGCAGGCGCGCCAGGCAAAGGCCAGGTCGGCCAGTTGTTCTGGCGTTGGCTGTACACGGCTGACGATCTGCCAGTTGGCCGGCTCCAGATCGGCCTGGCTGCGATCCAATTCCTGTACCAGGACGCCGCCATAGACGCTGCGCAGGCTGAGCGGGCGGCCCGGCGCACCGGTGGCACGCAGGATGCGCAGATTCTTTTTGCGCATAAGCAGGGCCAGGGCGTCCGCGTCATAGGCGGGCGCGGCCACAATCTCCACGAAGAGATCGCCCAGCCGTTCGGCGGTCGCCAGGTCCAGCGTGCGGTTGACGGAGATGATACTGCCGAAGGCGCTCACCGGGTCGGAGGCCAACGCTTTGTCGTAGGCTGCGGCCAGAGAATTCGCCGAGGCCAGACCACAGGGGTTGCTGTGTTTGATGATGGCGACGGTCGGCTCAGTGAAGTCCTGGGCGGCCAGCCAGCTTCCGTCCAGATCGAGCCAATTGTTGTAGCTCATCTCCTTGCCGTGGAGTTGCTCGAAGGCAGGCGCATCCCCCGCATAGCTGTAGTAGCCGCCCTGCTGGTGGGGATTTTCGCCGTAACGCATCACCTGCGCCTGCTCCAACTGCACGCCCAAACGGGTAGGCAGGGCGGCGGGGTCTTCCACCCGTTCGGTCAGCCAGGCCGCGATGGCGCTGTCGTACTCTGCCGTGTGGCGGAAGGCTTTGAGGGCCAGACGACGGCGCTGGGCCGCGTCCAGGCTGCCCGTCTCCACAGCCGTTGCCACCGCGCCGTAATCCGCCGGCTCTACGACGACGGCCACACTCTCGCAGTTTTTGGCCGCCGCGCGCAGCAGAGCCACCCCGCCGATGTCGATCTGTTCGATGGCGTCGGCTTCGCTCACATCCGGGCTGGCGACGGTACGCTGGAAGGGGTAGAGATTGACCACCACCAGATCGATGGGGGTCAGGCCATGCGCGGCCAATTCGGCCAGGTGTTCGTCGGTGCGCCGGGCCAGAATACCGCCGTGGATGGCCGGGTGCAGCGTCTTGACCCGTCCGCCCAGAATTTCGGGGAAGCCGGTCAGCTCCTCCACTTGGGAAACGGGCAGACCCGCGTCGGCCAACGCGCGGGCTGTGCCGCCGCTGGCGATCAACTGCACGCCCGCCGCGTGCAGGCGGCGGGCAAAGTCCACAAGACCAGTTTTGTCATACACAGAAAAGAGGGCGCGAGGCATGAGAAGGATTCCTTGTGGTGAAAGATAGTGGGGGTATTGGGTATTTCGTAGTGACGAAGTAACTTTTCCGCCACTCGATCTAGTGAGCGCAGATTGAGTAGCCGAGTCTGCGAGGCGTATCGAAATCAAGCGAACGGCTCTACCCGCTTGGTTTCGATACGGCGGGAAACAGCCCCCGCCTACTCAACCGGCGCTAGTCCTCATACCGAATGGATGTCCCAACGAAATACCCAATATCCAAACAAAAAAGGGGCAGCCAGACAGAACCCTGTCCAACTGCCCCAGCCCAGGCGTAACGGCTACGGATGCAAATCTGGCGATTGGGGACTGGGGACTGGAGATGGGGGACTGGGGATTGGGAGTCGTGCCGATTCCCAATCCCCGATCCCCAGTCGCCAGTCGCTATTTCTTCGCCGCGTAACTCTGCCCGCCAAAGATGGCGCGCAGTTCCGTGGCGGAGGTGGCCTGTTGCAGACGGCCCATGCGCTCGCTCTCCTCGTCGCGCAGGGCGCGCACATTGGTCAGCACGGCTTCCAGATTGTCGGCGGGGAACTTGACCGCGCCGTTCTCGTCCATGTGGATAATCTCGCCGGGGGCCACGTCCATCCCCGCCACATGAACAGGCACATTCACCGCCTGCACGGCCTGCGCGCCGTGGCCGGGGGTGATGCCGCTCAACACATACTGGAAGCGCATCGGGCGCACTTCGTCAATGTCCCGCGACGGCCCATTGGAGATCAACCCGACGCAGCCGATCGCCTTCATCGCCGAAACCATATTGCCGCCGGCCAGCCCGACTTTGCCCGCCAGCTCGGGCGGGAACTTCTGTTGCAGCACCAGAATTGTCGGCTTGGGCATGGCGTCCAGCGCGTCCAGCACATCCATAAAAGTCAGCCGCTTGAAGTTGGGATCGGGCAGGCTGTAGACGCAGGTGACGGCGTAGCCCACCAGCGGGCCAAGCTCCGGGTACATCGCCCGGATGCTTGTATCCGTGTACCAGTTTTCCGTCCACGGGTTGTAAAGTCCCAGACAGAGTTTGCTTTCGGGATAGGTGGCGACGACATTTGTGATGGAAGGGGTGTCGAACTGGCGCAGTTCGTCCAGCATTTCTTGGGTTGTCATTGGGTGTTTTCCTTGTGGGTGGATGAAAAAGGATGGATCTATCACTTGCTCTATTGTACGTCCCCAGCCAGAGTGCGTCAAACAGGCGGCAAAGTTGACGTGCGCGCCATACAATCGCTATACTCACTCTTCCAGCAACAACCACTTGCAATCGCTTGCCGGATCGTTTCCCTTTGTGGACGATTTCCGGCCCCATTTGGAAAGGTAACACCCGATGAACAACGGACTCTACGTACCCGCACGGGTGATGGCGGTCTTTGCCCACCCGGACGACATCGAATTTGGCTGCGCGGGGACGATTGCGCGCTGGGTGCAGGCGGGCGCAGCGGCGGTCTACGTCCTGCTCACCAGCGGCGACGTGGGCATTGCCGACACCAGCCTGACCCGGGCCGAGGCCGCAACCATCCGTGAAAAGGAGCAGAGCGCGGCCGCCGAAGTAGTGGGCGTGCAAGAAGTGGTCTATCTGCGCGAGCCGGACGGCACCCTCGTCAATACACTGGAACTGCGCAAGAAGCTGGTGCGCGAGATTCGCCGCTTCCGCCCGGAGGTACTCATCTGCGGCGACCCCACAGCCTGGTTTTTTAGCGACAGCTACATCAACCACCCGGATCACCGGGCCGCGGCCAGCGCCGCGTTGGAAGCCGTCTTCCCCGCCGCGGGCCAGCCCCACGTCTTTGAGGAGCTGGCCGCCGAGGGGCTGACGGCCCACAAAGTGCGCAAAGTCTATGTCAACGCGTTTGGCGGCGGCGAGACCTTTGTCAACATCAGCGATGTGATGGAGCTGAAGGTGGCCGCGCTGCATAAACACGAAAGCCAGTTCAAAGGCTGGGATCCGGAACCGATGATCCGCGAGTGGTCGGCCAATGCTGGCAAGGGCAAAGAGATGGCCTATGCCGAGGGCTTCCGGGTGATTACTCTGGAAAGTGATGAGGAGTGGGCAAAACGCACAACAGAAGCGGCGTAAAGATTGGACGAGTCCATACCTACGCCCCAGTCAACAGTATTGTATAATGATTCAGTCTCCCAATCGGATTGTTTTTGCGCGCACGAGTTCTTTCCACAAACCAAAGGAAGCCAAGAATGAGAAGACTATCGACTCTGTTAGTTGTTGGATTGCTTTTCGCCTTCGTTCTCTCCGCCTGCGCAGCCCCGGCAGCCGCACCCGCAGCCGCACCGGCTGAGCCTGCTGCTGCTCCGGCTGAGTCTGCCACACCGGCGGCGGAAGCCACCAGTCCGGCCCCAGCAGAGGCCCAGGATTTTGTCAGTTGGTATCAGTATGACGAGAAGAACGAAGACCCAGCCAGTGACGAGCGGGTGGGCAATACCTATCTGCGCGACACCCTGCCCGTCTTCAATGAAGAATTTGCCGGCCAATGGCAGTGGGTCAACCAGCCCAAAGCCTGGGACAAAATGGCCGCGGAGTTGGTGGCGGCTGCCCAGGCCGGAGCCGATGTGCCCGATGTCTACCATATGGGCGGCGGCGATGTCTCGCTCTTTTACAAGAATGGCGTGATGAGCGATTTGGGCGAATGGGCCAGCGCCCAGCCCTGGTATGCGGATATGGACCCCAACTCGCTGGAAGCCTGCACGGCCCCGGATGGCGCACTCTATTGTATTCCTCTGGCCCAGCAGCCCCAACTGGTCTATGTCTGGAAGGATCGTTTCCCCAACGGCTACCCCACCACACCGGAAGAGTTTCTGGCCGAGGCCGAGCGGCTAAAGGGGGAAGGGCTGTTTGTCACCACCTTCTTTGCTTCCACAGCCTTTGAAGGCGAAGGGCTGACCCGGGCCGTCTGGACTGTCATCTCCTCCTTCGGCGGCACGCTGGACGACGGCCAGGGCAATATGACGCTGAACACACCGGAGAATGTGGCTGCGGTGGAGTTCCTGCGCACCCTTGTCCAGAATGGCTATGTACCGGAGATCGCCTTTGCGGGCGGCTTCCAGGAGGAGGAAGCCTTCAAAGACGCCTCGGCTGGCTCCTTCCCCACTGGTCTCTTTGGCTACCGCTATGTCAACCCTCTGACCGCACCCAATGGCAACGCCTATTCCAAAGGCAATGAGGAAGATATGCTGGACGCCATCGCCGCGGGGGATGTGATTCTAGCACCCTTCCCCGCCGCCGAAGGCAAGACCCCCGGCTGTGGGGTGTCTGTCAGCGGTCTCGGCATCCCTGCCGGGGCAGCGAACCCGGATGGAGCCAAAGCCTATATCAACTGGCTGATGTCGCCCGAACAGAACCCGGATTGGGTATTGCG
>CAMDEX010000248.1 GCA_945897075.1 Litorilinea aerophila
AGCAAGCAGCGCCCCTACAAAAATAGCATCTGAACAACTATAGCGGATAGGAGCAACCCGATGGCTCTGGATCAGTTGATTGTGCGCGGCGCGCGCGAACACAATTTGAAGGGTGTGAATCTTGCCATTCCGCGTGACAAACTGGTGGTGATCACCGGGCTGAGCGGCAGTGGCAAGAGCAGTCTGGCCTTCGACACCATCTACGCCGAAGGGCAGCGGCGCTATGTCGAGTCACTTTCGGCCTATGCCCGGCAGTTTTTGGGGCTGATGGAAAAGCCAAACGTGGAGCAGATTGAAGGACTCTCTCCGGCCATCTCCATTGACCAGCGCGGCTCCGGGCGCAACCCCCGCTCCACCGTCGGCACGGTGACCGAAGTCTACGACTATCTGCGCCTGCTCTACGCCCGCATCGGCCAGCCCCACTGCCCGCAATGCGGCGACCCCATCAGCCAGCAGACCCCCCAGCAGATCGTTGATTCGATTTTGGAGATGGAGGAAGGCACCCGGCTGCTGATCCTGGCACCCCTCATCAAAGACCGCAAAGGCCACCACAAGACACTTTTTGAAGGGTTGCAGGGCCAGGGCTACGCCCGTGTACGCGTCAATGGCGAAGTTTTTGAGATGGAGGAGGTGCCGGACCTCGACCGCTACAAGAATCATACAGTTGAGGTGGTGATTGACCGGCTGGTTGTGCGCGCCGAACACCCCGACCCGGACAACCCGGAGCAGATGCTTGCCGGCACAGACCTGACCCGCCTCACCGATTCGGTGGAGACATCGCTGCGTCTGGGCGAGGGCGCGATGATTGTCTCGCATTACGCGCAGACGCAGCCGGAGGGTCAACAGAACGGCGCGGCCACACAGGTGATGGTGGACCGCATCTACAGCGAACATTTCGCCTGTGTCAAGTGTGGGTTGAGCTTTTCGGAGATCGAACCGCGCACCTTCAGTTTCAACAGCCCGCACGGCGCGTGTCCCTCCTGCGATGGGCTGGGCGTACTCCAGGAGTTCGACCCGGAGCTGATTCTGGACGGTGAGTTGAGCGTGGAAGAGGGGGCGATACTCCCCTGGAAGCGGGAGACCAACGACGACAACGACGGCTACTATCTGCAACTGCTGCGCGCCGTCTGCCAACAGTTCAGCATTCCCGCCAAAGTGCCGGTGAAGGAGCTGAGCGCCAAACAGCGGGAGATTCTGCTCAACGGTCTGCCGCCCAAACAGAAGGTAATGGTGGAATACCAGAACCAGAAGGGGCACAACCGCAACTACGAAACCAACTATACGGGCGTCATTCCCAACCTGCAACGGCGCTACAGCGAGACCGACAGCGAGTGGATGCGCGCCAAGTTGGAGGAATATATGAGCGTGCGCCCCTGCCCGGTCTGCCACGGCAAGCGGCTGCGCCCGATGGCGTTGGCCGTCACCGTGGCCGACAAGAACATCTACGACGTGACTTCGATCCCTGTGATCGATGCCCTCGAATGGTTTCAGCGGCTGCACGGTACGGGCGACCAGCCCGCGCTTTTGGCGGGCCGGGATATGCTCATCGCCCAGCAGATTCTCAAGGAGATCGAAGCCCGCCTCGGTTTTATGGTCAATGTCGGGCTGGACTATCTCTCGATGAACCGCACCGCCGTCTCCCTCTCCGGTGGTGAATCCCAGCGCATCCGTCTGGCCACGCAGATCGGCAGCCAACTGATGGGTGTGCTCTACATTTTGGACGAACCGAGCATCGGTCTGCACCAGCGCGACAACGCCCGGCTGATCGAAACTTTGCAGGGAATGCGCGATCTGGGCAATACTGTGCTGGTGGTGGAACACGACGAGGACACCATCCGGGCCGCGGATTGGGTGGTGGATATGGGGCCGGGCGCGGGTGAACACGGCGGCGAGGTGGTGGTCTCCGCGCCACAGGAGGAGTTCCTGGCTGCACCGGACAGCCTGACCGCCCAATATATGCGCGGCGAGCGCCAGATTCCCACCCCGCAGGAACGGCGCGAGGGCAATGGCAACCACATTTTTATCGGCGGCGCGGCCGAGAACAACCTGCGCACGGTGGATGTGCGCATTCCCCTGGGCAAGTTTGTGGCGATCACCGGCGTCAGCGGCAGTGGCAAATCTACGCTGGTGGTGGACGTACTCTACAAGAAGCTGGCCCAGCACTTCTACCGGGCCAAAGATCGCCCCGGCCAACACCGCAGCATCGAGGGCGTCGAATTTTTGGACAAAGTGATCGAGATCGATCAAGGCCCGATTGGCCGCACCCCGCGCAGCAACCCAGCTACTTATGTAGGGCTGTTTACACCGATCCGCGACCTCTTTGCCGGGATGACCGAAGCCAAGACGCGCGGCTACAAATCAGGCCGTTTTAGTTTCAATGTCAAGGGGGGGCGCTGCGAGGCGTGCAAGGGCGACGGCATCATCCGCATCGAAATGCAGTTTTTGCCCGACGTCTATGTGCCCTGCGAGGAGTGCAAGGGCCGCCGCTACAACCGAGAGACGCTGGAAATCCACTTCAGCGGCAAGTCAATTGCCCAGGTGCTGGATATGTCGGTGGAGGAAGCCCTGGACTTTTTCAAGAATATCCCGCGCATCCGCAGCAAACTGGAGACATTGGACGCAGTGGGTCTGGGCTACGTCCGCCTGGGCCAGTCCGCCACGACCTTATCCGGCGGCGAAGCCCAGCGCATCAAACTGAGCAAAGAGTTGAGCCGGCGCGACACGGGCAACACCTTCTATATTCTGGATGAGCCGACCACCGGCCTCCACTTCGAAGATGTGCGCCGTCTATTGGAGGTACTCCACGCGCTGGTAGACCGGGGCAATACGGTACTGGTCATCGAACACAATTTGGATGTGATCAAAAATTGTGATTGGGTGATTGATATGGGGCCAGAGGGCGGCGTGAAGGGCGGGCTGGTAATCGCCGAGGGCACACCGGAGCAGGTGGCGCTGATTGAGAAGAGCTATACGGGCCACTTCCTGGCCCCTATGCTGGCCCGCGCACCGCAGATGGCGTAGATTTTATCAGCGTCAATCCGTGTCCTTAAGCGGAACGCGGCGCCCAAAGGTCACCCAGCAGAAACCACAGATTTACGCAGATTTTTAATTCGCGCTGATCAGTCCTTTCCGCGTGATCCGCGTTCTATTTTCACAACAGGAGATTCAAAATGCAATTCGGTGTTGTCTTCCCCCAAACCGAAATCGGTGCCGATCCCGCCGCCATCCGCGACTACGCCCAGACCGCCGAAGGGTTAGGCTTTGATTATCTGCTGGCCTATGAACACGTCGTCGGGGCCAACCCAGAGCGGCCCGGCGGCTGGGCCAACCGTCCCTACGACCACAACTCGATGTTTCACGAACCTTTCGTCCTCTTCGGCTATCTGGCAGCGCTGACCGCGCGCATCCGTTTTATGACAGGGATCGTCATCCTGCCTCAGCGCCAGACGGTACTCCTGGCCAAACAGGCGGCGGAAGTGGACGTTCTCTCCGGCGGTCGGCTGACGCTGGGCATCGGCGTAGGCTGGAACGACGTGGAGTACACCGCGCTCAACGAGAATTTCCACAACCGTGGGCGACGCCAAGCCGAGCAGGTGGCGGTCTTGCGCGCTTTGTGGACGCAGCGGCTGGTCAATTTCCAGGGCAAATACCACACCATCCCGGACGCGGGTCTCTATCCCCTGCCTGTGCAGCAGCCCATCCCCATCTGGTTTGGCGGCGGTTCGGACGAGGCTCTGCGCCGTATGGCCCGTCTGGGCGACGGCTGGATGACCAACACCTGGGAGATCGACCGGCTTACGGGTGAGCTTGCCACTCTGCGCAGCTACATCAGCGACGCCGGCCGCGACCCGGCCACCTTTGGCATAGAGTTTCGCATCAGCCTGAACCGTCACCCCGAAAGTGAGTGGCCGCGGCTGATCGAGCGGCTGACCGGGCTGGGGGTCAGCCACATCAGCATCAATACAATGGGGCGGGGATTGGACGGGGTGGGCGCGCATCTGGCCGCGATACGGAAGTTTGCGGAGGGGCGGATGGGATAACGCTACGACATCATCACCACTGACGCCACGCATCCCTCCAACACGAGCAGTTGGGCGCTCTTTACCCGTGAATTTTATGTGGACGTGGCCGACCGGCTGACCCCGGACGGCGTCTTTGTGCAGTGGATGCCCTTCCACAGCCTGCTGGAATCGGACTACAAAATGATTCTGCGCACCTTTGCCAGCGTTTTCCCCAACGCCACCCTCTGGTATACTGGGGGAAGCCACACGCTGCTGGTCGCCACGCCGCAGCCGTTGACCGACGCGGATTTGGAGCGGATGGTGCAGATGGTGGAGCAGAACCCCATCGCGCTGCGCGATTTGGAGCGGGCCTCTCTGCTGCGTGCATATCTGGCAATGGATACGGCTGCGTTGGCTGCCTACACGGGCGATGGCCCACTTTCTACCGACGACAGCGCCTTTTTCCTGCCCTACAACGACGACGTGGAGCAGATTCGTCAGCAGGTGCAGGCGGCCCAGTCGGCGCGTTGACAATACCCATCCCCAAAGGAGAACTTCAATGTTGAAAAATTTACCCATCGGCTGCGGTCAGATCACCTGGCGCGGCGTGGACGAAAGCGCGGCGCTGGCCGACATCGCCGCGGCCGGTTATGTGGGTGCGCCGGCTGGTCCCAGCCCGGCGCGCACGGCCCAGGAAACCCTGGCTCTCTTCGCAAGCTATAACCTGCGCCCCGCGCCCGGCTATTTCGCCGCCAATTTTTGGAAGGCCGAGGAGGAAGCGGCGATTTTGGAGCAGGCGCGCACATTTGGCGCGGTCAGCGCCGAGCTGGGGTTGACGGAACTCTATGTGGCGACCGGTGGCTTTGACCGCGACGTGATGGCTTCGGGCCGCACACGGGCCGCGGCCTCCGGCCACGTCACCGCCGCCGACGCCATCAGCGACACCGACTTCGCGCAGTTCGTCAGTACGCTCAGTGCGGCCTGTGAGATACTGCTCGAATACGGCGTCGCAGGCTGTTTTCACAACCACGTGGGCAGCGTCATCGAAACGGGGGAGGAGATGGATCGGCTGCTGGCCGCCACCGATCCGCGGGTCGTCTTTCTGGGGCCGGACACGGGCCACCTGGCCTGGGCCGGCGCGGATGTGGTGGACTTCTTCCGCCGCTATGCCCCGCGCATCAAAACCGTCCACGTCAAGGACATCAACGAGGCTGTGCGCAAAGAGGGTGTGGCCAAGACGTGGGACTACCGCACATTCTCTGATCACGGCATCTGGACAGAAGTGGGCCAGGGCGTCATTGATTTTCCCGCCGTCTTCCAGATTCTGGCTGATGCGGGTTTCGATGGCTGGATCATCGTAGAGACGGACGTGACCCAACTCTCCTCGCCGTTGGAGAGCGCGCAGGTGAGCCGGGCTTATCTGCGGGGTTTGGGGCTGTAGTTCTAGTTTTAGGTGGACGAAGCATTTACTTCTGTAGTGTGTCCAGGAATTCAGTGACAGTCAATCCGGCTGATCGTATGAGACTGCGCAGAGTTCCTTTGGCAATCTCTTTGTGGTCAGGCACAGATAGCGTGACAAAACTCCCATCCTTGATGAGGATAATGTGGCTGCCTCTTTGTCTGATCACTTGCCAGCCCAAAGACTCAAAGGCGCGTACTGTTTCTCGACCGCTGAGTTGAGGTAGCGCAGGCATCAGGCATAAACCTCCACCTGTCGGGTTTCGATAGTCAGGGGAAAACCTTGTTCAGCGCGCACTTCCAGGCAGAGTTGGATTGCTTCTTTGATGTTTTCCAACGCTTCTTCTCGTGTCGAACCCTGGCTGACACAGCCTGGAATGGAAGGACATTCTGCAATCCAGACGCCATCTTCGTCTCGGTCTAAGGTTACGCTCAGTTTCATTTGGGCCTCCTGGAATGCAAATAGGACGCGGAGCGTCCGCAGCTTGTTCCCACGCAGAGCGATGGGAACAAGCAATCCGTTAATTCTGTCATCCGTGTTCTCTGTTCAAGCCAGGTCATCTGTTCTTGTCCAAATCCGTTGTAGTATCCCCACTGCGAGTCTATCATATCCGCAAATCAACCACAAGGAGAAATATCGTGACACCCTATCGCGTCGGATTTATCGGCTGTGGCCGCCCGTGGAAGAGCGAGGGCGCGTCGGGTTTTGGCATGTCCAACGCCCACGCCGACGGCTACAACGCATCGCCGGATGCCAAAATCGTGGCCCTGGCCGACATTGTGGAGGAGAACGCGCACGCTTTTCAGCAGCGCAACGGCGGCGACGAAATCTACACCGACTATCACGCAATGTTGGCGCAGGCCAATCTGGACATTGTGAGCATCAGCACCTGGCCGCACCTGCACGCGCCGATGGTGTTGGACTGCGCCCGTGCAGGGGTCAAGGCCATCCATTGCGAGAAGCCGATGGGGATTGCCTACGGCGAATGTGTCGAGATGGTGCGCGTCTGCCAGGAGAAGGGCGTACAGCTCACCTTCAACCACCAGCGGCGTTTTGGCGCGCCCTTCCAGGAGGCGCGCCGTCTGCTGCGGTCAGGGGCCATCGGCGAATTGCAGCAGATTCAGAGCTATTGCCCCAATCTTTACGACTGGGGCACCCACTGGTTCGATATGCTTTTTTTCTACAACGACGAGACAGCGGCCGAATGGGTCATCGGTCAGTTCGACATCCGCGGCAGCCAGCGGGTCTTCGGCGCGCTGATCGAAGGCCACGGCCTTAGCCATACCCAGTTTGCCAACGGTGTCCAGGCGATGCTTATCACCGGCCACGGCGCGGGCAAACAGATGGTCAACCGGCTGTTGGGCAGCGCAGGGATGATCGAAGTGGGCGTCAGCCAGGAAGTGCCCCTGCGTATGTGGGGCAAAGGGCAGAGCGGGTGGACGACGATTGACACCGGCGGCGAAGGCATCCACGGCGACCAGAATGTCAAACGCGGTGTGCTGGACCTGATCGACGCGCTCAAAAGCGGGCGCGAGCCAGAACTGGCGGGCCGTCGCGCCCTGCAAGCGACAGAACTCATCTTCGCCACCTACGAATCCAGCCGTCGCCGCGGCCGTGTGGACTTGCCGATGGCGATTACCGATCATCCGATGCTGGCGATGGTGTCAGCGGGCTTAATGATCGAAGATGAGAAGATGTAGGGTAAACCGACGAAAACGAAAGGAAGCTGGACAATTGTTGTCACCATTCTGTAATATCCGGCGTAATATTCCCGTGTTATAGTAATGGCAGTGATACGAAGTAAGGTTGTTTTGCAAATGGAGCTTACAACCAATCTGTCGTAAAGCAAATTGCAGATAATAACAATGTGATTCAACTACTTTCGTTCCCTACAGGAGACCCACAGGATGTTTCGCAGCAAATTTTTGACCACGCGTTTCGTCATCGCCTTCATCTTCGTTCTTGTGCTTTCGGCCACCGCATACGCCTTTGCGGCTGCCAACACTGTGGATGCCAGCAAAGCTGGTGACGGTGCAGGTACGATTGCTGGCTATGCAGTGACGGCCATCAAATACACACACGATGCTACTGCGCGTGAAAAGGTCGCATCGGTCTCTTTTGCTATTGATGAAAGCGTCGCTGATACTACCAACGTCTATGCCCGCCTTCTGGCTGGCACAACCCCTGTAGAAAGCTGGTCGAGCGCCTGTACATTCGCATCTGCTCGCTATAGCTGCGCATTTTCCCCGTCGGTGAGTGTCGTGACTGTAACGTCCCTGCAGGTGGTCGCCAGCAGCAAGTAGGCCAGCAGTTGGCTGCCGGGGCGGTTGTTGATTCCGTCGAGAGAGGTAAGGTCACATACATTCGATGTGACCTTACCTCTTTTCTTTTTCTCGATTTCTGGTCATACCGTCTATGCGTAGCCCTAACTCGCCTGTCTCCACCTTCCTGGCCGCTGCTGGTCTCCTCTTGACAGTGACGCTGTGGATTGTGCTGGCCCCGACCGAGTTTGGCGGTCAGGCTACTTACGTAATTATCAACGGCAACAGTATGCAGCCTGGCCTGCACCAGGGCGATCTGGTGATTTTGCGTGAGACCGACACCTATGCGGTCGGCGATATTGTCACCTATCGCCACCCGGAAGTGGGTACGGTCATCCATCGCATCATTGACCGGCGCGGGGAGCGTTACGTCTTTCAGGGCGACAACAATAGCTGGGTTGACTCGTATCAGCCGACCCAATCCGACCTGATCGGCAAGTATTGGTTTTACATCCCCGGCGCGGGTGTCGTTCTGGCCAATTTGCGCGAACCCTGGGCGATGGCGCTCTTTGCCGCTGTGATGGGGGTTGCCATTGTAACGCCGGTTTCGGCTGGACAAGTGCGCAAGAGCAGGCAAAGGCGTCGTTCGGCCACAGCCAAGAAAGAGATAGCCTTGAACCAAAACAGCCGAAGCAATCTCGATCTCCTGCTGCTTCTCACTGTTTTGGCCCTGGCTTCGGCCCTTGTCGCGCTCTATGCTTTCACCAGACCGACCACCCAGCTTGTCCCGGTCGAACTCTTTTATAGCCAGCGCGGTAGCTTTCACTACACAGCGGCTGCGCCCCCCGGCCTCTACAGCGATGACACCGTAAAAACGGGCGAACCGATCTTCCGCAAGGTGATCAACCGTCTGGATATCAGCTTTGACTATCTTTTTGTGGCGGACGAACCGGGAGAGATCGCCGGGAGCGCAGCCCTGGACGCCCTGCTGATCAGCGAAACAGGCTGGCAGCGGCTGTTGCCCTTGCAAGGCGAGACGGCTTTTCGTGGCAATGCGACGCATTTACAGGCAGCGCTGGACCTGGGGGAAATACAGCGGCTGATTGACAGTGTACAGTTGCAGACGGGTGTGGCGTCGCCCGGCTACGAGCTGCGCATCCTCCCCCGCATAGCCATTTCTGGCGTGCTGGGCGGCGAAAATGTGCAAGACAGCTTCGCACCGCTGCTGACTTTTCAATTGGATACACTGCAACTCAGCCTGGCCCGCAATGGGAACGACGCTGCGGCGCAACTGACACCCGCCCAGGAAGGACGCACGTTGCGTCAGGTCGAGTCACCCAGCACAGTGCGTTTCCTCGTCTTTGCTGTTTCGATTGGACTGTTGCGGATTTTTTCACTGGCGGGCGCCATAGCGGCTTCTCTGGGTACAGCTCTGGCCGCCTTGTCTGTTTGGCAGCGTCGCCACCGCCCGGCCATCGAGCAGATCCGCGAACGCTATGGGTCGTTGCTTGTCACAGTGCAAAACAGCAGCCTGGGCGCAGAGAGCGCGCTTGTCTATGTGACAACGATAGAAGACCTGGCAAAAATTGCCGAACGCACAGGCCGGATGATTTTGTGCGAGGAGCAACACAGTGTATGGAGATTTTCGGTCTACGATGAGGCGGTTGTCTATCGCTTTGAGGTGCATCGCTATCGCGCGGCAACCGCCGCGCCGGAGGAGAAGGAGTAAGAATGGGCAACTCAATGTCATTAAGTTAAGGTTTTGACGAGGTTGTGAAAGCCTCGAAAATAACCGAAGATGGATATTTTGAACCAGTTTTGGGTCAATTTATCTGATAGAATGGCCTAGTTTTCGAGTAGAATGGCCTGGTTTGCGAGAACCAAAT
>CAMDEX010000249.1 GCA_945897075.1 Litorilinea aerophila
CCCAGAAACGGGTCAGAGGGCTTGAATGCTTGTGCTTTGGCGTCTAAAACCACATTATGACAATTTAGAAACCTTACATCAACTCGAAAACAAGACACAATTAACATAAACTTACCCAAATCTAGCCTTTCTCCGACAGGCTGCTAGACAAGCTGTTGTTTCAACTCTGTTGCTATCTTCCAATCGTCAGGGCCAAAGAAGTTCGACTTTTGACAAAAGTCGAACTTCTGGACTTGTGGAACCGGCTCAATCCCAGGGCAGGGCCACCCCCAGACGTCCGCACACATCGCGCGCCGCGGCCTGCTCCATCTCCCCATAGCGCACCCCTTCCCGGCGGTGCAGCGCCATCCGTTCTTCTTCGATTGCGCCGGGCAAGAGAGAGCGATCCGTGCCGGGCATGGGGGTATAGGTTTCCCCGATGTCCCTCGTCATGCGGTCGGTCTCGGCGCGGAAGACGGCTTCGGGCACAACTGAGCCGATGTGAATCGCCAGCACCATCCCGCCCAGCCGGGCAGCCGGCCAGCGGGTGCGAATCTCGTCGGAGAGGGTGAAACCGGTCAACCCACCGCCCATCAGACTGGCAACCGCGCCGTAGCCGATGCTCTTGAAGAAGGCCGCAGGGATCATCGAAAAGAGCGCCTCATACTCCGGGCCGCGCTGGTTGTCGGCCAAAATGCAGGTAGCCGCGTCCAAGATCACCGGGGGGCCATCGCCGCCGGGGATGGCAAAGCAGATGGGCGGGTTGCCAAAATAGCCTAGATGCGCGTCGGGGTTGGGGCCGCCGCCGTCGTTGCCATAGCGTCCCTGTTCCCGGTAGCCCTGCACAGAAAAGCCGATGCAGCCCTGCTCCATACAGAGCCGGGCGTAGTGTCCACCGGAGCCGTAGTGACCGCAGTAGCGCACCAGCCCCATGCCCAGGCCGACCTCTTTGGCTTTGGCAAGCGCGCCTGCGGTGGCGCGCAACATCGGCTCGTAGCCCAGGCCGCCGTCGCCATCGTAGACCACAGCCGTGGGGGTTTCGTGTACCTGGCGCACCTGTGGCCGGGGGTTGAGCTTGCCCTCGACCAACGAGCGGCAGTAGCCGTTGACAGCCCGTGTGCCGTGGCTGCGCACCCCGCGCAGGTCGGAGTTGACGAGCAAACGGCTCATGTCCGCCGCGGCCGCGGGTTCGACGCCTGCCCGCTCGAAGCAGGCAATGGCAAAGGCGAGAAGCCGTTCCTCGCTGACGAGAACATAACTTTCGGGGGGGTTGTTCATTGGGTTTGTTCCTGTGAGAATGAAAACTGTGAGAATGAAAACACGGATGACGGAATTTACGGATTTGTGTACGGGTCAACGAGACGGTAAAACACACATTGGTATAGCCACAATTGAAAAGGCGGCGTAGTGCGTAGTGCGTCAAGCAGTTGTGACGATTGGTCCACGCACTACGCACTACGTGTAGTGGCGAACGACTAATGCATATACGGTCGATCTTGCGCTGGTACGCAGTATAGGAACGGAGATTGCGCAGATTTTATCCGTGTCAATCCGTCTCCTTTTTTCAGGGATAGTCACGTCAGATGAAAATCTCGACACCCAGACGCTGCGCCCCGGCCACGATGGCCTCGTATTGGGCGCGCTGGAAAGGGATGCCCCGCTCCTGGCGGATGGCCGCGGCGTCAAATTCCGGGTCGCCCGCCACCAACACCGGCTGCTCGCCTGGCGCGGTGGGCGTGGCGTGCAGGGTACGGATCATCTCGTCCATCATCGCTTTGAACTCGTCCAGGGGACGAAAACGGGCGATGTCCACAGCCATTGTCCAGGTCATATTTTGGCCCGGCTGCATTTGGGCGCTGAAGCCACCACCCGAGAGGACGCCGCACAGAATATCCACCATCACAGCCAGCCCATAGCCTTTGTGACCGCCCCCCTCGTGGGTATTGCCCAAAGGCGTCTGCATCCACTGATCTGTGCGCTGGGCCGGCGGCTCTGTAATCAGCTCGCCATCAACACCCACCGCCCAGCCAGCAGGGATGGGTACGCCCAGACGACGCGCCAGGCTGATTTTGCCGCTGGCAACTGTCGTCGTCGCCATATCGAGCAGGAAGGGGCGCTCCTGGCCGGCGGGCGCGCCAAAGGCGATGGGGTTTGTGCCCAGGCGTGGCAGAGTCCCGTGCAGCGGGCGCATAGACGGGGTTGCATTGGTGACAGCCACGCCCAGCATATCCTGGGCCACCGCCATCATCGGGTAGAAACCGGCCATCCCGATGTGATGGCCGTTGCGCACGGAGACCATCCCGACCCCGTAGGCGCGGGCCTTTTCGATGGACAATTCCATCGCGCGGTGCGCCGAGACAAAACCCAGCCCATTGCCAGCGTCGAGCAGGGCCGTCGTCGCCGATTCGCTGACGATCTCCAGCCGCTGGGGAACGGTGTAGACGCCCTGTTCGATGGCACCGCAGTAGCCGAGGATGTTGCCTGCGCCGTGGGTGTCCACCCCGTGCAGGCTGGCGTAGGTGAGAATTTCGGCCACAATCTGTGCGTGCTCTGCGGGCACGGCCAACGCCTGCAACAGGGCTTCTATCTGGTGGCGGAGGGCGGCCCCAGCCACCCACACGGCCTCCTGTTCGGGGACCTGCAAGAAATCAAATGCCATCGGTCTACCTTTCCTCTCTGTTTGTGTAGCGCGGACTGGTAGTCCGCCTGATTCGCTCTGGGCGGACTAACAGTCCGCGTTACGGGGCGGACTGGCAGTCCGCCCTACGATTGTAACAGAGAGTGGGCTGCTCGAAAAGAGCGTGCAAAGGCTGTTTGCATAGGCTGGAAAAGGGTGTATGATTCTGGCTACCCGTATCTTCTCAACCAGAAGTTCGACTTTTTGGAAAAAGTCGAACTTCTTCGAGACATTCTAAAGGAGAGTGTACTATGGCAAAATGTGGCAAGGGCACAGTGGCGCGCACAGTCAAATGCGGCGAAGCGACAAAGCCGCCCCATACCGACGAGGTGAATCCAGGCACATGCAGCCGGGTCAAAGTTTTCTGTCTTGCCCCGGGCGAAGCGGAACCGGACTGGGCCTGCTGGCAGCATCTCCCCCGCTATCAGACCGTCTACAAGGATCGGGAATTTCTGAATTGCGCCGACGCCGCGGCCAAATTGAAGGAGGACGCCAAAAATAAGACGGCAGCCGCCACCACCGAGTATCGGATCAAAAATGCACCCACCACCAGCTACAGCGGCGTGGAGGGAAATTATACCTGCACCGCCACACCCCACTGGTCGTTTGACCGGAAAAAAATGGTGATCAATCTGCCCCGCTATAGCTGGCCCAATATGACCGACGCAGAGAAGGCAGCCGTGCAGAAAGCATTGGACGCCTTACGCGTCCACGAAGAGGGCCACGTGACGATTGTGGAAGAGTACGTCGCGGAGATTGCGGGCAAGAAAACCAACATTTCCGGCTCCGGGCCGACAACGAAAGATGCTCTGGCTGCGTGTAGCGCCAAACTGAAAGACTACGAAGCAGGAATATTTGCCAAACACCGGGAACGCCAGGACGAATACGACAGCAAGACAGAGAACGGCACGAAACAGTCGGAAGTCGGCGGCGAGGATGCCCAGCTTGTCTGTCCGTAGGAAACTCACCTTCTGGGAAGCGGCTACGGCATCGAGAAGGGGCCAATGGCCGAAACGATGACCATCGCCTTTTTTGTGGTATACTCAGTAGACCGCAACGGGTGGAGAGGTTATCAGCGGTCCGCCGTCTGCGGTCTACTGATACTGGCCTCAGAAACATTGAAAGGAGCAAACCGCTATGATTCGAGCCTTGACCCCTGAACCACTGGTAAAAAGCGAACGGGCTGACTGGCTGCTCGTTTTCGATGCAGCGCTGCGGATTGGTCTGTTTTCCTCCCTGGACGAGCTGTTTTTGCGCGCATTGGATGCCTGGCTGGAACAGCTTGCGCCAGAGTTGCGCTGGAAAATTGCTCTTGAACTCTATTTGGACGAACAGATCAGTACTGGTCGTGCAGCGCAGATCGCAGGCTTGAACTACGTCGTCTTTATGGAGGAGTTGCGACAACGACGGCTTCCTTTTATGGAAGCCGAGCCGGCGATAGGAGAAGAATACGAACGGGAAGAGGAACTGCTGAATGAACTCTTCGGTTTCGCCAACGCATAACGGCGTCATTTTCGATACAAATGTGCTATCGCTGTTCGCCAGAGATGATCGTCTTGAGCTATTGCAAACAGTCTTTGACTCTGTTCGTAGCCAAATTGGCTTTTTCATAACACCGGCGGTTCATGCGGAATTGACAACGGGCCACAAACGAGGTGTTTTCTATCTGGCGGGTCCGTTGCACCTGGTCGAAAGCGGCCAAATTCGGGTGCTTCAGCTTACGAAAGCAGACCAACTGTTCATAAATAGTCTGCCCTCTCGATTAGCTACTGGTGAAGCAGAAGCAATCGCCCTCTGTCATCGCCTCCGTTTCGTGTTTGTAACCCACGACCGTAAAGCGATCAATTACTGCGAGCGTGTGGGGATTCCAGCAATTCGTCTCCGTTCGTTGGTGGATAGGCTACACCGCGCAGGTCTATTGACCGCAGATGAGGTAGAGAAAATGCTGACGTAAAAACCATCCCGGAAGCTTCCGGGATGGTTGTTCCTATAGTGGATCGGGTGAGTAGCGTTGCGCTGGGGCAGAAAAAAGGGAAGTAAACGTAGGCGGCTTTGGTGAATTTATCCTTATGAAAAGGACGAAATTCGATGAATATAGCCTTTGTAAACGGCCAGTAATGTACCCTGGATTCTCTACCGCTTGTCTACGCAAGCACTCTGCGCTAAACTTACGTCAGGAAAAAGCAGCGCTTTTTCATCTTCCGGGAAGCGGCCACAGCGTTGCAGGCATAGGCAAGCTGTTCTGGCCGCTTTGCGGAAGGTTTCCACCCGTTCTCAGGCGGTTGTTCAATGGAACTCTCCGAAACCGAAGTCCGCTCCCGCTTTATCCGGCCGGCCATTGTGGCGGCGCGCTGGGAAGACCGGCAAATCCGCGAGGAAGTACACTTCACCGACGGGCGGATGATTGTGCGCGGGCAGATGGCGATGCGCGGCCAACGCAAGTACGCCGACTTTTTGCTCTACCACAAGGCCAATCTGCCCCTGGCGATTGTGGAGGCCAAGAAAAATACGCTGGGCGTGGGCACGGGGATGCAGCAGGCGTTGGAATACGCGGCGGCGCTGGACATTCCTTTCGTCTACAGCAGCAACGGCCAGGGCTTTGTGGAACACGACCGCACGGCCACCACCGGCCCGCTGGAACGCCAGTTGGCGATGAGCGAATTCCCCACCCCGGCTGAACTCTGGCGACGCTACCAGCGCTGGAAGAAATACACGCCGATCCAAGAGCAAGCAGTTCTGACCGATTATCATTACGAACGCGAAGGACGCCAGCCCCGCTACTACCAGGAAGTGGCGATCAACCGCACGATCGAAGCGATTGCGCGCGGCCAGAAGCGCATTCTGCTGGTGATGGCGACGGGAACGGGCAAGACTTTCACCGCCTTTCAGATTGTCCACCGGCTGTGGAAGGCGGGCCAGAAGAAGCGCATTCTCTATCTGGCCGACCGCAACATTCTGATCGACCAGACGATGACCAACGATTTTCGCCATTTTCAGGATGTGATGACAAAAGTCACCAACCGGGAAGTGGACAAATCCTACGAAGTCTATATGGCGCTCTATCAGGGCCTCTCCGGGACGGAAGAAGATCAGAACATCTACAAGCACTTCTCGCCGGACTTTTTCGATCTGATTGTGGTGGATGAGTGTCACCGGGGCAGCGCGGCCGCAGAGTCTCCCTGGCGGCGCATTCTGGAATACTTCGGCGCGGCCACGCAGATTGGGCTGACCGCCACACCCAAAGAGACGAAGGACATCTCCAACAGCGACTACTTTGGCGAACCCCTCTACACCTATTCGTTGCGCCAGGGCATCGAAGATGGCTTTCTGGCCCCCTACAAAGTCATGCGCGTGCATTTGGACGTGGACGTCACGGGCTATACCCCAGAGACCGGCGCGGTGGACCGCTTCGGCCAGACGCTGCCCGACGTGGCCTTTGGCGTCTCCGACTTCGACCGCACGCTTGTGATCGACGCGCGCACCCAAGCCGTGGCGCGGCGGGTGACGGAATATCTGCGCCAGACCGACCCCTATCACAAGACGATTGTCTTCTGTGTGGACATCGAACACGCCGAGCGGGCGCGTATGGCGCTGGTCAACGAGAATGCGGCGCTGGTGGCCGAGAACTACAAATATGTGATGCGCATCACCGGCGACAGCCCGGAAGGCAAGCGGGAACTGGACAACTTCATCCACCCGGAGGAGCGCTACCCGGTCATCGCCACCACCTCCAAACTGATGACGACCGGTGTGGACGCCCAAACCTGCCATCTGATTGTGCTGGACACGATCATCAATTCCATGACCGAATTCAAGCAGATTATCGGGCGGGGCACGAGGCTGCGCGAGGATTTCGGCAAGCGCTTTTTCACAATTCTGGACTTCCGCGACGCCACCCGGCTTTTTGAAGACGCGGCGTTCGACGGGGAGCCGGTGCAGGTGGAGGAATTCGGGGCGGACGAGCCGCTGGTGCTGAAAGACCCGCCTGCTGGCGGCTACAGTGCGGGCGGTGACGGGGAACCGCCGCCGGGTTGGGATGACGAAACGCAACCTGTGCGCAAGTATTATGTGGACGGGGTAGAAGTTTCGGTGTTGCGCGAGCGGGTGCAATACCGGGCCGCGGATGGGCGGCTGGTTACAGAATCCTTCGAGGTTTTCAGCCGGAGCAATCTGCTGCGCGCCTATGGCTCTCTGGACAAATTTCTGCGCCGCTGGAACGCGGCCGAGCGCAAAGAGGCGATTCTGGCCGAGTTGTTGGAGTTGGGGGTGCTGCTGGATGAGCTGATGGAGGCGTCCGGGGTGGCGCTGGACCCCTTCGATCTGATCTGTCACATTGCCTACGACCAGCCAGCCCTGACCCGCCAGGAGCGGGCCGCGGCTGTGGTGAAGCGCAACTACTTTGGTAAGTATAGCGGCGTGGCGCGCCAGGTCTTGGAAGGGCTGTTGGAGAAGTACGCGGCGCGGGGCATTGAGCCGGTGGAGAATGCCCTCGACGGCAGCCAATTGCGCACGTTGCTGCAACTCTCCCCCTTTGACCAGATGGGCACGCCGATGGAGATTACGCGCGCTTTCGGTGGACCCCAGCATCTGATGGCCGCGGTGCGAGAGTTGGAAAAAGAAATCTACCGGGCGGCGTAAGAAGTAGTGCGTAGTGCGTGGTGCGTGAACGATTGGGGGCAGTGGTCGCTTTTGACAGGGCATTTTCGTCTGACAAAAATGAGCGGCCTCCTATCGCACAGTCGCTTTGGAATACCAGTACACGCACCACGCACTACGGATTACGGATCACGCATCACTTTTCATAGACCCTTTACCAGACAGGAACCCCCATGTCCATCTCCACAACCATCAAATCCATCCAGGACGTCATGCGCCAGGACGCGGGGGTGGACGGCGACGCCCAGCGCATTTCGCAACTGGTCTGGATGCTCTTTCTGCGCATCTTCGACGCCAAAGAGGACGAATACGGGTGGGACGACGCCTACCGCTCGCCCATCCCGCCGGGGCTGCGCTGGCGGGAGTGGGCCGCGGACGACGAAGGGCTGACCGGCGACGGGCTGCTGGACTTTGTGAACAACCGGCTCTTTCCCCAACTGAAGGATCTGTCCAGCGGGCCGGGCAGCGACCCGCGCGGCGGGATTGTGCGCGAAGTCTTCACCGATTCCTACAATTACATGAAATCCGGCACGCTGATGCGCCAGGTGATCAACCGCATCAACCAGATTGATTTTCACAGCGCACAGCAGCGCCACCTCTTCAACGACATCTACGAAAAAATTCTGCGCGATTTGCAGAGCGCGGGCAACGCCGGCGAGTATTACACACCGCGCGCCGTGACCCAATTGATGGCGGATATGGTCGGGCTGCGCTTTGGGGATGTGGTGCTGGACCCGGCCTGCGGCACCGGCGGCTTTCTGGTCTGCGCGCTGGAAAATCTGCGCAGTCAGGCCACGACAGTGGCGGCGCAGGAACAGTTGCAACGCTCGATACGCGGCGTGGAGAAGAAGCCCCTGCCCCATCTGCTGGCGATGACGAATCTGATCCTGCACGGGGTAGAAGTGCCGGCGATTGCCCACGACAACGCGCTGACGCGCACGCCCTACCGCAGCATCACCGACCGCCAGCGGGTGGATGTGATCCTGACCAATCCCCCCTTTGGCGGCACAGAGGAGCCGGGGGTGGAGAGCAACTTCCCCGCCGAGTTCCAGACCAAAGAGACCGCGGATCTCTTTCTGGTGCTGCTGATGCAATTGCTGAAAGAGGGCGGGCGGGCTGCGCTGGTGCTGCCCGACGGCTCGCTCTTTGGCGAAGGGGTGAAAACGCGCATCAAAGAGCGGCTGTTGGAGCGCTGCAATCTGCACACGATTGTGCGTCTGCCCAACGGCGTCTTTGCCCCCTACACGGGCATCAACACCAATCTGCTCTTTTTGACGAAAGGCGGGCCAACCGCGGAAATCTGGTACTACGAACACCCTATGCCCGGCGACCGCAAACAGTACAGCAAGACCCGGCCCATCGCCATCGAGGAGTTTGCGCCGGAAAAGGCCTGGTGGCACGACCGCCAGGAGAACGACCGCGCCTGGCGCGTCTCCATCGAGGAGATCAGAGCGCGCAACTACAACCTGGACATCAAAAACCCCAACACAGAAGACCCCAGCCACGGCGACCCGCTGAAGCTGTTGGCCGCCTATCGCCAGCGCCTGACCGCCATTGACGCTCAGCGCGCCGCCCTGCGCGACGAACTGGCCGGGGCGTTGATGGAACGCGGATGACGCGGATTGAGCGAATGTCCGCGGATTTTTGGTCTTCGGATTGGCGGCCAACTCAGCGGTCGATTGCGACCTTCCGGGAAGCGGCCACAAAATCAGGCAGTGCGGAAGAACGTTTGGCCGCTTCCCGGAAGGCTGTCCTGGTTATTCAGTCATCATTCCTTATCCGCGTCAATCCGCCAAATCCGCGTCATCCGCGTTCTATCCCTCTTCCTCCGTCGCAATTCGCAACTCGCAAAAGGTATTCCTATGATTCTGGCCGAATTTGAAAAGCTGGTGCAGACCCCCGCGGATGTGGAGCGGCTGAACGAAGCTATTCTGGAATTGGCCGTGCACGGCAGGCTGAACACCCAAGACCCGGCGGACGAACCCGCGGTGGAATTGCTGCAACGCATCCGGGCGGAGAAAGCGCGGCGGGAAGCGGCGGGGGAACTGCGCAAATCCGAGCCATTGGCGCGGGTGACAGCGGAGGAGATGCCCTTTGCCTTGCCGGACGGGTGGGTGTGGACGCGGTTGGGGGATATTGCCGAAACAGAAATGGGACAAAGCCCGCCAGGGAATTCCTACAACGAAAGTGGAGAAGGCGTACCTTTGATCAACGGTCCCGTTGAGTTC
>CAMDEX010000250.1 GCA_945897075.1 Litorilinea aerophila
TCTTGCAAGCCTTATGGACCCAATTCACCTCCACTATTGAACCTGTCCGTCCTAACCGTTCCGTCCCTCGCCGCCTGAGAGTTAGGCCAAAAAAATATGCTTTCGCTTACAAATCAACTCGCTAAAACCCTAACTTAATGACATTGAGAGGCCAGTGAATCAGTAATCCAGTGAACAGTCATCTGTAAAGGCCGGTCGGCACGTCAACTGACCGGTCTTTTCTTTTGAGCGCACAGACTGCTTGGGAGGAAAGTCCCCGCACGGCACGAATCACCTCTTGACCGTCTGTTTGAACCGGCCCAGTTAGGCAGAAAGTGCGGGGACTTTTCCAAAGTCAGTCAATTCAGAATTCTTGTTCTCTCACAATAAGAGCAATCTACATGCGATCCTTTTGGCCTCGGCGTCGTTTCCCTGTTTTCGCAATTTTTCTAGTCAGCACGCTTTTCTTTCTCCCCGGTCTGCTGATGGCCGCGGAAAGTCCTCTGCCTACAGGCCAGCAGCCCTCGCCACCCTTTGATCTGGCCCAGGTGTCCGCGCCGGTGACGCCGGCCAACGCCCGCGCCGGGCGCGCGATCTACGCCGAAAACTGCGCTCCCTGTCACGGCGAGACGGGGCGCAGCGACGGCCCCACCGCCGCCAGTCTGCCCAGCCCGGCCACAGCTTTTGCCGATCCCAACGCCGTCTGGGAACGCAGCCCTGCTGAGCTTTTCCACACGGCCAAATTTGGGCGCATTGAAAAGCTGATGCCTCCCTGGAGCAACCAGCTAACCGACGGTCAGATTTGGAATGCCGTCTCCTACGCCTGGAATCTGCACACGGATCAGCTTGCCGTGGAGACAGGCGGCTTGCTCTACACAGGTGCGTGCGCCGAATGTCACGGCGAGACAGGCGCAGGGGATGGGCCAAATGGCGCGGATGTGCTGACCGATTTCAGCGACACCCGCTATGCGATGGCGATCAGTCAGGCCGGTTGGCTGGCGGGTTGGCAGGCCGCGCACCCGGAAGTGGGCGCGGATTTCAGCGATGAGCAGCAACGCAACGTCCTGGAATTTGTGCGCACATTCTCCTACACCCCAGCCTGGGTGTCGGCCTATCGCCCTGGCAGCGGCGCGCTGAACGGGCGGGTTGTCCAGGGAACAGCAGATGGTGCGCCGGTGGAAGGGGTCGAAGTAGTCCTGGAGGGTTTTGTGGACTTCGAGCCGGTGGTCGCCTTTACCGCAACCGTAGGCACGGATGGCACTTTCTCCTTCGCCAATTTGGGTACCGACCCTTCGGTCGTCTATTTTGCCTCGGCCACGCTGGAGGGAATCAGCTACAGTAGCCCGATTCTGATGTTTGGCGAAGGCCAGAGCAGCCTGGAAACCACAGTCAACGTCTATGCACCCAGCGACGACGACAGCGGCATCAGCATCGAGCGGGCGCACTGGATTGTGGATTCGCAGCCTGGCGCGCTGATCGTCGGCCAGATTTACGCCTATAGCAACAGCAGTGATCGGGCTTTTACGGGTCGAAAAATCGAGGGCGTGGATATGCCGGTGACGGTTGCCCTCTCTGTGCCGCCGGGAGCCGTAGAGATCAGCTTGGAGAATGGCGCGTTAGGCGAGCGCTTCCAGCAGGTGGGCCACATCATCTACGATACTGCGCCGGTGGTGCCGGGATCAGAAACGCGGCAAGTCATTGTGCGCTATGCCTTGCCCTACGACGGAACAACGACCGAATTCGTAGGGTCTCTGACTTACCCAGCCAAAAGCCTCAACCTTCTTGTATCAGAACTGCCGGGGATGAAAGTTGAAGTAACTGGTCTGACCAGTATGGGTCCTCAGGATATCCAGGGCGAAGTTTACCAGATGTGGCAGAGCGAGAATGTGGCACCAGACCAGAATGTGTCGGCCCAACTCTCTGGTCTGCTTGAAGCCGGGGAGCTGGACCCGCGGGCTGCCCAGAGCAGTGATGGCACGCAGAGTCCCGTTGCCAGTGCCCGTGTGCCCCAATTGGAGGGATGGATGCCCTGGGCGTTGGGCGGTGTTCTGGTGTTGGCTTTGGCTGGCCTCTCTGTCTGGGCCTGGCGGGCGCGTCTGACCCAAACCGGTGACGAGAAGGCGCTGATACGCCACCAGCGCACAGAACTGCTCCAGCGCATCGCCAAACTGGACGATCTTCATGCGGTGGGCGAGCTTACCGACGCCCATTGGCAGCAGCAGCGGGCACGCCTCAAGGCTGAACTGCTGACTATCGCATTGCAGTTGAGCGAGTAGTTTTCCCTCGTTTCCCTCGTTCCCATCGCTCCGCGTGGGAACGCTCTGCCGACACTCTGCGTCGCTTATTCCAATCGAGACGCCGCAGCACTGGACGCGGAGCGTCCGGGGGGTGCGCCCACGCAGGAGCGATGGGCGCAAGCGTATCCCTTCATCCCCCCAATTCGTTAGCCTCTCTCCTAGTCAGTTGACCGGTGCTTGTAATTGCATCTCACCATACACTAGAGTGTAACCATTTTTCCCAAAAGAAGTGGTTCTGCTCAAATTCTGTTCGAAATCACTTTGACGTGTCAGGAGGAGACGAATGAGGCATATCAACACTGTTGTCTGTCTTGTGTTTGTGCTTATTTTGGTGGTCGCCTGTGGCGGGGTAGCTGGCCCGCCAGGGCCTTCCGGCCCTGTTGGTGCGCCCGGCCCCCAAGGGCCGGAAGGTGTGGCTGGCCCGCCCGGACCCGCGGGTGCGCCCGGCCCCGCCGGTGTCGCTGGCCCACCCGGTGTTGCCTTTGCCCCACCTATCTACGTCGGCTCGGACGCCTGCCAGGAGTGCCACGAGGAACTCTATGCCTCTTACCGGCAGACAGGCCATCCCTATAAACTGAACAAAGTGGTGGACGGTCAAGCGCCCACCTATCCCTTCTCCGCAGTTCCCAATCCCCCCGAAGGGTATACGTGGGATGACATTTCCTACGTCATCGGTGGCTATGGTTGGAAGGCCCGCTTTATAGACAAAGAGGGCTACATCATCACCGGCAACATCAGCGCCACTACCCAATACAATCTCTACAACAAGAACCTGAAAATGGGCGACAATTGGGTGGCCTACCACGCGGGCGAGGAGAATCTCCCCTACGACTGCGGCTCCTGCCATACCACCGGCTACCGGCCCGAAGGCAACCAGGACGGTCTGCCGGGGCTGATCGGCACGTGGGTGGAGGATGGCATCGGCTGCGAAGCCTGTCACGGCGCGGGCGAGCATCACGTCAACGACCCTTATCTGGTCGAGATGCCCATCAACCGGGACGCGGAAGCGTGCGGTGCCTGTCACCGGCGGGGCGATGTGACCGAAATTGACGCCAAAGATGGCTTTATCCAGCATCACGAGCAATACGAAGAACTTTTTGAGTCGAAGAAACGGGTGATGGACTGTGTGGATTGCCACAACCCCCACCAGACGGTCAAGTATGCAGAAAAGGGAGCGGGCATCAAGACCGAATGTGAGAATTGCCACTTCGAGAATGCCCAGTATCAGAAGATCAACGACCGCCGCCACGCCAGTTGCATTGATTGTCATATGCCGATGGTGACAAAGAGCGCGTTGGGCGATCCGACCCGTTTCACCGGCGATGTGCGTACCCACCTGATGGCGATCAACCCGCTGGCGAAATCCCAGTTCGACAAAGAGGGCACGTTCTCGCAGCCCTATCTGGCCCTGGAATTTGCCTGTCGCGGCTGTCACTACGACGGCGGGCGGGGCGCAGAATTGACCGACGAGGAGTTGCAGGCAGCCGCCCTGGGCTTCCACGACCGGGCGCTGTCCGGTAGCCTCAACAAATAACGGTAAGCGACGGATCGGGTGAATGATGGGAAGAAACAGCTTGCATAATTTCAGAATCATCGTCTGGGGTGGGCTGCTCCTGACTGCGCTGGTCTTGTTTGGCGCGGCAAACGGTGCGCCCGTTTACGCGGACCCGCCCCCGCCGGATGGTGCGTGTGTGGGCTGCCATCAGGACAACCAGCGCACGCTCATTCTGCCTTCCGGCGAGGAATTGCCTCTGTTGGTTTTGCCGGAGGAGTTGGCGGCCTCGCCCCACAACCGGGGCAGCGAACAGCCAGTAAGTTGCACGAGTTGCCATCTGGGTCCGACGCGTTATCGCTATCCCCATCCAACGACGCCCGCCCACAGCCGGGAAGAATATACGGCTCTGTCCAGCCAAAACTGCCAGGAGTGTCATGTTCCTCACAATCCGTTGCACCGCAACGCCGAGACGGAAGATTCGTCAAGCGTAGCGGTCGCGGCCGACCTGCCCAACTGTGTTGATTGTCATGGCAGCCACGTCATTGCGCCCGTCGCGCAGATCGCCGCGGCGATGACTCCCAACTGCTTGACCTGTCACACGGACAAAGAGAGCAGTTGGGCCGCGGCCTTGCTTGCGCCGCGCGCCGGTCTGGGCGCGGGCGCAGCGGGCTATGCGGGCAGCCGCCGCTGTCTGGGCTGTCACACAGACAACTATCTGGGTTGGCGCGATACGCTGCACGCCAAAACCATCCGCGCTGTAGACGCGCATCCTGAAGCGGTTTTGGCCGATTTTGAGCAGCCAGAAGTAAAAATCCCCTTCAGTCGGGAAGATGTGAAGTATGTCATCGGTGAAAAGTGGCAGCAACGCTTTATCACCGAAACCGTTTCTGGCGAACTGCTGGTACTGCCGGGTCAGTGGAACATCGCTACGCAGGAATGGGTGATTGATGGCGAGACGCTCAACTGGCGCACGGAATGTAGCTTCTGTCACGTCACTGGGCTGGAGACGGCGGCCTGGGAGTTCCAGGAATTTGGCATCGGTTGTGAGGATTGCCACGGGCCGGGCGAGGCACACGCCGACAACCCGGAGGAAACCGCGGTCTTCAACCAGGCAGACGATCAGGTGTGCGGGGCCTGCCACAGCCGGGGTGCGTCGCCGGAAGGCCACCCCTTCCCGGCCAGTTACCAGCCCGGCGACAGACTGACCGATCATTTCACATTCACCGCGGACGCGACAACCCGCTGGCCGGATGGCAGCGCCAAAATTCACAACCAGCAATACACGGATTGGATGTTGAGCAACAAAATGCAGGGGCCGGACGGTCTGCGCTGCGTCACCTGTCACGCCGTGCATGAGAAGGGCGGCGGGCCATCCCAGACATTGCTGCCGACCAATGAGATGTGCAGCGGTTGCCACGCCGAGAAGACGACGCTGGCCCGCCACATCCCCTATCACCAACAGGCCATCACCAAACGGGATTTCACCTGCAACAACTGTCACATGCCGCTGATGGCCACGTCGGCGGTGGCCTACGACATTCACAACCACACCTTCCAGCAGCCCAATCCCCAGGGTACCCTGGAACACGGCGGGCTGGAATTGATGCCCAATGCGTGTAACCAGTGCCACACAGACCGGGCCGAAACGGCAGCGTGGGCGGAGGAGACGATCGATTGGGCAAAGGAAAATTATTCGATTGTGCGCGCGGAATATATCTTTGCGCCAGGACCGACGCCCACTGCGCCGCCGGTTCCCACCCCGCTACCGTCCGTGGGCGAGCGCCACGAAGTCAGCGCCTATGTGGATTTTGCCTGGGTGCGGCCTATCTTTTTCTCTGGGCTGGGGCTGCTGGGGCTTATTCTATTGTTGTTTGCCGGTCGCTGGTTCTGGTCCAGGAGGGCGTCTGATGCTCGATAGATTCAACCGGTTTGTCACCCCCGAGCGTTCTTCGCCCCTGTGGATGCGGCTGATGCCCTATGCGACAGTCATCTTTGCTGGGCTTGTCGTCTTTGCCCTGGCCGGGGCAGGCTGGGAATATACCAACCGCTCCCAATTTTGTGGGACTAGCTGCCATACGATGCCGCCCCAGTACGAGGCGTGGCAAGTCTCCGTACATTCGCGGGTCAATTGCGTGGACTGTCACATCGGACGGGATTACATCGCCACCCAATTCACCCGCAAAGCCCAAGACATCAGCCACGTCGTCGAGTTTGTCGGGGCCAGCTACGAAGTGCCCATCTATTCCAAAAAGCTGCGCCCGGCCTCCCAAGCCTGTGAGCGCTGCCATAGCCCGGAGAAATTCTCCGATGATAGCTTGCGGGAGTTCAAGCGCTACGACGCGGAGAAGAACAATGAGCTTTCGGTGATGTATATGGCCTTCAAAACCGGCGGCGGCACCCAGCGGGAAGGACAGGGCAAAGGCATTCACTGGCACATCGAAAATCAAGTGGAGTACATCGCCACGGACAACCCCCATTTGGAGCAGGAGATTCCCTGGGTGCGGGTGACATACGCAGAGGATGGGCGCACGGAAATTTTCACCGACACGGAAATTGTTCTGCCCGCAGATTTTGCCGAGCAGAAGCAGTCCAGCATCAAAACGATGGACTGTATGACCTGTCACAACCGGGACTCACATCCCTTCCCCACGCCGGATGACGCGCTGGATGACGCGCTGGCCCGAGGAGTGATCTCGCCGGAGATTCCCTACATCAAAAAGTACGCAGTGGCGGTGATGGACCGGGGCTACCCCAACATCGAGGAGGCGCGCACGGCCATTCTGGGGTTGAAGCAGTTCTATGCGGTCAACTGGCCGGACTATTACACCCGCTATGAAACGACAGTTTCGGACGCGGTGGACCAGCTAATGGCGATCTACGAGCGGATGTTCTATCCCGATATGGATGTGACCTGGAAGACCCACCCCAACAATGTGGGCCACGATGATTCGGCGGGCTGCTTCCGCTGTCACGACGGCAAGCATCTGAACGAGGCCGCAGAGAGCATCCGTATCGAATGCAATCTCTGCCACACGATTCCTGTGGAGAGCAGACCGGACGGAACACTGCCCACCCTGGCAATCGCCAATACCTTTGAGCCAGAATCCCACATCGACAGCAATTGGATCAGCCGCCACCGCTTCGAGTTTGATGGCACATGCGCAGGCTGCCACGACGTGAGCAATGCGGGCGGCAGCGACAATGCCAGCTTCTGTGCCAACAGCGCCTGCCACGCCACCGAATGGACCTACGCGGGTTTGGACGCCACCCGTATCATCGAATTGACAAATGTGCTGGCGGGGTCTCTGCCCACCTATCCAGAGAACGCATTGACGTGGAGCGCTCTGGTGGGTCCGATTTTGCAGGCCCGTTGCGCGGCCTGTCACGGCGGCACGGCTGGGCTGCATCTGGAGAGTTACGACGAATTGATGGCTGGCGGCAATTTGGGACCGGCGCTTGTGCCCGGAAATGCCGCGGAAAGCCTGCTGGTGGAGTATCAACGCAATGGCCATCCCAACAGCCTTGCCCCCAGGGAATTGGAGTGGATTATCCAATGGATCGACAGTGGCGCACCCGAATCGTAAAGAGTGGCGAGTGGCGAGTGACGAGTGGCGAATTGCCGTCCGCCGTCCACCGTCCACTGTCCACCGTCTGGCTGCCCTTTTGGGCGCTGTTGTCGTTGTTTGCCATCTGGCTGGCATTCCCGACAGCGGTTTTTGCTGACCCGTCGTCGCCGGATGCGCCCTGTGCGGGCTGTCACGGCGACAACGAACACAGCCTGCCTTTGCCCTCCGGCGAGAGCCTGGCGCTGGATGCGCGGCTGGTCGAGTTGGTGGCGTCGGTGCATGGCAGCGGCGCGGCCGAGCCGGTCTACTGCGTTGATTGCCACCGCAACGACACCAACTATCGCTATCCCCATCTGCCCGTTCCGGCCACGACCAGAGAGGAGTACGTGGAGCGGGTCAGCCAGAGTTGTCAGGGTTGCCACAAGTCGTTGCAGCAGCACAACCCCGGCCATCTGAACGCGCTGGACAACCCCAACCTGCCCGGCTGCCTGGATTGTCACGGCCAGGGCCACGCGGTGACGGCGGCGGATGCGCTGGCTGCGGATCCGGTTGCTACCTGCCAGGCTTGTCACAACAGCTTTGACGATCCGCAGGTTGACCGGGTACACAAGGAACTGGCGGCTGTTCTCAGCCCGCAACAGAACTGCCAGAGCTGCCACAGCGACGCACCTATCTACCCGGCAGATGTGCGCTGTCGCAACTGTCATCAGTTGCTGCAAAGCAGCGTCCAATTGGATTCGGGTGAGAGCGTCTCTCTGCATGTGGAGGCAGAGACAGTGGCTGGTTCGGTGCATGGGGCGTCTATGACGAAAGACGGCTACACACCCCTGCGCTGCACCAGTTGCCACCGCGACGAGGATCGCTACGAATTTCCGCACCAGCCACTCACAGTGGACGATGCGCGCGGGCTGACCCTGGAAATGGACGATCTCTGCCAGGAATGTCACACAGAAATTGCCGCACTGGATCACGACGGGGTACACGAAGCGGCCCGCGAGAATGGTGAGTTGGCCGCAGCTTCCTGTGCGGACTGTCACGGCAGCCACAACATTCAATCGCCCAACGAGCCACGCCAACGGGTGTCGGAGACGTGTGGGAAATGCCATTCGACGATCAACGAGCAGTATGCGGGGAGTGTCCACGGCGCGGCGCTGTTGGGCGAGCAGAACCCGGATGTGCCGGTCTGCATTGATTGTCACGGCGTACACAACATCGCGCCGCCCCAGACGGCCCAATTCCGCGTGACATCGCCGGATATGTGCGCTGGCTGTCATGCAGACGAAGCGCTGATGGCGAAGTATGACATTTCGACGCAGGTTTTTGATACATACGTGGCGGACTTTCACGGCACGACTGTGGAACTCTTTGAGAAGCAGACGCCCTGGCAGGAGACCAACAAGGCCGTCTGCTACGACTGTCACGGCATCCACAACATTCTGCCCGCCAACGACGAACATTCCCAGGTCATCAAAGAGAATCTGCTCGTTACTTGCCAGCAGTGTCACCCGGACGCCAACGCCAATTTCCCTGCCTCTTGGACCAGCCATTTCGAGCCGTCACCGGAGCACAACCCGCTGGTCTACTACATCAATCTCTTCTACGCGGTTCTGATTCCAGGGATGGTGAGTGGTTTTCTGCTCTTTATCGGCTCGGATGTCTACCGGCGCACGGGCAATAGATTGCGCCGCAGAGGGGCGGTCCAATTCCCAGCAGAGACAGAAAAAACCGAAGAGAGAGTGGATGCAGTGGAAGCTGAGAAGGCAGTGGAAGCTGAGAAGACGGTGGAAGCTGAGAAGAGGGTAGAGACCGCAAAGAGTGTGGAGCCAGAGGAGAGAGGTGAATGAGCAAAGTCGCTGAACGCTACCCCCGTTTCGACAGAGCGCAACGGATCGAGCACGGCCTGTTGGTTCTCAGTTTTACGATACTCTCCATCAGCGGGCTGCCCCAGAAATATCCCGACACAGGCTGGGGGCAGTGGATGATTTGGCTGATGGGCGGGATCGAGACGACCCGCTTCATCCACCACACTGCGGCGATTGTGCTCATCCTCGCAGCCTGTCGGAGAAAAGGGATGGAAGGGTTTTGGGCCACGGCAGGTCATGATAGAATAGAAGACCTACAAAGCCTGCCCCAAACACACACATAGGAAGAGCAACTGATGAGCCGGAAGTTCATAGACGCAGATCACGAAGCCGC
>CAMDEX010000251.1 GCA_945897075.1 Litorilinea aerophila
GCCTCGAAAATAACCGAAGATGGATATTTTGAACCAGTTTTGGGTCAATTTATCCGATAGAATGGCCTGGGTTGCGAGTAGAATGGCCTGGGTTGCGAGTAGAATGGCCTGGGTTGCGAGAACCAAATCCTTAACTTAATGACATTGACCCGCCACCTGCTACCTGCCACCCGTTCGCTCGGTTTCGATACGCCTCGCAGACTCGGCTACTCAACCAGCGCTCATCTGCCACCTGCCACCCGCCACCCGTTCGCTCGGTTTCGATACGTCTCGCAGACTCGGCTACTCAACCAGCGCTCACCTGCCACCTGCCACCTGCCACCTGCTACCTGCCACCCGCCACTTCTGAAGGAGACCCGACAATGCGAAGCGAAGAAATCAGCTTTCCCGGAGCAGGTGGTGACAAACTGGCCGCACGCCTGGATCTGCCGGTGGACAGCAAGCCGATCGCCTACGCCCTCTTTGCCCATTGTTTCACATGCGGAAAGAACTTGGCCGCGGCGGACAATATCAGCCGGGCGCTCACGGGCCAGCGCATCGGTGTGCTGCGCTTTGACTTTACTGGGCTGGGCGAGAGCGCAGGCGAGTTTGCCGACACAAACCTTTCGTCCAATGCGGCCGATCTGGTGGCCGCGGCCCACTTTTTGCAGACAGAATACAACGCGCCGGCCATTCTCATCGGCCACTCGTTGGGCGGCGCGGCTGTGCTGCAAGCAGCCGGGCAGATTGCCAGCGTCAAGGCTGTGGTGACCATCAACGCGCCCGCAGACCCCGTGCATGTCGTCCGTCTGTTGGGCAGTGCGCAGGCCGAGATTGCGGCCAAAGGCGAGGCCCAAGTCACATTGGCCGGGCGCACCTTTACCATCAAACGCCAGTTTCTGGACGATTTGGCAGAGGCGAAGATGGAAGCGACCATCCGCAACCTGCGCAAGCCACTGCTCGTCTGCCACGCGCCGCTGGACAACATTGTGGGTGTGGACAACGCGGCGGCCATCTTCCAGGCTGCCCGCCATCCCAAAAGCTACCTGTCGCTGGATCGGGCGGATCATCTGCTCAGCACCGCCGAAGATTCCCTCTATGTGGGGACGGTGGCCGCGGCCTGGGTGCGCAAATATGTGGGCGGTCTGCAGGCAGACGCGGCCAAACCAGCGCTCTCTGCCGGTGCCCAGGTGGTGGTGCGCACAGAACGGGAACATTACCCCACAGAGATTCTCGCCAACGGCCACCCGCTGCTGGCGGACGAACCCGTGGCTGCGGGCGGCACAGACACGGGGCCGACGCCCTACGACCTGCTGCTGGCTGGGCTAGGTGCGTGTACATCCATCACCTTACGCATGTACGCCGATCGCAAAGGCTGGCCGCTGGAGGCGGTTGTCGTGCATCTCAACCACAGCAAAATTCACGCCGAGGAGTGTGAGGAGTGTGAGAGTCCCAGCGGGAAAATTGACCGCATCGAACGGGAAGTGGAGCTGATCGGCGCGCTGGACGAGGAGCAGCGTCAACGGCTGTTGGAGATTGCGGACAAGTGCCCGGTCCACCGCACATTGCACTCTGAAATCTCGGTCAAGACCCGGCTACGGGGATAACCACGCAGGAGCGAAGAGACGCGAAAGAAAAGAAGAAAAGGCGGACGCAGATTTTGATGATTTGAATGGAGTGGCGCTGATGTGTAAATAGAACGCGGATTACGCTGAAAGGGCGGATTGACGCGGATTTTTATCCGCGTCAATCTGTGGTTTCTGCGCTAATCTGCGTCCGCTTTTCGTCGTTACCGGTGTCAGCCGGGCATGTCGCCTGTTCTGAAAATAGAACGCGGATTACGCTGAAAGGGCGGATTGACGCGGATTTTTATCCGCGTCAATCTGTGGTTTCTGCGCTAATCTGCGTCCGCTTTTCGTCGTTACCGGTGTCCGCTGTGAGTTGGGGTAGCGAGGGCGGGGTTGAAATTCAGTTGTTGCGGGTTCCCGTAGACAGCCGCTCTGAATGCGGATTCATCTCCCGCAGAGACGCAGGGACGCGGAGGAAAAGCAGACTCCTCTCCCCCCGCGTTCTCCGCGCCTCCGCGATGAAGTTCTACCTCACCCCCGGTTGATCACCTGCAAGAGCGCGGTCATATAGCCGATGGCATAGGCCCGCCCCCGGTGTCCCCAGGGGGTGTCATCCACCATCCCCGGCACGTGATCCGAAATCATAAAGCCGGTGAAGCCCGCATCCTTGAGGGCCTGCATCACGGCCAGGGTGTCCACATTGCCCTCATCAATAAAGCATTCGTTGAAGCAGGGCACCAGTCCCTGCACATCCCGGAAGTGGACATAGACGATCCTGCCCCGCCCGCCGAAATGCTCCACCCCTTTGATCACGTAATCGTGACCGCCCATCTCCGACCAGCAGCCCATACAGAAATCCAGCCCGTGGTTGGGGCTGTCGAAACGGTCTATAGCGCGCTTGAAGCCAGCAAAATCGTGGAAGATACGGGCAACGCCGCCCAGAGATTCCACGGGTGGATCGTCCGGGTGCAGGGCCAGGGTGACGCCAGATTCCTCGGCCACGGGCAGGATTGCCGCCAGATAGTAGACATAATTGTCCCACATCTCGTCCGCCGTGTAGACCCGCCCGTGGGTAAGCTGGGCTGGGTCGTGTTCGGCCAGGTTGAAGCGGGTGCCTTTGGCCCCACCGCGCAGCTCGGCGGGCGGTTGCGTGCGCCAGACGCTGTTGGGCATCCAGTGGTAGCCCAGGATAGGAATGCCCGCCTGCCCCATGTGGCGGATGGTGGCCTGCATATGGGCGATCTGCTCATCCCGCCCCGGCAGCCCGAGCATCGCTTTGTCATAGAATTTGACCGGCACATTTTCCAGGGCCATCAGGCGCAGACCAGCGGCGTCGGCCCGCTGTCGCCAGGCCAGCAGATCCGCATACTCCCAACGGGCGTCGCCGGGAAGTTTGGGTGTGTTGAGGAGAAAATCCGTCACACCCAATTGTTTGAGGTAGGTCAGCCGTTCATCGCTCAGTTCGTTGAACTGGCCTTCACCGATACGCATTTTGTCAGCCATTACAGCCTCCGTGGGGGGAAAAGAACAGGGTGGATAAAAGACGGCGGACGGCGGACAGCAGACAGCGGTTCGTTGCCTCTGTTCGATGATCGGTCGCCGGTCGCCGGTCGTCGGTCGTCACTCGTCGATCTTCGGTCTTCGGTCTTCGGTCTTCGGTCGTTTTGACTACGCCAGCACAGGCTCGGCTACGGCTACGGCAGCCTGGAGTACCTGTTGCTGGGCGGGCGTGAGTTCGACCAGGGGCGGGCGCACACGCGCCCAACCGGGCGCACCGGTGCGGGCCGCGGTGAGTGCTTTGGCCGCGGCGATAACGTTGAATCCGGTGCCCGCGGCCGCGTTGCGCAGCCAGTTGAGCTGCACCTGGCGGGCTTCCGCGTCCGCATCCTGCCACCTCTCAAAGAGTACACGAATCTGGTCCGGGATGACGTTGGCCATGCCAGAGATGCAGCCTGCGCCCCCCCCGCGCATATTGGCCAGGAGCAGGCTTTCGGTACCGCAGAAGAGGGAGAAACCGGCGTGACTGGCAGCCACCTGCTGAAAGCGGCGCAGATTCTCCGGGTCACCGCTGCTGTCTTTGACACCGGTTGCCACAGCAGGGAAGGCAGAGGCCAGCCGGTCCAACAGATCCGCGCTGAGGGGAATGCCGCTGACCTGGGGGATGTGGTAGAAGTAGACTTTCAGAGCCGGGTCGCCCGTGCGCTCGATGATATAGGCAAAGGCGCGGAAGAGTCCTTCGTCACTGACTTTGGGGTAATAGAAGGGGGGCAGCGTCATCACACCGTGACAACCTGTGGCAAGGGCATGGCGCGCCAATACCACACCGTCGCTGATTGCGGGCGTGCCGTTGCCGATGACCAGTTTGTGGGCGGGGATGCCGGCTTCAAGCACCGCGTCCAGTGCGGCCATACGCTCGGCCACAGAAAAGCTGGTCGCCTCACTGTTTGTGCCAAAAAGGACCAGGCCGTGGCAGCCGGTTTGCAGAAGCCAGCGACAAAATTCAACATAAAGGGGCAGGTCGATATCCAGGTTTGCGTCCACCGGGGTAAGCACCGGCGCAAAGACACCGGTAAGCGAGAGTAAAGGCATGGGGGGTTCCTTTGGAAGATGGCGCTCGTGGCGCTTCACGAATGGGTCTCGCACTGAATGGATGTCGCCAGCGGTCTGCTGTCAGCGAACCTCCGCCTATGTTTGTACGCCGAATTGGTCACTTTGTCAAACAGAGAATAGAATAGGCGCACTGTGCGGGCGAGAGCGCAACTGTTCGGAGGGGGTGGTGTTCAAGTATTGGCAGATGTTTTGGCAATCAGTGAACAGTAATCAGTAAACAGTGAACAGTGAACAGTGCTGTGAGGTTACTGATTACCGTTCATTGATTACTGTTCACTGCAGAAGTTTCTATAAAATCCACACACATAGACTTGCCCTAACGTATAGAGGAGAAGGAAGATGGGTCTGTTTGAAGGAAAACGCGGGATGATCTTTGGGCTGGCCAACAAAAACTCCATCGCCTGGGGTATCTCCCAGGCGTTGGCTTCCGAAGGTGCCGAGTTGGGATTCAGCTATGCCGGCGAAGTCTTGAAGAAGCGGGTAGAGCCGTTGGTCGCCAGCATCGGCAGCACATTTGTCGAAGAGTGCGACGTGACCGATGAGGCCGCCATTGACGCGCTTTTTAGCAAAGTTGCTGCCCATTTCGGGACAATTGACTTTCTCGTCCACTCAATCGCCTTCGCGCCGCGCGAGGAGTTGGGCGGGCGCTTTGTCAACACCAGCCGGGAGGGTTTCCGCATTGCGCTCGATGTAAGCTGCTACAGTCTGGTGGCCCTGGCCAAGCGCGCCTATCCATTGATGCCCAACGGCGGTGCGATGGTGGCGATGACCTATTACGGCGCGGAGAAGGTGACGCCCAACTACAATGTGATGGGCGTGGCCAAAGCCGCCTTGGAGGCCACCGTGCGTTATCTGGCCTGGGATTTGGGGCAGAACCAGATTCGGGTCAACGCCATCAGCGCGGGGCCAATCAAAACCCTGGCCGCGTCGGGTGTCAGCGGCTTCCGCAAGAGCCTGAGCTATGTGGGGTCGGTTGCACCGATGGGCAATGTAGACCAGGACGACATCGGCGACGCGGCCCGCTACCTGCTCAGTGACTGGTCGCGTAAGGTGACAGGCGAGGTACTCTACGTGGACGGCGGCTTCAACATTATGGGCGCGCCGGATCCTTCCGCGGACGACAAGGAGTAATTGACAGGGTGACAGGGTGACAGGGTGACAGGGTGACAGGGTGAAAAAATGTCACCCTGTCACCCTGTCACCCTGTCACCCTGTCACCCTGTCAGAGAATAAAAAAGAGCCGTCCTCTTGAAGAGGACGGCTCTTTTTTATTCTCTCTGGCGGGAGCGACGGGGATCGAACCCGCGATCTTCGGCTTGACAGGCCGACGTGTTAACCACTACACCACGCCCCCAGAATGTCGCCGCATTTGGGCAACGAAAGATATTGTAGCATCGGCGTCTGGGGATGTCAAATCTATGGCGGAATTTTTTCCTTATCGTTCGGCAGAACGCGGCCGGGTAGCAACCATCCGGCTATTTTGGTATACTCAGTAGACCACAGACGGCGGACCGCTAAAATTGCCCAACAGGTGACGCTTATGCAAACTCTACAACACTCGATTGATTATGCAAAAGCGATTGACCGGCTATAGCTACAACCGGCTTGGGCGGCGTTCAAGTACACTGGTCTGTTGTGCAGGGCCTTCAAGCAGGAGAATCAATAGATTGAGAACATTTCGTCCCAGAACAATCTCCTCATTCTCAAATATCCCTTCCGATTTCATCACGCGCACGACCTCAACGCCAGGCAGAGTTCCGATTTCAAGATGGATATCTACGAGAAAGAGCGTCACCTCACGATAAGCGCTCCACAACCCGCGCACGCGCGCAGGACGACTACGTGGTGCGTCAAGATCGCGTAACCACTTTTCGGGAACTAACGTAAAATCAGAGCCGGTGTCAATCAGCGCAGGGGCCAATTCAGTTTGGGCGCTTTCGCCAGGAGCGCTCAACGAAATATGGAGAATGGGAACAGGCGGGAACTTATTCGTTGCGTAGGCAATCATCGTCGCTCAAATAGCGTATGCGGAGTAACTTTGGTAGACAGGCATAGGTTGATCGCCACCTTCGACAAGTAAGACGGGTTCGCGCCCAAATCGGTCTTTTGCGCGCAGGTACAAAGTTCGCTGGTTGGGGTCGCTGTCTACAATCTTCCCATTGTATACAGCAACAAAGAGGCCCTGATACTGATTTCTCATCGAGGTTGGCATGGCATACCAGACCCGGGCCTCGGCGCGAATGCGTTTTTCCCGATATGCATCGAGATATTGGCGTACCGCTTCGGCTACGACATCCTTTGCTTCTTTTCCCTCATGTGTAGCAATACGATTGACTTCTTCAGCCAGGCTGGCTTCCCGCAATTCTATGGCAACCATATACGAACCTTGTGGCTAGAGAAAACTGTCCGCTGCTGACCCTTTGGTCTTATTATAGTACATTTGGATGCCGGTCGTACAATCTATATGAGAGTAGCTCGAACTCTCTTCGTCGATCTTGAAGATGGCCGCACAATTTCCGTGCCCAGGGACTCTTCACGGGATGACAATCGTCTTCAGCGAGGACTGCTCGTCCTCCGAAGCCGTCTCTGCCTGGAAGACTGCCGGCAGATCGGCCAGGCGGTGGCGGGTGGAATTTTGCAGGATGATCTCCAGATCGAAGACGCCCCGCTCCACAGCCCGGAAGGCTTGGCGCATATTCTCGACGGAACGCAGCTTTGTGTAGTGGACGGCGTTCAGGTTGCGCACCTCCAGCCCGTCCTCGTGGAAGCGGTGGAAGCAGAATTCCTTGACCGGCGCGTAGTTGTCGCCGTAGAGAGCCAGAATGCCGTTGTGCCCCACCATCCCCAGCGCCTGCACCAGACCGATGCCCGTGCCGCCTACGGCTTCCACGGCCACATCCACCCCCGCGCCTGCGGTCAGTTCGTTCACAGCGGCCACGGGATCGACCAGCCGGGCGTTGATAATGTGATGCGCACCCAGCCGCCGGGCAATCTCTAATTTCTCCGGCGAGACGTCGATGGCGATGACCTGGGATGCGCCGGATTTGAGCGCGCCTTGCAGCAGAATGTTGCCAGCAAAACCCACACCGTTGACCGCCACCACATCGCCCAGCTTTACACCTGTATGGATGGCGGCCCAGACCGCACAGCCCAGAGGCTCGTAGAGACAGCCCACCTCAAAAGAGACGCTGTTGGGGATGGGTTGGATGTGGGCCAGGTCCACCACCCAATAGTCCGAATAGGTGGGGTAGATGAGGCTGCCCACCCGGTCGCCGACGCGCACAGCGCCGCCGCCCAGATATTCCTCAACGCCGCTGCCGATTTCGACAATTGTGCCGCCCCCTTCATGGCCCAGCGGACCCATCGGGTAGGCGTGGGCGCGGTCGCTTTTGCTGTGTGCGCCCAGTTGCACCTCTGGCCCACCTTTGGCCTCGTCCTGCGGACGCACAGTAATATCCCGGTAGAAGTAGCGCTCGGAGCCGCAGACAGACGCCTGGTGGGTCTTGACCAGCACCTGCGTCGGTTTGAGTGGGGGCAGGGTGATGGTTTCGATGGTGAGTTTGCCGGGTTCTAAGTAGACAACGCGGGTGTCAATCATTCAGCTTTCCTCCTGGGATCGGGATAGAATAGAGAGTATTGATCGTAGCGCTTCTGGCCCAATTCTACAAACAGGTGACTCTTGCGCCAGACAATACGCTGCACTTACTCGACACACGAAGAAGGGTTTTCATGTCCACACAACCGATTGTCCTACTTGTGCGCGCCGACGATATCGGCTTTTCCCATGCGGCCAACGAAGCCTGCATCCGCGTCTTCACCCACGGCATCTGCCGCTCGGTAGAGATGATGGCCCCCACGCCCTGGTTTCCTGAAGCAGTCAAGTTGCTGAAGGCGCACCCCACCTTCGATGTGGGCGTGCATCTTACCCTGACCAGCGAGTGGGAGAATTACCGCTGGCGGCCTCTCACTGGCCCCAGCAGCGTGACAGACGAAGACGGTTTTCTCTACCGCACCTTTCGCAAGAACGACAACTACCCGGACGAGATCACCTTTGAACAGGGGGATTGGAGACCGGCTGATGTGGAGAAGGAGCTGCGCGCCCAGATCGAACTGGTGCGAAAGCACATCCCCTGGGCCAGCCACGCCACTTTTCACATGGGCGGTCTGCGCGACAACCCACACTTTCAGGGTGTTGTGGATGGGCTGGTTGAGGAGTACGGGCTGGGCGTGGACCTGCCTACTCACGGCTTCGAGCGTTTCCGGGCTTTTGGCGAGAACAGCCAGACGCTATCTTCAACAGAGAAGGTGCAAGCGTTGCGCCAGAATCTCGAAACACTCCAACCAGGCCGCTGGCTGCACGTAGACCACCCCTGTCTGGACACCCACGAGAGCCGGGCCGTCTGGCATGTGGGCTACGAGGGGGTGGCTGTGGACCGTCAGGGGGTGGTGGACGCCTGGACCGACAGCCGCGTGCAGGAGATTGTCGCGGCGCGGGGGATTCGGCTGGTGAGTTATGGGGATGTCAAGCGGGGGGCTGTCTGAGTCACCCATACATATCCCGCCGCCAACCGTAAGTTGGGTGAATGGCGTCCCTGGGACACCGAATATCCCGCCAGCAGCCCAGCCATTCACCCAACACGCCCCGCTGCCCCGTTGGGTTCTCGCCGCATACGCGCCGGGACATTCGGCGATCCCCGGCGGCGATTACCGAGATTTGCAGCTTAGGGGTTGGCAATGCGTTGAATGGTCACGCTGCCGCCGTCTATATTCGCAATGTGGAGGGCGTAGCCAAACAGAAGCGACATTCCTATCAGTGGATCGGTGTCGACCGCATCCACCATGACCCGCAACGACTGTTCATCCCAAAGCAGTGTTGCTACATACACATCAAACGTTTCCGTTTGACCATTCGCAAGCAGCGCCTGCCCTTTCGTTAGCCAGGGCAAGCCAAGCGCAGCAACCAACGGTGGCGGTAAGGTCAACCAACCTGTAAAGCCCGTGTCGATCACTGCTTGGATTTCTTTCTCCTGTCCGCTCAAGCCTTGTACCTTCAGATGCACGACTGCTTCTCGCTCCGCCGTCACTACACCACTGATCATAGCGGCTCCAAGATGCGGCGTGGCCCACCGATGCGATGGATGTATGGGTATCCGACACGCACAAGCCAAGTTTGGCTGTCCGGTTTGCGCGCAACCAGACGGTCACAGGCGGCAAGAGCGTCAGCGTCTATAGATTTTCAGAAAAACATTTGCAATCATATAAGATAATAGTCAGAAATTAGAGTTGACAGAAAGAGAATATGGGTGAAAATTACACAAAGCAGAGAGCAAATGAAAAAATAGAAATGAAAAGGAGGCGATCGCCGAAATGAATAT
>CAMDEX010000252.1 GCA_945897075.1 Litorilinea aerophila
TTGCGTAAGGTGGCAGAGCCACGATTTGCGTGCGAAAACGTGAAGACGTGAAACGTGAGAGTACGTCACATAAACTCACGTTTCACGTTTCAGATGCTTGGCCGACCGACTAACGCTTGTGCGTTAGTTCCTCGCTGGTACGGAGTAAGCAGTGACCTCTCCGGCTTATTGGAAACTTGATGTGAGGGCACGCAATACGCAATACGCAATACGAGAGGGGGTGATTCTCAGCGCTAACTAGACCGCAGTAGACACTGTGTTTGTCGTTTTGTATGTTTCAAAAGTTATGCGAGAAAACCAGCGATTCCCGAAAGGAGTCCAATTCATGAGAAAGATATTCCTTCTCGCAAGTGTTGTTGTGCTGTTCGTCTTTGCCATGAGCGCTAATCGCGCGATTGGCAAGCAGAGCCTGGGAGTGGAGCCGGTGGCCCCGCAGCAGGAGCCGGAGCCAAGAGACCCGCTGACGGATTTTGTTGTCCCCAATGTGGCCGAATGGGCGGCTTCTCCTCATGCCGATGTAACGGCCGAGGCATTCATCCATTGGAATGAGGAAGATCCAAAAGAGGTTCCCACCTCCTGCGCCAAATGTCATTCATCTACCGGGTATCAGGACTACTTGGGAGCAGATGGCAGCGAAGCCGGTGTGGTTGACCTGGCAGTGCCGGTCGGTGAAGTGGTCGAGTGTGTTGCCTGCCACAACGAAGTGACGATGGACAAAACCAGCGTCGTCATGCCGTCGGGCATCGAACTCACTGGCCTGGGCGCAGAATCGCGCTGTATGGAATGTCATCAGGGCCGCGAATCCAAAGTCAGCATTGATAAGTTCATTGCTGATGCGGCCGCGGAGAGCGATGACACCACCAGCGACAAACTGCGCTTCCGCAACATCCACTACTTCCCGGCGGCCGCCACGAAATATGGCACGCTGGCTAAGGGTGGCTATGAGTACGAGGGCAATACCTACGACGGCAACTTTGCCCACGTAGATGGCTACAGCACCTGCACCGAGTGTCACAATGCCCACACGCTGGAAGTCAATGTGGAAGAATGTGCCGCCTGCCACGAGGGTGTAGTCGAAGTTGAGGATATGAAAGATGTACGGATGGCCGGTTCCATGAAAGACTACGACGGCGACGGCGATGTGGAGGAAGGCATCTATTACGAACTTCAGGGCGTTTCTGAACTTCTGTACAGCGCCATCCAGAGCTATTCTACAACCGTTCTGACCACCGCCCTCGTCTACGATGCGGCCAGCTATCCCTACTTCTTCGCCGATGTCAACGCCAACGACGCTGTGGATGACGGCGAAAAAGCCTACTTCGCCTGGACGCCGCGTCTGGTAAAGGCAACCTACAACTACCAGACCTACCAGAAGGACCCGGGGGCCTTTGCCCACGGCGGCAAGTACGACATTCAGTTGATGTACGACTCGCTGATGGATCTGAACGCGGCGTTGGCTGACAGCGCCGTGGATATGTCCGCGATGTCGCGCATCGACGCCGGCCACTTCGCCGGTTCGGAAACCGCCTTCCGTTACTGGGACGAACGAGGTACTGTACCCGGTAGTTGCGCCCGCTGCCACAGCGCAGGCGGTCTGCCTATGTACATCGCAGAAGGTGTCAACATCTCGCAACCCGTCGCCAATGGTTTCCAATGCGCCACCTGCCACAACGATCTGGTCGAATTCACACGCTACGAAGTCGAGAGCGTCAAGTTCCCCAGCGGCATGACAGTAGATGCACGGGAATTCACGGGCGAAGAGGAGAACAACACCAATCTGTGTATGAACTGCCATCAGGGGCGTGAATCCGGGCTGAGTGTGGTTAAACTGACGAAGGGTATCGAAGCCGATGCCACATCGGACAAGCTGCGCTTCCTGAATGTCCACTACTTCGCGGCCGGCGCAACCCGCTTTGGCGCGGATGCCAACGGAGCCTTCCAATACCCCGACAAGGAGTATGTGGGCTTCTTTGATCACGCCAACGACGCCAATAGCTGCACGGATTGCCACGGTGCCCACAGCCTACAGGTGGATGAGGCGACCTGTATGGAATGTCACGAGGAAATGGAGGATAGCGAAGACATTCGCGACATCCGCTTCAACTACGGCGACTACAACGGCAACGGCGATGAAAAAGAAGGGCTGTATCACGAGATTGTTTCAATGCAGGAGACTCTATACCTGGCGATGCAAGACTACGCCCTGGCAAAGGTGGAAACTGCGATTGTCTACAACCCCGCAGCCTATCCCTACTTCTTCACCGACACCAACGGTGACGGTGTAGCCGATGCGGAAGAATCCGTGCGCGACAACGGATTCGCTGCATGGACGCCGCGTCTGTTGCAGGCGGCCTATAACTACCAGTACGTGAGTAAAGACCCGGGTGCCTTTGCCCACAACGGAGCCTACATCCTGCAGGTGTTGTACGACAGCCTGGAGGATATGGGAGTCGATGTATCCGGCATGACCCGCCCGGAGTAGACGTGACACGCGGTCTGTGATGCGTGAAATGTGAAGGAGACCTGGCAGGTCTCGGAAGACCTGCCAGGTCTTGTCCGCTCAGGTTGCTCCCCGGCCTAACGCGTGCTACAATCCCACAATATAAATCGAGTGAACAATTCAGGATAATATGCCGAATGGACGACCCGGTTTCTGTTGTGCGCCGCCTCTACGCCGCCGATATTTTCTATCTGACCCCCAAATTGCTGGCGGGTATCTTCGATTTGGACGCGCCCCAGGCATACGCACTGCTGGAACGGCTCACCCGCCAGGGACTGGTCGTCGCCGTGGAAAAGGGTAAATACCTGCTGGTCGGGCTGCAACCGGAACGGGTACTCGGCAATCCGCTTTTCATCGCCGCTCAGTTGGCCCACCCCTCCTATATTTCCTACTGGTCGGCTCTCCACTACCACGGCCTGACCGAACAGGTGCCCCATACGGTCTTTGTCGCCACTACCCGCAAGAAGCGCCCGGTCGCCTTTCAGGGTCATCGCTTTCGCTACGTGACCATCAAGCCCGACAAATTTTTCGGTTATCGCCGTGAGTCCGTCGGCGATCTGCCTGTGGTGGTGGCAGACCCAGAAAAAGCTCTGATCGACAGCCTGGAGCAGCCCCGCTATGCCGGTGGCATGGCCGAAGTAGTCGCTGCGCTGGCCGCAGCTACACCCGATCTGGACATCTCCCTGTTGCTCGACTACGCAGCCCGTATGGGCGACCGCAGCCTGGCTTCCCGTCTGGGTTATCTGCTTACTGCGCAGGGCATCTTGGCGGATGGGCTGCCCATTTCTGCTGCACCAGTTCTCCTGGACCCCCACTCGCCCGCCGAGGGCGGCTATGACATCCGCTGGCGGGTGCGGGTCAATCTTTCGCACGCGCAACTGCACCGGGAAGGAATCGGCTGATGTTGACCCGCCAACAGATTCAGCGGTTGGCCCAACGCCACGCCATCGGTCTGCATGCCCAGGAAAGAGACTATCTGCAACATTTGATCCTTGCTCTGCTCTATAGCCGCGCCCAGAAGCTCATCTTCAAGGGCGGCACGGCTCTGCGTCTGGCCTACCGGGGCAACCGCTATTCGGAAGACCTGGATTTCAACGCACCGGGCCTCGCTGCTGCCGGTGTTGAGATGGAATGGCAGGCCGTTATCGCTGGTCTCGCTGCCTATGGCATTGAAGCCGAGTTGCGCAATCCCTGGCGGACCGATGTGGGCTATAGTGTGGACCTGAGCTATAGAGGGCCGCTCTACGATGGCCGGGATCGCACCAAAGGCAAAGTGCGCCTGGATGCCAATCTGCGTCCAGAGACCGTTGCCGTCCAATCCATTCTCATCACCTCCGAGTACGACGACATTCGTCCATTTGTGCTTTCCGTGATTTCACGGGAACATCTTTTAGCCGAGAAGGTGCGGGCGCTGGTTGTGCGCGGTAAGCCCAGAGACCTCTATGACCTCTGGCTGCTGGTCAATCAGGGCGTAAAACCGCCAGAAGCACTACTCCAGGAGAAACTTGACCTGTACGACCTGGTGTGGTCGAAAGATGCGTGGCAGGCCGGTTTGGCCCGTGTGGAGGTGGATTGGGAGCGTGACCTGCGCCCCTTGCTGCCCCAGTTCGTTGACTTTGCCGTAGCCCGGACACAGGTGGAGTCCGTCCTACATTTCCCGGACAGGTGAGTCTTCTTTGATAGTTCATTCCAGAGAGCGTTCGTGGTATAATTCCTCGCGTGATTTGCGATTTGTCGGTTTTGAGCGGTTCGAATAGGAAAATGAATATGCTGCAATCGGTAAATGTATCGTTTGGAAATCCTGCGTCGTCGGGGCTACGATCTGTCTGATTTGCTGCGATTGTTGTAAAGTCCCGTTTGTTATGGGTGGCCGCAGGTTGGCATCCGCCAGAAGACTGAAATAGAGAAAGAACCATCCGTGAAAATCCATTCCATCCCTTTGATCCGTCTCCTTATTTTCCTCCTTCTCCTCGTTGTCACGACCAGCGCGGCCCTGGCCCAGACGCCCACGCCCGACACCAGCGCCATCAGCGCAGATCAGGTGAACGACGTGGCCCGCGGCCTCTGGTGTCCTCTGTGCAGCGGCGTGCGTTTGGACGCCTGCGAACTCAAAGCCTGTGTCCAGATGAAGGAAATGATCGCCATCAAACTGGCAGAAGGGGCCAGCGAAGAGGAGATCAAAGCCTATTTTGCTGAACAGTACGGCCCGCAAGTCTTCGGCGAGCCACCCCGCCAGGGCTTTAACTGGCTGGCCTGGATTCTGCCGGTATTGGGACTTCTCGGCGGCGCTCTGTTCGTCTGGTTCATCATTCGCCGGATGCTCCGGCCCCTCTCTGCATCGGCGGCAGCACCGGCCAAATCAGCCGTGCCAGCCGATGACTATTCCCAGAAGCTGGAGCAGGAGCTTGCCCGCTATGACTGAGATGACCGAACCCCTGCCCGACGCAGCGGTGGAAGCTGCCCCAGCATCCAGGGCTGTGCTGATCTGGCGCGCCGTCTTTGTGCTTGTGCCCCTCGTCTTTATCGTCTTTCTGGCCCTGCGCCTGGGCACAGCCAAGAGCGAACACCGGGCCGAGGGGCTGGCCCCCGCGCTGGAGTTCACCACCTTTGAAGGCGAAACCATCAACCTTGACAATCTGCGTGGACAGGGCGTGGTGGTCAACTTCTGGGCCAGTTGGTGCGACCCCTGCCGCGAGGAGGCCGCCCTGTTGGAGCAGACCTGGCGGCGGGAGCAGGGCAAGGGCATTATTTTCCTGGGGCTGGACTATCTGGACCAGGAACCCGCGGCCAAAGCCTATTTGGCCGAATTTGACATCACCTATCCCAGCGGGCCGGACCTGCGCAGCCAGGTAGCCCGGCGCTACGGCATCCAGGGCGTGCCCGAGACATTTTTCATCGATCCCGCAGGCAAAATCGTTGATATCGTCATCGGCCCTATCACCAGCCAGGCCCAGATGGACAGCTATCTGGACAAAATTCGACCGAAAGAGAAATAAACTATGCTATTCAACATCGGTTATCTCATCCTTGTCACCGCGCTCGTCCTTGCCGCGTTCGGCGTTCTACTTGGCTTTGCCGGTGGGCAACTGCGCAACCAGCGCTTTGTGCAGAGCAGCTTCCACGCAGTCTACGCCGTGGCCGGGCTGGTGGCGATTGCGGCTGTGTTGCTCTGGTACGGTCTGCTCACCGACCAGTTCCAGCTCTCGTATGTCTGGAACCATTCGGAGAAAGCGCTGCCCAATTTCTACAAATTTTCGGCCCTGTGGGGAGGGCAAGCGGGCAGTCTGCTCTTCTGGACGCTGCTGCTTTCCATCTATTCGGTGGTGGTCAGCGCAGTCAACCGCCGCCGCCTGCAAGTACTGATGCCTTATGTCAATGCAATGCTCCTAGCCACCTCCGCCTTCTTTCTCGTTCTACTCGTCTTTGCCGCCAATCCCTTCAAGCAGGCCGCCTTTATTCCTGAAGACGGCCAGGGGTTGAACCCGCTCCTACAAAATTACTGGATGGTTATCCACCCGGTGATGCTCTATTTGGGCTATGTCGGGCTGGCGATCCCCTTTGCCTTTGCCGTGGGCGCGCTGGTGAGCAAGCGCGTGGGCAACGAATGGGTGCGTACCGTGCGCCGTTGGACACTCATCCCCTGGATGTTTCTCTCGGCGGGAATTCTGATGGGCAGCCAGTGGGCCTATATGGAGCTAGGCTGGGGTGGCTATTGGGCCTGGGACCCGGTGGAGAACGCCAGTTTTTTGCCCTGGCTCACCGCCACCGCCTTTCTACACAGCATCATCGTTCAGGAGCAGCGGGGCATTTTGAAAACTTGGAATGTAGTGCTGATCTGGCTCACCTATTTTCTGGTCATTCTGGGCACATTTACCACCCGCAGCGGTGTGCTGGAAAGCGTCCACAGCTTTGCCATCAGCGACGTCGGCCCTCTCTTTCTGGGCTTTCTGATTCTCATCGTTTTCGGCTTTCTATGGCTGCTCTTCAAGCGGCTCTACCTTCTGAAGGATGAGCAGGCCATTGATTCCTATTCCAGCCGGGAAGCCGCCTTTTTGGGTAACAACTGGATCTTTACTAGCATTACATTTGCTACGCTCTGGGGCACCTTCTTCCCGATGTTCAGCGAAATCTTGACCGGCGAACGCATCAGTGTGGCCGCGCCCTTCTTCAACAAAGTCAATGGCCCGCTCTTTCTGATCCTCTTCCTGTTGATGGGCATCGGCCCTCTGCTTGGTTGGCGGCGAACGGGGATGGAAGCGCTGCGTCGTCAGTTTGCCTGGCCGTTGATCGCTGGCGTGGCAATCGGCGTAGCTGCCATCTTCCTCAGTCCGAACCCCTGGCCGTCGGTGGGGCTGGCTGTCTGTGCCTTTGCCGCCGCCACAATCGTCCAGGAGTTTGTGCGGGGTGTGGTGGCCCGTCGGGTGACGAACAACGAGAATGTACTGGTGGCGATGGGCAGTCTGATCCGGCGCAACGGGCGGCGCTACGGCGGCTATATCGTACACTTGGGGATGGTGATGATCGCGGTTGCCATCATTGGCAACGAATTCTTCCAACAGACGACGAACGTCACCCTGGCCCCCGGCACAAAAGTAGCGTTGGGCGGCTACGAACTCACCTATGTTGGGATGGAAACCCACGAGGAGGCCAATCGCACTGAGTCTGGTGCGCGGCTGATTATTCACAATAGCGACGGCAGAATGGTCGGTTCTCTGCTGCCCAAGCGTAACTTCTACCCAAAGACACCGGACATGCCCACCAGCGAAGTCGGTCTGCGTATGACCCTGCTAGAAGATGTCTACGTCGTGCTCAACGGCTGGGAAAGCGGCGGTTCGACAGCCACCTTCAGTGTCTTTATCAACCCGCTAACGATTTGGATGTGGATCGGCGGGCTGGTGCTGGTGCTGGGCACACTGATCGCCAGTTGGCCGCATCCTGTGCGGCGCACGACGAATGTGCCGGCGGGCGCTGCGGTTGCTGCTGGCGGAGATTAACAGACGGCTATTGCGTATTTCCAATTGTCCCTGTCCCGATGGACCAGCGCTGGTTGAGTAGGCGGGAGCTGTTTCCCGCCTACTCAACCAGCGTTCTGCCACTTGCAACCTGCCACTTTTCACAAGGTTTCCTTATGCTCTGGACCACACTCCTTTTTGCTCTTCTCATCGCTGGCGGCGCGGCGGCCTTTGTTCTGTGGCCGCTGCTCAGCCGCGCCGCACCCGATGTGCCGGTGGAGGATGATCGGCTTACCGATCTGTTCAGCCGCAAAGACAGCGTACTGATCGCCATCAAAGACCTGGAGTTTGATCACCAGGTGGGCAAACTCAACGAAGAGGATTATCAACGCTTCAACAACCGCCTGCGCCAGCAAGCCGTCGGCTATTTGCAACAGATCGACAAACTCGCGCCCCAAAGCGCGCAGTTGGACGAATCGCTGGAAGCGGAAATTGCCCGTCTGCGCAAGACGCGCACACCGGCGGTGGCCGTCAACGGCAAGACTGCGCCGGTTGCGCAAGTGGCTCTACCTGCTGGGGAAACCCCAGTCCACTTTTGCACCAATTGTGGACAGCCGCTGGCCGCGCAACACAAATTTTGCGCCAACTGCGGGACGGCTGCGTAGGGAACTGGAGGGATCACTCATCCCCCCAGAGCGTCTCCCCCGCTCCCACCTCGTAGAGAGCCGCGCCCTGGCGACGCCCCCCGGCCAGCCCCGTGTCGCTGGCGGACGGATCCTCCACGGCGTTGCGCCGGATGAACTCCTCGTCGAAGACGATGCCGCAGCCTGGCGAATCGCCCAGAACGATCCAGCCATCTTCGATGCGGCTGTCCATTGTAAAGCCCGCCACCCGGCCCGCGTCCAACACCTCCATCCAGATGTGGTTGGGCAGGGCCGCGGCAAAGTGGGCGGCAAAGCTGCCGGGGCAATTCATCGCCGCCACGGGAATCTCGAAGGCATAGGCCAGATCCGCGATCTGTAGGCCGCCGGTGATGCCGCCCGCGTTGCGACCGATTTCGACCACATCCACGGCCTGGTTGGCGAGCAGCGGCATAAACTCGCTCACGTGATCCAGATTTTCCCCGGTCGCCACCGCGGCCCGAATGCCCTCCGAGACCTGGCGCAGCCCCCGGTAGTCCCAGCGGCGGGCTGGCTCCTCCGCCCAGAAGAGATCAAACTGCTCCTCAAACATCCGGATGTGGCGGATGGCCTGTTTGGGTGACCAGTATTCGTTGGAATCAATCATCAGCTCCGGCTGCTTGCCGCTGGTGGCCAGCGCGTCGCGCATGATGCCGATACGCCGCAGATCGTCCGCCGCGTTCAGCCCTACCTTCAGCTTGCCTGCATTGATGCCTTTGGACGCCATACGCGTATAAAATGCCCGCAATTCGTCGTCGGAGAGGGGCATATCCAGCCCGCTGGCATAGGCGCGCACCCGCCGCGTCGACGCGCCCAGCGTCTTCCAGAGGGGTTCGTCGTTGAGCCGGGCTTTCAGATCCCAGAGGCCCACATCCAGGGTGGAGATGGCGTCGTTGACAATGCCCCGGTTGTTGCCTTTGAAGGCGCGATCGATCATCCGTTGCCAAAGGCCACGCACACCGCGCGGGTCGCGCCCAACCAGCAACTCCTCGGCCAGGGAGTGGATATGACGCCGCCCGCTGCCCCCGCCCAGCGTCACGCCGGTGACGCCGGCATCGGTGTCAATAAAGACGGCCAGATGGCTGGCGGTGGCCCAGCCTTTGGGGCTGTTGGCGTCACCGATGGGCCGGGTCAGGTTGTAGCGGTAAAGATGGGTACGCACGCCGGTAATTTTCATGGGGTTCTCCTGGGGTTGGACAATTCACAATTCACAATTCGCAACTCGCAACTCTCTCCGCTGTCTATCATACCCATCAACGCGCAAAGAGGCAAACGACTTTACGGCGGCCAGATTGAGAGATTGCTTCTTTACTCAGTTTGGGTTGGGGTGTATGCTATAGAGACCGTTTGGGCAATTCACAGGTGGTAGGGGCGCGG
>CAMDEX010000253.1 GCA_945897075.1 Litorilinea aerophila
GTGGACGAGCCGATGAAACTGGTGAACGGTTACCTGGAAATCCCGGAGAAGCCGGGGCTGGGCATTGATCTGAATGTGGAGGCGCTGGGGAAGTACCCGTTCAAGTCCTGGCACCGGGGCTTTACGTTCCGGGAGGACGGGGCGCTGGCGTATCAGTGACCGCGAATGGGAGGATGGCGCGAATAGTTGGTCGGTGCGGACGAAGGGATGATGAGATAACGAGATGAATCATCTCGTTCCCATCGCTCCTGCGTGGGAACGCATCTGCGACGTTCTGCGTCGGGGTGGCGGCGCAAGCTAACAGCTTGCGTTACGGGGGTTGGTCAGCGTTGTGGACGCGGAGCGTCCGTGCGGAGTTCCCACGCGGGAGCGTGTGAACGAGAATTGGGGAAAGGGTACGCTGATGAGCGAACAGAAACCAGTCAATCCGGGCCGACGCCGTTTCTTCGGCGATTTGTTCTCTACGCTGGGACGTGAGGCTGGTCTTGTGGTGCGGGAGGCCCGGCTGGCGGCGCGGGAGATGGAGGATGCCCTGGCCGATGCCAGCGGGGAATATCCCCAGCCTGCGGTTGTAGAGACGCCCATCCACGCCGATTTGGACGGGGCGGAACTGGCCGAGCGGTTGGACACCATCGAGACCGAACTGTCGGAGTTGGACGAACAGGTGGAGTGGCTGGTGAGCGCCGCGGCCCAGCCCCAGCCTCTGGCTGCAGAAGATCGGGAATTGCTGCGCCGGGTGGCAGAACTGCTGGCCGAACGCCATACGGAGTTGGCTGGCGAACCGCCCCCGGTGGCAGGAGAGGAGGAGGGCGCGGATGACGAAACGCCTACTCTGCGCCGGAGGCGGAAAGCCCTGCGCGAGAAAGTCTGGACGCTGATTTCGGCCCTGCTGGGCGTGCGCCTCTTTGACGCTCTCTACGAGACAGTCGTGGCCGACGAACTGGTGCCCTGGGCCAAAGAACAGTGGCAGGGCATCTTTGCCCAGGCCGAGGCCGCCGGGGTGATCGAACAGTCGCCCCTGGCCTCGCCCTTGCCGTCGCCCAGCGCTGAATCGCCCTCGCCGGTGGAGACGCCGACAGCCAAACCGGAAACACCCACGCCGCCTCGCCGCGCGCCCCGCCAGGGACGGATTCTCGTCCCCGAAATGGTGACTGTGGGCGCAGGCAACTTCTGGATGGGTAGCGACAAGCGCATCGACCGCGACGCAGAGGACTGGGAAACGCCCCAGCACCGGCTCTATTTGCCCGCCTATCGCATCGGCAAATACCCGGTGACGAACGAGGAGTATGCGGCCTTTGTGTCTGCCACAGGTCATAGAGAACCGCGCAATTGGGAGGAAAACAGGTCAAAATTGGAGCATCCGGTTACGCACGTTTCCTGGGATGACGCCGTGGCCTATTGTCGCTGGTTGAGCGAAGCGACCGTTCAGCGCTACCGTCTGCCCAGCGAGGCCGAATGGGAGAAGGCGGCGCGGGGCACGGATGGACGCATCTATCCCTGGGGCAACCAGCCTCCGGATGAACAGCGCGGCAATTTCAACGACAAATTGAAGGATACGACGCCGGTGGGTAGCTACCCGGCCGGCGTCAGCCCTTACGGCTGTTATGATATGGCGGGCAATGTGTGGGAGTGGACGAGCAGCCGGTATGAAAAGTACCCATACCGGGCAGACGACGGGCGAGAAGATTTTAATCGTAAGGAAAATGAGCGTCGTGTGTTGCGTGGGGGGTCGTTCTACTACTACCGTGACTTCGTGCGTTGCGCCTATCGGTACTGGTACAACCCAGACTACAGGCTCAGGAGCTTCGGGTTTCGCCTCCTTTCCCCCGGCAGTTGAACCGATGGACTCTGTTGTTCTCTGGACTCTGGAAAACGATGGCACTCTGTGCTTTTGCCCGGCTGCCGCGCAGCAAAGCCGGGCGCACGGGGGGTGTGGGGGGCGTAGCGCCCCCACTGCCCAATATCGCCGTCAGGCGATCGATTTTTTTTGAAAATCCGCCGAGCGTTTTCCTCGTTGCCATCGCACCCCCACCTAACCTCCCCCGCTGCGGGGGGAGGGACTGTTGGCGGGGCGGATGGTGTTAGGTGGACAGGCAGGTGATCTGCTCCTCCCCGCTGCGGGGGAGGCTGGGTGGGGGTAAAACGTGCCTGACAAACCGACCGCAGAAGTCTATCAGGACGAGATTGCGGTGACTTTGGCAAATGTACTCGCGACAGCCAACAAACGCGCCAGTGCGTTGGGCATTGATGTTGCGGAGAGTCTGCTCACCATTACGCAACGCATGGCAAACGATGTGATGATTTGGCGTATCAATTATGGACCCAAAGAGTACATCAACCAACGCGGCGGTGATCTGATTGTCGATGTGGCCGCCTATAGCGGCGAAGTCGAACAAGTGCTGTGGGGGCAATAGCCGCAGGTATTTTTCTCGTTGGCACTGTTCCTGCATAGAAATTAGAGGGTTGTCTGTGACAAACAAGATTCGCATAGCCATAATTATTCCCCTGGCGCTGCTCTCCATTTTACTGACCGCACCTTTCACCGCCGCGCAGACCAGCCCACCCGCTTGCGCGCTGGTCGTGCAGGTACAGGCGGGCGAGACGCTCTCTGTGCTGGCCGGTCGCCATCTGGGCAGCTTTGCCGCCTACCCAGCGATTGTGGCGGCCACGAATCAGGCCGCGGCCACGGACAGCCGCTTCGCGCCCATCGACAATCCGGGGCTGATCCGGGTGGGTCAGCAGGTGTGCATTCCTGCCACGGCTGGGGTTGCGGTGCAACCGGTTGTCCGCCCAGCTACGGCTACACCCACAGCAGCAGCCCGTCTGGTATTGACGCCGACAGCCACGGCCACGCCCATCCCTGCCGCGGATCACCCGCTGGTCATTGAAAATATGCGCGCCCGCGCCTATCCCGGCAGTGAAATCGTCATTGAGCAGACGCTGGCGGCAGGAAGCAACTACCGGCGCTATGTGGCGTCGCATCTCTCCGACGGCTTCAAAATCTACGGCCTGTTGACCGTCCCCAACGGGACGCCACCGGCTACGGGCTGGCCGATTATTCTCTTCAACCACGGCCACATCCCCCCGGAAATCTACCGCACCACCGAGCGTTACGTCGCCTACCAGGACGGCTTCGCCCGTAACGGCTACATCACCTTCAAGTCCGACTACCGGGGGCACGGCAGCTCGGAAGGGGAGGCGCGCAGCGGCCACGGCAACCCGGACTATACGGCGGATGTACTCAACGCGTTGGTGGCGCTGCAACGTTTCCCCGACGCGGACGCGCAACGTATCGGCATGTGGGGTCATTCGATGGGCGGCTCGATTGTGCTGCGTGCGATGGTTGTCACCGATACGGTCAAAGCCGGGGTCATCTGGGCCGGGGTGGTCGCTTCCTATCCCGACCTGCTCAACCGCTTTGAGTTGCAGGGGGTGGCTGTGCCCGAATGGTTCGCGCGCTGGCGGGATGAGTTTATCGCCGCCTATGGCACGCCGGACAAGAACCCGGATTTCTGGGAGTCCATTTCCCCCAACGCCTATCTGGCCGATCTCTCCGGGCCGATCCAACTCCATCACGCCACGGGGGACGAAAGCGTGCCTGTACAGTATTCTGACGTTCTGGCGGATCAGATCGAAGCGGTGGGTGGGGAGGTAGAGTATTACCGTTACAACGGCGACAACCACAACATTTCGGCCAACTTTGGCGCGGCGATGGCCCAGTCTATCGCCTTTTTTGACAAATATCTGAAGTGAGAAAAGCGGGACGCAGATTTGCATGATTTGAATTGATCAGCGCTGGTTTTGAGATGAAAATCTCTCTCTTCTGCGCAATCTGCGTCCCTCCTCTGCCTCGGAACATTCACCCCGCCTCCTTCGTCCTGGAAACAGTGCCGCAACTGTCGTTCCAGGAGTGAAGAAAATGAGACCCCATCCTTATAACCCACAGCGATCCGTCGCCACAATTCTGCTTTCTCTGCTCATATTCCTCGTCGCGGCCCTACCCGCCGCCGCGCAGGGAATTATCATTGACCCGCCCCCCACACCGTTCCAACCGATCCTACCGATCCGACCCGCGCCGGTCAGCCCGGTGACAGTGGAAAGCCACCGCGTCAACGCGGCCATCAGCGGCGCGGTGGCGACGGTGCGGGTAACGCAACTCTTCCGCAATAGCTCGGAGCAGATGCAGGAGGGTACGTTTATCTTCCCCCTGCCCGCAGACGCGGCCATCAGCGACTTTCAGATGACCGTTGACGGCCAGGTGCTGGAGGGCAAACTGCTCAAAAAGGAAGAAGCCCGGCGCATCTACGAGGAGATTGTGCGCCAGCAGCGCGACCCGGCCCTGCTCGAATATGTCGGGCGCGACCTCTTCCAGGCCAGCGTCTTCCCCATCCCCGCGCAGAGCAGCCGCACCGTCGAACTGACCTACCGGGAGATCGTCTGGCTGGAGAACGGGCTGCACCGCTTTTCTGTGCCGCTGGGCAGCCGTCAAACACGCCAGCCCGCGGCCACCGTCGCCGTGAATGTGGAACTGGCCGATCAGACCGGTCTGCGTACCCTCTACAGCCCCAGCCACGAAGTCGCCATCGAGCGCACGGGCAACGACGCCGCGCTGATCGGTTTTGAGTCCAGCGACCCGACCCAGCAGCGCGATTTCACCCTCTATTGGGGCAGCGACGAGAGCGCGGTGGGCGTCAATCTGCTCTCCTACAAGCCCGCGGGCGAGGACGGTTTCTTCCTGCTCCTGGCCGCGCCAGCCCTGGATGTAGCAGCCGACGCAGTGGTGGAGCGGGATCTTGTGCTGGTGCTGGACGTTTCCGGCTCGATGGAAGGCGACAAACTGGCCCAGGCCCAGGACGCGGCCCGCTTTGTGGTGGATCATCTCAACGACGGCGACCGCTTCAACCTCATCAGCTTCAGCACCGGTGTAGATCGCTGGCAGGGTGAACTGCAAACGGCAGATGCGGAGAGCCGGGCCACCGCGCACAATTGGATCGACCGTCTGCGTGCCACCGGCTCCACAGACATCAACCGGGCGCTGCTGGAAGCGCTGGCTCTGCTGGACAACCCCGATGACAAATCCCGCCCGGCCTACGTCCTCTTTATGACCGACGGCCTGCCTACACAGGGCGAGGAGAACGCCGACCGAATTGTGGCTAATGCCGAGCGCAGCGCGCCCGCGGGACGCAGCCTGCGCTTGTATACATTTGGCGTGGGTTACGACGTGAATACCGACCTGCTGGACGAAGTGAGCTACAATTTAGGCGGGCGCAGCAGCTACGTCCAGCCCGACGAGCAGATTGACGAGGCGGTGAGCAGCTTCTACGCCGGGGTGAGTACGCCTGTACTCTCTGGCATTTCTGTTGCCTTCACCGACGCCGCCGCCAAAACGCTGGACGTGAGCGACAGTTACCCCTTCCCCCTGCCCGATCTCTTTGCTGGTGGGCAACTGGTCTGGGTGGGGCGCTACACAGCGGGGGGAACGCTCCGCGTGACCCTGCGTGGCGATGTGAATGGGGCGGCCTACACCTTTGACTACCCAGAATTGAAACTGGTGGAGGGCGGCGGCGAGTCGGCCGTGGCCCGGCTGTGGGCCACGCGCAAGATCGGCAGCCTGCTGACGGCTGTGCGGCGCAACGGAGCCAACCCGGAGACGATTGACGCCATCATCGATCTGAGTCTGGAATACGGCATCGTCACCCCCTATACCAGCTATCTGGTGGAGGAGCCGGAGATGGCCGTGCGTGCCCCCGCGGGGGGCGAGAGTAGCTTTGCCAGCCCGATGGCCGCCTCTCCGGTGGTTCAATACCAGCTAAGTCGGGATCAGATCGCACGCATGGCGGATGCAGATGCCTCCGGGATGGCCGCGGTGGAGGCGAGCAAAGCCCGTTCGCAACTGAGCGAGGCGGCAGCCGCGCCGCAGGACAGCCGGGTGCGTTTTGTGGCGGGCAAGAGTTTTGCGCAGCAGGGAGAGGCGCAGGCCGCCGACGGCACGCTCTATCCCTTCTGGGTGGACACGGCCCTGGACGCGGGGATGACGCCACGCCGGGTCGTCTTTGGCAGCGCCGACTACTTCGCCCTGGCCGCAGACGAACGGGTGGCCCAGTGGCTCTCAATCTCCCCGGCGCTGGTGCTGGTGATTGACGGCCAGGCGGTGCAGATTGTCCTGGACGGGACAAGCGATCCCGTCCCGGCGGCAACACCGGTTTCGTCGGTTGAGCCTGTCGAAACCGCCGCACCCTCCTTCTGGCAACGGATGCTCGATCTGCTGCTGGGCCGGGATTGAAAAAAGGAGTGGGAACGCCGCCATCTCTGGCGGCAACCGCACGCTTGCCGCCAGAGATGGCGGCGTTCCCGGCTGAGTAGAGACGGATTGTCACGGATTGGGTTCGACGGGACTTGACAATGCTCACTTTCCACAATAACATTGTATGCACAATCATTGTGCATACAATGTTATTGTGCATACGCTGATGATCACAAAAATGAGAACCGGGCCAAACCGTGAAATTTATTGACCGCCAGCGCGAGATGCGCGCATTGAACACCTTTTACCGCTCAGAGGGGGCTGGCCTCTTCATCCTGTTTGGTCGGCGACGGGTGGGCAAGACCAGTCTGGTGAGCCATTTTTTGGAGAGCAACAGCATCCCCAATGCCTTTTATTGGATGGCGACCACCCACAGCGCCTTCTACCAACTGCGCGATTTTTCACAAGCTCTCTTGCGCTATGACCCACGCTTTGCTGGCCCGCCGACGGCTGATTTCACCTTTCCTTCTTGGGAAGCTGCGCTGCAACACGCGGCCGAAATGGTTGAGCAGACGGGTACGCCGCATCTACTGGTTCTGGACGAGTTTACCTACCTGATCCGCAATGAGCGACCCATCACCAGCACCTTTCAAAAGATGTGGGATCACCGGCTCTCCAAAGTAAACGGGCTGAAATTGATACTCACGGGTTCTCTGCTGGGTATGATGGGGCGTGAAATTTTTGCCTACAATGCCCCTTTGCACGGTCGTGCCACTGCCCAATTGCGTCTGCGCCCCTTGCCTTATGCAGCCCTGCTTGAACTCTTTGCCGAACGCAGCGTGGCCGAACGAATCGCCATCTATGCCGTGACCGGCGGCATACCCGCCTATCTGGAACGGTTCACCCACACGCCAGATTTCGTGACAGCCTTGCGCGAAGATTGTCTTGGCCCTGGCAGTATCATGTTGACCGACCCGGCCCTGATCTTGCAGGAGCAATTGCAGGAGCCACAGACTTATGAATCAATCTTATCGGTCATTGCGGCTGGCTTTCACACCTGGCACGAGATTGCGACGATGGCGGGTGTCGGTGAAAGCAGCCTCGGTCATTATCTTAAGGTGCTGCAAGAGTTGGAGTTGATCGAACGTCGTGATCCGATCCTGACGAAGGGTGATAGCCGACGCGGACGCTATCATGTCTCCGATCACTTCTTAAGATTCTACTACCGCTTCTTGGTACCTCACCTTTCCATCATCGAACGTGGCTATGCGCAGGCCGCCATAGATAAAATTTACGCCCAGTTGCGCAGTTTTATCGGCAGCCATCTCTTTGAAGAGTTATGCCGCGAATGGATTTGGCCAGCGAGCGCCAGCGGCCAGCTTTCTTTCCAGCCTGAAACTGTTGGCTCCTATTGGCGACAATCGCGCGGTCAAGGCGTTCAACTGGATATTGTGGCGGCCAGCGCGCGCCAGAAACAACTTCTGGTTGGCGAGGCCAAATGGGGCGCTGGGCTGGTCGATCTGCCTGTATTGACCAGTCTTATGCAGCGTAGCCAGCGTATGCCCCAGGTCGCTGAAGGCTGGCATACAGACTACGCCCTTTTTGCCCGCGAAGGATTTACGCCAACACTCCAGGCAGAAGCAGTGCGCTTGGGTGTACTACTGGTCACGGCAACAGAACTGGAACGCACTTTGTCGCTTGATATTGCCTGAGAATCTTGCGTAGCGCGGCCATCCTTGCCTGGGGAAAGCGCAAAGGCAGGAACGTAAGGTCACGGATTTCCGTGGATTGAGGCTGGTTGTCGTATGTGCCCGGCGGGTCTCGATGACCCGCCGGGCTTTTTTGTGGGTTGAGGTCAGCGACAAAGTGCGGTTGCTCATTTTTCGCTCTGTGTTACAATATCCTCGTGTGGTACTCATCACCGCAAGTTCTGCTGATAGGAGATGTTCTATGTATAACGAATTCACGGCAATTATCGAAAGAGATGGAGATTGGTACATTGCTTATTGTCCAGAAATTTCTGGTGCAAATGGACAAGGGCGCACACTTGAGGAATGCCGCGAAAGTCTTGGCGAAGCCATTGCTCTCATTCTCGAAGATCGACGGGAAGATGTGCTGCGCGGGGTTCCTGCTGAGGCTGTGAAAGAAATGGTTGTCGTGCAATGAAGCGCGAGTCTTTGCTACGACATCTCCGTAAGCACGGGTGCTACCTTAAGCGGGAGGGCGGGGCACACTCTTTGTGGTGTGATCCCAAAACAGGAGCCGTTGAGGCTGTACCACGCCATACGGAAATTTCCAATCAGCTCGTCAAGAAAATTTGTCGTAACTTGTCTGTACCAGAAATCGGGGGGTAGTACTGAGTGGATAATCCCCGAATGATCTACTTTCAGAAGGAAGATGTTCTGCATTTGGCGATAGCCGATGAGGAGGAGGCCGGTAGCGTTGAATTGTCGCCGGATGTGACCGCCGAATTGAACGCACAAGGCAAACTGATCGGCATTGAGATTGTGCGGGCCACTCTTTTTCTGCGCGGCTCGATTGAATCCGTGGAAATCGTGTAAATCCGTGGGTATCCGTGTCCCTCTTTCTTTCTGCAAAAGGAGAACTTTCCAATGATCGCTATCGCATTCACAGGGGGAGGCAACCGGGGGCCGCTGCAGGTGGGTGCGTTGCAGGCGCTCTTTGCCCACAACATTTTCCCGGATCTCGTCGTGGGCACATCGGCGGGCGCGCTCAACGCCGTCTATCTGGCCGCGGACGGCACAGCCGCGGCCACGGATCGGCTGGCGGCAGTCTGGCGCAGCGCCACCTTCAGCACTGTCTACCCCGGCAACTATCTGCAGATGGCTTGGCGTTTTCTGCGCGGCGAGGACAGCTTCTACCCGTCGGACAAGTTACGGCAGGTGATTGCGACCCATCTGGACCCCCTTGCCCGCACCTACGCTGACCTAAAATTGCCCTGTTATATCACCACCGCTGACCTGCGCACCAATCAACTCTGGCTCTTCCCCGCCGAAGACGACAAATCCGCGCCGCTGGTGGATACGGTTCTGGCCAGCGCGTCGGTACCCGGTCTGCACCCGCCCGTGAATTATGCGGGGACGCAACTCAATGTCATTAAGTTAAGGATTTGGTTCTCGCAAACCAGGCCATTCTACTCGAAAACTAGGCCATTCTATCAGATAAATTGACCCAAAACTGGTTCAAAATATCCATCTTCGGTTATTTTCGAGGCTTTCACAACCTCGTCA
>CAMDEX010000254.1 GCA_945897075.1 Litorilinea aerophila
ATACGCGACGGGCGCAGCCAGCAGCGCCCCTGCATTTGCAAAGGAGTTCTCTGGATGGAAAGTATATTCACCCAACCCCTATTCTGGCTCGTCGTGATTGGTGGCCTCCTGGCAACCGGCTTCTGGTCTGGGCGTGGACCCTTCTGGCGACGCTGGAAGATCAACCCGCGCCAGCGTCGCGTGCTGATCGAAGATGGCCTGAAGCATATCTTCACCTTTCGCCAGCGTGCCATTCCCGCCACTGTGGAGTCCCTGGCCGGCGCGCTGGAGTTGAACCGCGCCGCCGCTGCTGAACTGATCGGTGCAATGGAAGGAATGGCGCTGGTCGTTTACGGGGAAAGTGGGCTGGAACTGACGCCCAAAGGCGAGGCCCTGGCCCTGCATGTTGTGCGCGCCCACCGCCTCTGGGAGACCCACCTGGCCGACAAGACCGGTCTGGCCCCCACCGATTGGCACAACCAGGCCGAGCGCAAGGAACACAGCCTGACGCCGGCCGCGTTGGATGCCCTGGCCGCCAGTCTGGGCCACCCGCTCTTTGACCCCCACGGCGATCCCATCCCCGGCGAGCAGGGCGTGGAAGCGCGGCCCAGCTTTGCCCTCACCCAGGCCAAACCGGACGAAATGCTGCGCATCGTCCACCTGGAAGACGAACCGCCGCTGGTCTATGCCCAACTGATAGCCGAGGGCTTGTATCCCGGTATGGCCCTGCAACTGCTGGAAAAGACCGACGGCTACCTGCGTTTTGTGGCAGAGGGCGAAGAACATAGGTTGGCCCCCCAATTGGCCGTCAATGTGAGTGTGCAACCTGTACGCAATCACAACGCCCTCTCGCTGCGCGGCGCACAGCCCTTGCACAGTCTACACCTGGGCGAAGAGGCCAAAGTGGTGGCTGTCTCGCGTGCCTGTCGCGGCCCCGAACGCCGTCGGCTGATGGACCTGGGCATCTTGCCCGGTGTACGCATCGAAGTCGCCATGTCCAGCCCGTTGCAAGACCCGGTAGCCTACCGGGTACGCGATACACTGATCGCCCTGCGCAAGGATCAGGCGCAGATGATTTTGATCGAACGCTCCGTACAGAACGCTGCGCTGGTTGGCGGATAGGAGGAAGGCAATGGCGCAGGAGAGCATTTTCCGCATCGGTCTGTTTTTTTTGATCGTCGCGTTTGTGGCCCATCGGGGCTACTACACGCGAAAGTTTGGACAGAATGCGTCCGCAGAAGCGGGCGCGCAGCCGCCCGGCCCGGCCACCAGCACCGCGAATCTGCTGGCGCTGATCGGACTACTTTCCACGGCGTTGGCGGTTTTTCTGCCGCGCTGGATGGATTGGGCCGCCTTGCCCTTCCCGGTTTGGTTGCGCTGGGCCGGATTTGCAATCGCCGCTCTGGGCTTTGCGCTGCTCCAGTGGGCGCACAATACGCTGGGCCGCAATTGGAGCGACGCGCCGCAGATTCTCACCGGACAGCGACTGGTGATGAATGGTCCCTATCGTTGGGTCAGACACCCGATTTATACGGCTTTCCTGCTCATTCTGGGGTCAACGCTCTTTATTTCCGCCAACTGGTGCGTGGGCGCGGTTTGGATTGGGATGACTGCTTTGCAGGTGGCCCAGCGGATTCAATTTGAAGAACGGCTGATGATTGACAATTTTGGCGACGCCTATCGCGCGTATATGCAACGCACGGCGCGTCTGCTGCCGCGTCTGGAAATCACTGGCACTTAAAAGTGCCGGGGACTTCGGAAAGTCCCCGGCACTTCAACTACAAAAGGAACAAACCCGATGGCCGACCAAATACAGATCGAACCCATCCCCCTCTCCTCTGCCCACGCCGGTAGCTGCGACGGTTGCGCCGTACACAACGCCGGCGCGCTGCTGAAGCTGGGCGTGGATATGCAGAATTGGGATTACGTCGTCGCCCTGGCCGGCAACCCCAACACAGGCAAAAGCACCGTCTTCAACGCCCTTACCGGTCTGCGCCAGCACACAGGCAACTGGCCGGGCAAGACCGTCGCCCGCGCCGAGGGTGGCTTTCTTTACGCCGACAAACGCTACAAACTGGTGGACCTGCCGGGGACTTACTCGCTCCTCGCCACCAGCCTGGACGAAGAGATCGCCCGCGATTTTATCCTTTTCGGCCAGCCCGACGTGACGGTTGTGGTGGTGGACGCCACCCGTCTGGAACGCAACCTGAATCTGGTCTTGCAGACGCTGGAGATCACCGAGCGGGCCGTCGTCTGTCTGAATCTGATGGACGAGGCGCGTCGCCACAAATTTCAGATCGACGAACGTCGCCTGGCGCGCGACTTGGGCGTGCCGGTTGTGCCCACTGCGGCCCGCCAGGGCGAAGGGCTGAGCGAACTGATCCAGGCCGTCCACGAAGTCGCCACCGGCCAGGTGACCTGCAAACCCTACCGGATGCAGAAGGAGCCGAAAGCCATCAAAGGCGCGCTGGACCGGCTCGTGGCCCAGCTAATCAGTGCCTTTCCTGGCCTGCCCAACGCCCGCTGGGTGGCACTGCGTCTGCTCGACGGCGACGAAAGTATTGTGCAGGCTGTACGCAGCGGCGAATTGGGCCAACTGATCAGCGGCACGCCGGACGTGGCCCAACGCCAATTGACACACCAGGCGGCATGACCAGCAGACACCGGTAACGACGAAAATTGTACGTCGGACTGACAGTCCGACGTACAGCAGCTATTTACACATCAGGCGACACGACCGGTGGACACCGGTAACGACGAAAATTGTACGTCGGACTGGCAGTCCGACCTACAGCAGCTATTTACACATCAGGCGACACGACCGGTGGACACCGGTAACGACGAAAATTGTACGTCGGACTGGCAGTCCGACGTACAGCAGCTATTTACACAACAAATGGAGGTAGCAGTATGACCGTCGAAATTTCTACAGCGGGGATGCCCAACGGCCTGATGCCCCGCCCCGCCCCAAGCAACCCGCCCGTCAGCGCCGACTCGATTCTGGCCAGCGTCGCTGCTTTTCGCCGAGAGATGACCACCGACATCCACGAAGAGTGGGTGGAGGCGGTCTATGGCGAAGCCTCTCGCCTGGCCGAGCGCAGTGTGACCCGCCCAGACCAGAAAGCGCGCTTCGATCTGGACCGCACGATTGACCGACTGGTCACGAGCCGACTGTTCGGCTTCCCGATTATGCTGGCCCTTTTTACTTTCGTCCTCTGGCTGACCATTGCCGGGGCCAATGTGCCCTCCGGGATGCTGGCGGATCTGCTCCTGGGCATTGTCCATCCCTGGCTGAAGGGCATCGCGGCGGCCATCAACCTGCCCTGGTGGCTGGACGGGCTGCTGATTGACGGCGTTTATCTGGGCACGGCCTGGGTGATCAGTGTGATGCTGCCGCCCATGGCCATCTTCTTCCCGATGTTTACGCTGCTAGAAGACCTCGGCTACCTGCCCCGTGTCGCCTTCAACCTGGACGCCATCTTCCGCAAGGCAGGTGCGCACGGCAAACAGTCTATGAGTATGATGATGGGCTTTGGCTGCAACGCGGCGGGCGTCATCGCCACGCGCATCATTGATAGCCCCCGGGAGCGGTTGATCGCCATCATCACCAACAACTTTGCCCTTTGCAACGGGCGCTGGCCCACGCAGATTCTGATTGCCACGATTTTCATCGGCGGGCTGGTGCCGGCGCATCTGGCCGGGCTGATCTCCGCCGGCGCGGTGGTGGGTATTGCTCTGCTCGGCGTGCTGTTGACCTTTGCCGTCTCCTGGGCGCTCTCGCGCACAGTGCTGAAGGGTGAGGTCTCTACCTTTAGCCTGGAACTGCCGCCCTACCGCCCGCCCCGTATTTTGCAGACGATCTACACATCGCTGATTGACCGCACAATTTACGTCCTGTGGCGGGCGATTGTCTTTGCAGCCCCTGCCGGCGCTGCCATCTGGCTGACCGCCAACATTCCCGTGGGTGACATCAGCCTGGCCGAGTGGCTGATCCACGGGATGAACCCCTTTGGCCTGCTGCTGGGGTTAAACGGCGTGATTCTGCTCGCCTATATCGTGGCGATCCCGGCCAACGAAATTGTGATTCCTACGATTCTAATGCTGACTGTTCTGACGACGGGGATGGTGGACGCCGGCGCGGGCAAAGGGGTGATGTTCGAGTTGGATTCGCTCAACGCCACCGCCGCGCTCTTCTCGACAGGCGGCTGGACGCTGCTCACCGCGGTCAATCTGATGCTCTTCAGCCTGATGCACAACCCGTGCAGCACGACGATCTACACGATTTATAAGGAGACAGGCAGCGCCAAATGGACGACCATCGCTGCGCTGCTGCCGGTGGTGATGGGTTTTGTGGTAACATTCACTGTAGCCCAGGTGTGGCGGCTGTTTGCGTAGGAAAAGATATTGGGTATTGGATATTTCGTTGAGCTACACACAATACCCAAAATCTACTATCCAATACCCAAAGGCGAATCAACGATGACAAACACTTCGACATCCCCCACCCTCACCCTCCCCATCACCGGTATGGACTGCGCCGACTGCGCGCGCACCATTCAGACCGGCGTCTCCCGACTGGACGGTGTGGAAAGCTGCTCGGTCAACTTCGCCGCGGCCAAAATGAACGTCACCGGCGCGGTGAGCCAGGACGCAGTGATCAGACGCGTGCGCGAGCTGGGCTACGACGTGGCTGCCAACCCGCAGCCGGGCGCGCCTGTCATTGCGCCGCCCGCCAACTTCCTGGGCTTTTTGATGAACAGCCAGGAAACCCGGCTGGCCCTGCTCGCCGCCCTCTTTATCCTGCCCGGCTTGATCTTCAACGAATTTCTGCCGATGCTGGGCGTACAACACTGGCTTTTCGACGCCACTTCGCTGTTGGCGATGCTTCTGGCCGGCTTCCCCATCGCGCGCAGCGGCTGGCGCGCTCTGCGCATCAACCGCCAGATCACAATCAACGGGCTGATGACGATTGCCGCGCTCGGCGCGGTGGTCATCGGCGCGTATAGCGAGGCCGGGCTGGTGATGGTTCTCTTTGCCCTGGGCGAGGCGCTGGAAGGCTACACCGTCGAACGCTCCCGCCACTCCATCCGCGGGCTGATGGAGTTGGCCCCCGCCGAGGCGATTGTCCTGCGCGCCTGTATGGATTGCCAGGGACATTTTGGGAAAGCGCTGGACGACGGATCGCCCTACACCGGCGGCCCCTGTCCCTGGTGCGGCAGCCACGAGGAGAGCGTAGCTGTGGCTGATCTGACGATCGGCGAGACGGTTCTGGTCAAGCCGGGGGCGCGTATCCCCGTAGATGGCCGGGTGCTGACCGGCGCGTCCGCGGTTAACCAGGCCCCCATCACCGGCGAGAGCGTGCCGGTGGACAAGACTCCCGGCGACGAACTCTTTGCGGGCAGCATCAACGGCCACGCCAGCCTGGAAGTGGAAGTGACCCGGCTGACCGCCGACAATACCATCAATCGGATGATCCGGATGGTAGAGGATGCCCAGGAGCAGCGCGCCCCGGCCCAGCGCTTTGTGGACCGCTTCGCCGCAGTCTACACGCCGCTGGTCGTCGTGCTGGCCGCGCTCACCGCGGCCCTGCCGCCGCTCTTTTGGGACGCCCCCTTCTGGAACACAGCCGACGGAGGCCAGGGCTGGCTCTACCGGGGATTGGCTCTGCTCGTCGTAGCCTGCCCCTGCGCGCTGGTCATCAGCACACCGGTCACAATTATCAGCGCCATCAGCAACGCGGCGCGCAACGGTGTGCTGATCAAAGGCGGCGCGTTTCTGGAAGCGATGGCGGGCATCCGGGCCATCGCCTTTGACAAGACCGGCACACTGACTGCGGGCCGACCCGCTGTCGTAACTGTCCGCTCAGTCAACTGCACGTCCCCGGACGAAGAACCCTGCGCCCCCTGCGCCGACCTGTTGGCCCTGGCCGCAGCGGTGGAACAGCGCAGCGAACACCCGTTGGCAAGGGCCGTCGTTAGCGCATCGCAAAATTTCGCCAGCCCCTACCCCGTGGCCGAGGGTGTCACCGCGCTGGTGGGCGCGGGGGTCTCCGGCGCTGTAAACGGGCGGCCAGTGCTGGTGGGCAGCCACGCCTATTTTGAGGCGAATGTGCCCCACGCACTGGAGCAGTGCGCGGCCATCGACGCGGCTTCCGGCCTGGGCCAGACGCCCCTGCTGGTCAGCGCCGGGCAGGAATACCAAGGCTATATTACTGTGGCCGATCAGGTGCGGGAGAGCAGCCGACGCGTTCTGGAGGAATTGCGGGCCGCGGGCATAGCGCATACAGTAATGCTCACCGGTGACAACCCGGCCACGGCTCGCCACATCGCCGAACGGGTGGGGGTGACGGACGTGCGCGCCGGGCTGCTGCCGGAGCAGAAAGCCGCCGCGCTGAAGGAGCTGATGGGGCGCTTTGGCCCAACCGCGATGGTGGGCGATGGCATCAACGACGCGCCCGCGCTGGCCACGGCGACGGTCGGCATCGCAATAGGCGCGGCCGGAGGAGGCACGGCTCAGGCGATGGAGACCGCAGACATTGCACTGATGGGCGACGATCTGAGCCGTCTGCCCTTCCTCGTCCGTCTGAGCCGGGCGGCTATGCAGACAGTGCGGGTGAATGTGGCCCTGAGCATCGGCATCAAACTCGTCTTTCTGCTGCTGGTGTTGGCGGGCTGGGGGACGATGTGGCTGGCCGTCCTGGCCGATGTGGGCACTTCAGTTCTGGTCACGCTGAATGGGATGCGGTTGCTGGGGTGGCGGTAGATTAAATTTCTGTTGATTTTTGGTTACGCTTGGTTGACTGTTTCGAAGTGGAATTGTATACTGCATTTATCAGCTTGAGCAGATAAATGTGAGTAAGGGTATTGTATGCGTGGGTTACCGATGATTTCGTTACACAGACTTTTCCGATTTGGGTGTAAAAACCAAGTAGTTATGCGGAACGATTTCGTATTACAATCATTCGGCTTAATAATCACGGATTGATCTTATGAGAACAAAAATAATCTTCGCCTTACTCTTATCCTCAATTGGCTCACTGCTTATTAGCAGTTGTGGATTACAAGGCGAATATCAACTACCAGTCATTCCTATTAGTGTTAGCGTCAATGCCTTTGGAAGCATTAAAGTGTCGATTTCAGGATCGTTTGTAACCCCAATCGGCACGTTTAGTTTAATTGGCAATACTACTATTTATGAAATCGGCGAACAATTTGAGCATCGTATTTTGATTGTTCGGCTTGACAACGAAGCAACTGTGTACGAGATTGGCAAAGATGAAAATTTCGAAGTGAGTTTTGAGAGCGGTGATAACCTGTTCAAAAAAGTGAATTTAGAATATCAGGATAGCCAAAATATAGTTTTGCACATTGAATCTTCTGCTTTTTCAACTCTATCGTGGACTGGCGATGATCGTGTACTTAGCGGTGATCCGGAGATTTGGCTTCCACAATACAAGGATTTCCCCGAAAATTGGGCTGTCCTGTATGACAGAGAACTTACGAATTCGGAAATTGCACAGAATTATGTGTATTCTGACACGGTTTTAGCTTCATTTACATCGTGGCGAAGAATCACAAGTTATCAAAAATTGTTTCTGGCCCAGAACATATGCGATCTGAACTCTGGTTTACTTGATATAAGTGTTCAAGCAATAGTATTTAGAGATTCGGAAGGTGCTAGACAAAATTGGAATTTTACAGTTGATGACCATCGCGCCGGAGATAACACTGAAGAAATTACCCATCAATTTGACACAATTGGTGAAAAATTTTTTGTTGAAAGTGGTAAGAGCCAAAGTACATGTGTACCACCGCATAATACTATTTATTTTGGGGTAGTTTTTCAGAGTTATAATGCCATGGGTTATGTGCATGTTGTAGGTATTGACAACGATAGAGACTACAAGGAGTTTTCAGAGATCGCCATTAGTTATGCAAAAATAATTGAGAAGAATTTTATCGCATATTCTAATATTGAACATGAACAAGACTTAATCATAAAATAAATTTTTACTCAACTCTTATGGAGTTTCAGAATATGAATAATAGATTTTTTCTCTTGGTTGCAATTATCTCATCATTCATTATTAACGGTTGCACCAGTGTCGATACGACCTATCAGCCACCAATTATTCCGGTGAAAATAAGCGTAAATTCGTTCGGGAATATAGATGTGTTGGTGTCTGGTAAAGTAGCAACCCCATTCGGCAGTTTTTCTCTTACAGGTTCAACTACAGTAGATACCATTTTTGATCAGACCAATGAAAGAACATTAATCGTAAGGATCGATGATGATACATCTGTATATAGACTTGTTGAAGACGAACGATTTGAAGTAGAGTTTCTGGGCAGGGAAAATCTTTATGAGAAGGTTAGTCTACAATACAAAAATGATGGCGATATTCTATTGGAACTCAGATCAACAGGATTTAACTCTTCACCGTCGATTCTTAATGAACGAGTTTTAAGCGGTTCACCTAAAGATTGGCTACCTACCTCAGAAGATTTCCCACTAAACTGGCAAACGGGGGAACCCCAAGAATTGACAAACGATCTTGTCCTATTGTCGTTTGGCGATAGTAGTGATAAAGCCGCAGGCTGGTTCAGAGAATGGAGAAGAATCACAAGTTATTACATTGCTTCTAGTAATAAAGATAGCTGCAAATTAAATTCTGGGTTGTACGAAATATACGCTGGAACTATTGTTTTTAGAGATGCTGATGGGGCAAAACAGAATCTCGATCTATTTAGAGCAGATCCCCGAGATGAGGGTAAAGATATCAAGATACGTCCAATCAGTAATGTTGGTATTGAAGCGTTTTACGTTGAAAAAACTTCCCATAGCTTATGTCTTCCACCTCAAGATATATTTGAAGTGGAACTTTCATTTCAAGGATACAATGCGATTGGATATGTCATAGTTAAGGGTATCGATAATCATTTAGATAAGCTTGAAGTTGTCGAAATTGCCATGCGTTATGCCAAATTAATTGAAGCCAACTTCATTGAACATTCCCAATAAATTTATGTGTTTGATGTGTTTAGCAACATACAACTCTCTATCTGTCGTATGGCGGTGTCTATTGTTGTAGACTTGCATAGACTGCCTATTGTTTCCTCCCTTGACGGAGTGTCCCCCCCAACCAACCGAGCATTGCATTCAATTACTGTTCCCCCATACGAATACCCACGTTTGTAATTAACGGCAATCCAACAGGTAATTCAGGGTGCTGAGTCGCTGTCACCCAGAATTGGCAGTGATTACCCTATCACTACCGAAAAATCCCAACCTACGGATTACCTATAATTAAAAGGTTTTCACAATTTATAAATGAGTCCCCTGAAAGAAGGTACGAAACGGGCAGGGAAAGGGACGGTAGGGGGAAAGAGAGACGACAGGAAGGCAGAGGTCAAGCGGGCGTTGCCGAGTCGAAAACGACGCCACCCCGCCAGCAAAGGCGCAAAAAGGCCTGGAGGA
>CAMDEX010000255.1 GCA_945897075.1 Litorilinea aerophila
TCGAAAATAACCGAAGATGGATATTTTGAACCAGTTTTGGGTCAATTTATCCGATAGAATGGCCTAGTTTTCGAGTAGAATGGCCTGGTTTGCGAGAACCAAATCCTTAACTTAATGACATTGAGTGAACAGTCATCAGTCATCAGCGAAACCGGATTACTGATAACTGTTCACTGATAACTGCTCACTGATAACTCTTCACTGATAATTGAACCATCGGAAAGCTCCCAACCCCATGACACAGACTGTACGTGACGATTTTCTTCTGCGCCGCGACTGGCGGCTGCTCAACAACGGCTCCTTTGGGGCCTGTCCGCTCCCCGTCTTTGAAGTCTACCAGAAGTGGCAGCGGGAATTTGAAGAACACCCCGGCGGCTTTATGTCGCGCCAGCACGATTTGTTGACCGAGGCGCGCACCGTCTTGGCCGACTATCTGCACACGGACCAGAGCCGACTGGCCTTTGTCACCAACGCCACAATGGGTGTGAATGTCGTCACCCATTCCCTGCGCAGCTATCTGCAAGCGGGCGACGAGGTGCTGACCACCAACCACGAATACGGCGCGTGCAATCACGCCTGGCAGTTCAATTGTGGCAAGGCGGGTGCAAGCTACATTAACTACCCCATTTCCCTGCCCCTCTCCCCATCCAACGACCCAGAAGAGGCGAACCGCCTGGCTGGGGAAGCCTTTCTGGAAGAACTCTGGGCCGGCGTCACCCCCCGCACGCGGGTCATCTACCTGAGCCACACCACCTCGCCCACCGCCCTCACCTTTCCCCTGGAAGCGTTGTGTAAGCGGGCACGAGAAGCGGGCATTCTGACTGTCATCGACGGCGCACACGTCCCCGGCCAGCGCGACCTCTTCCTGGACGACATCGGTGCGGACTTCTACACGGGCAATTGCCACAAATGGATGAACGGACCCAAAGGCACAGCCTTTTTGCACGTTCGCCCAGAGATGCAGCATCTGATCGAGCCGTTGATCGTCGGCCACGGCTGGTTCCCCGATAAAGTGTCGGACAAACCCCTGGTTGATTATGTGGAGCAGTTCGGCACACGGGACATCGCCGGCTTCCTGGCCGTGCCCGCGGCTATTGAATATATGGCGCAGCACGACTGGCCTGCTGTGCGCGCCCGCACCCACGCCCTGGCCCTGGACACCAAGCGTAAACTGGAAGACCATTTCGACACCGAATCGATCTGCCCGGAACATTTCGACTGGTTCAGCCAGCTCTGCCCTGTCCGCCTGCCCGACAATACAGACATGGGCAAACTGGGCCAGATTCTGCGCGACCAGTACCAGATCGAGATGCCCATGATCACCTGGAACAGCACAAAGATCGCCCGCCTCTCCGTGCAGATTTACACCTCCCAGGAGGAACTGGATACATTCGTCCAGGCCGTCACCACCCATCTGCCGGAGTGTTTGGAGTTATAATTGCGGCAAGACCAGCGCCGGTTGAGTAGGCGGGTGCTTTTTCCCGCCGTATCGAAACCAAGCGGGTAGACACGAAATTTCTTGTTAGACCCGTTCGCTTGATTTCGATACGCCTCGAAGACTCGGCTACTCAATCAGCGCTCACTGATCCGCTATAGACACAATGCCCATCAGGAGATTCCACCCATGCCCGTCTACCCCTCCATCACCGCCAGCATTCCCCTGACCCAGCCGCCTGCCTGGGCTGTGCTGGAACGCAAGCTGATTGACGTGATGAACGCTTCGATCCACCCTTTTCTGGAAAAATATACCCACCCCGACGGCGAACTGATCTGGGGCGACACCTGGAAGAACAGCCGCGATGGCGGGGACGATCTCTACGAGAGCAGCTACAACTGGCCGCTGCTCTATCTGCTGGGCGGCGGTGCGCATCTGCTGGTCGAGGGCCAACGGCTGTGGGAGGCCATCACCCGCCAGTTGACCCGCCTGGGACCAGTCCTCAACGAGTACGAGCGGGGCTACGACCAGTTCCACCAAGCCGAAAGCTACATCTATTTCTACCTGCTCTGTCTGGCCGACCCCACCAACCAGCGCAACCTCGAGCGGGCGCAGCGCTTCGCCGGGCTGTATATGAACGAAGACCCGACCGCGCCCAACTACGACCCGGAAAAGCGCATCATCCGCGCCCCGCACAACGGCAGCGGCGGCCCCGCCTGGGGCTTCACGGATCAAAATCCGCCAACCTACGGCTGGTCCGCGGGGATGCGGGTCTACGGCCTGCCCTATGAGGATGTGCCCGGCATCCACCACTACGACGACCTCAAAGACCCCGTCCTGGCCCAGCGTATGGGCGCGGTGATGCAGGAGCGTATGGGCAAGGGCGACGTAGTGGGCAATCTGATGGCGACCAGTCTGGTCGCCAACGCCTACCTGTTCACCGGGGAGGAGAAGTACCGGGGCTGGGTGACGGAGTACACAGACGCCTGGGTGGAACGGGCCGCGCAGAATGGCGGTCTGTTGCCGGACAATGTGGGGCTGTCTGGACAGGTGGGTGAATACATGGACGGACGCTGGTACGGCGGTCTCTACGGCTGGGCCTGGCCCCACGGCTACTACAATATCGGCATGGCCGCCACTGTGGCCGGCAGCAACGCTTTTCTCCTCACCCGGCGCGGCGACTATCTCGATCTGCCGCGCACCCAATTTGACCGGGTGATGGCCCTGGGCGAGGTGCGCGAGATGCGCGCCGATGAGATGAGCCTGGGCGCGCACTGGCTGGATCAGTTCACCGCACTGGGCGACGACCCGCGTATGTTTCTCGTCCCCTACCGCTACAGCGATTCGGGCTGGTTCGACTACCAGCCCATGGCCCCGGTCTACCCCACGGCCATCTGGAACATCTCGGCTGACGCGGCCGATTGGGAACGGGTGGAGAGTGTGCGCCGGGCCGAGCCGGTGGATTGGCGGCAGACGGTCTCCTTTCACAACAAAGAGGACGGCGGCCACGAAAAGCCCTGGCTGCGCTTCCTGGCCGGTGAGAACCCGGACTACCCGGAGCAGATTTTGCAGGCCAGCTACCAGCAGGTCTGTCGCCGTCTGGAACTGATCCGCCAGGACGCGGCCGACCTGACACAAGTCAGCATCCACCACTGGCAGCAGCTCAACCCGGTCACGACCGAAGCCCTGATCCAATTGACGCTGGGCGCGCCCCAGATCATCTACAACGGCGGGCTGTTGCACTGCCGGGTGCGCTACTTTGACGCCGACCGCCAGCGCCCCGGCCTGCCGGAGGATGTGGCCGCGCTGGTCGAGACGCTGGAAGCCGACCGCACAGTCATCCGCCTGGTCAACCTCAGCCCCTTCGCCGGGCGCAATCTGATCGTCCAGGCGGGCGGCTTTGGCGAACACCGCTTCGACTCGGTGCGCTTTGCCGTGCGCAGCAGCGACTACCCCGGCAGCCAGCACGCCTACGCCGCGACTCCGCTGGAAAGCGAAGAATGCACCCAGCCCGTGGGCGGTCAATACCTGCACATCTACCTGCCCCCGGCCACAGAGATCACCCTGGACCTGGCGATGACGCGTTATGTCAACGAGCCGTCGTATCGGTTGCCCTGGTAGGAGGAGCGGAGACGGAGGACCGCAGACGAAAGACGACGGACGAAGGACGAACGAACAACAAGTATAGGTTCCATACGTTCGTCTTCCGTCCTTCGTCTACGGTCTTCCCTCCGTCGTCATCTTTGTAACGTATGCCCATTTTGCATTCATTAGGAGAACAAATGTCCCAACAACGCCAGCAAATTCTGATTCTCTATTTGGCCAACTCGGCCCTGGACAGCGAGGTGAAAGGCTGGACCCACTACGACGGCACGGGCCGCGCCGCCCACACCACCGGCGACAGCGACAGACCGCCCTACGCCAGCGGTCTGGACGCGCTGCTGGATGGCTGGCGTGCGATCCAATTCCCCCAACTCAACCCGCCCTATCCGGGGCTGGAGTACACAACTTCGTTTCAGATGTACGAATTCATCTTTGAGAAATTGGAGACAATCAATGGTTGACAAAAAATATCTGCTCACGACCGCCCAGATGGCCGAGTTTGTGGCCCGTGGCTTTCTGCGCTTCGACGAACTGGTGCCGGACGCCATCAACCAGGCCGTGATGACCGCCTTTGACAAGGGGGGTATCGAAGCCGCGCCGGCCGGGACGCCCCTCTCCCGCTGCTACCCAGAGCCGTCGCCCATCGGCGCGCTGCTGCGTATGCCCGAAATCCAGGGCATCGTCCACAGCCTGGTGGGGCCAGACCCGCTCTTCGATCACCACGCCATCCATGTGCGCCAGCCCCACGAGGGCAGGGCACAGGGTATGCACGGGGATTCGATCATTGACACTCGTATGCACTTCGACATCCAACTGATGTACTTCCCCCACGACGTGCCCCTGGAGATGGGCGGCACACTGCTGGTGCCGGGCAGCCAATACCGGCGCATCAACGAGATGGACATCGCCCGCTACCAAAACTTCGCCGGGCAAATTCCGATGGTCTGTAAGGCCGGCTCCCTGCTGGCGCTGCACCACGGCATCTGGCACTGTGGGCGGCAAAACAAGACCGACCGCAAGCGCTATATGTACAAGATTCGGCTCAACCCGGTGGTGCGCCAATACCGGCTCTGGAATACCGACGACCTGGCCGCGATGAGCGGCGGCCCCAAGCGCATCTTCACCCGCGAGCAGAACGCGGTGGCGGATGTGCAAACGATCCTGGGCCGGGGCGAGGCGTGGTACGAGGATGCGGGCGGGCGGCTGGAGATAGTCAACCGGGTGAAGATGTGGCGATTCCTCACCGGCGACGACAGCTTCGACGTCCACTACTGGCTGACCCGGCTGGAGAATATGCCGGAGGCGCGGCTGGCCGCGTAGGATCGGCGATCACATAAATCGAAACCTTCCCGGAAGGTTGTCAATTCATTTAATCGGGAAGAAGTAGATAGTTCTCGCCTTGCACGAAAGACAAAACAAAAGGGGACGAGCAACGCTCGTCCCCTTTTGTCTTCCATACCATCCGTAGGTGCGGTTTCCAACCGCACAATGCCGGAATTCCGCCGACAATGCGGGCGAGGAGCGGTTTCGTCGGCACGATTCACGGAATCAGCGCACCCAATCCGTAGGTGCGGTTTCCAACCGCACAAAGCCGGAATTCCGCCGACAATGCGGGCGAGGAGCTGTTTCGTCGGCACGATTCCGGGAATCAACCCACCCAATCCGTAGGTGCGGTTTTCAACCGCACAATGCGGGAATTCCGCCGACAATGCGGGCGAGGAGCGGTTTCGTCGGCACAATTCCGGGAATCGGCATACCCAATCCGTAGGTGCGGTTTTCAACCGCACAATGCGGGATTATCCGACGACGTGGGGTATCCGACGACGTGGGGTATCCGACGACGTGGGGCATCCGACGACGTGCGGTTGCAAACCGCACCTACCGCACTCTCCGCTGCGCCGACAAATGTGTGATCCGCGGTTTCGTCGGCACAATTCCGGGAATCAGCACGCCCAATCCGTAGGTGCGGTTTCCAACCGCACAATGCGGGGGTATCCGACGACGTGGGGCATCCGACGACGTGCGGTTGCAAACCGCACCTACCGCACTCTCCGCCGCGCCGACAAATGTGTGATCCGCGGTTTCGTCGGCACAATTCCGGGAATCAGCCCACCCAATCCGTAGGTGCGGTTTCCAACCGCACAATGCTGGGGTATCCGACGACGTGGGGCATCCGACGACGTGCGGTTGCAAACCGCACCTACCGCACCCCAAATACCTTCATCACCTCATCCCCCAGATGGTTGATCACCTTCACCGCGATGCGCCCGGACTTCGGTTTGGCGAAGGGGCGGGAAATCTCGCTGCGCAGGCTGGCCCAGGCTTCTTCGTCCACCTCGGCTTTCAGGGTGGTTTTGAGCGCGCTGTAGGGATCGTTCGCCCCCAGGAAATAGGCGTGGCGCACAAAGAAGCTCTCCTCGTTGTAGTCCGTGTCGATAAACCAGACCGCAATGTCATCCGGCCCGCCCGACTGCACCTGGCCGGACTGGGGATGAAAGACATCCACCCCGCGAATCTGCACCCGTATCTGGCCGTTGCCCGCGTCCTGAATCTCGATGTCCGGCTCGCCAAAGATGACAAAGAGATTGCCCGCGCCGGTGTTTTTGAGCGCATCCGCCATGTGCAGGTCTGCGTTCATGCGCGCCTTCAGCACAGGGATGCGCCCCAACTTCTCAAACTCCGCGGAGTGGGCGTCGTAGTTGAAGGCGCAGGCGATCAGCACATCGAAGCCCGCGTCCCCGGCCTCCCGCGCCGCGGCCACTAGATCGGCCCGGGGCACCGTGCCAAACTCGGGGCCGATGAAGATGCCCGCCCGCCGCTCCTTGCCGTTCTCGCCTTCCAGATAGCGGCCCTCGGCGCACAGGTAGTGGCCCGGCCAGCCCGTGAGCGCGCTGAACTGGATGCGGTCGGCTTTGTGGGCCTGCTGCACCCCCGCCGTGCGCAGATTCTCCAGAATCACCTGTGTAAAGTCCACCTCCCCGGTGTAGCCCGCCTTCTTCTCGTCAATGAAATTGCCCCGCGCAGCCCGCAGCTCGTCGTTCTCGTCCACGACCAGCACCCGATGGGGCGAAAGGCTCTCCACGGTGAAAGGCCCCGCCACGCGCACGGTGTTGCGCTCCTCGTAGGGCTTGTCGTAGAGAAACTCCTGATCCGCGTTGACCGCAATGGAGGCGTCTATGCGCTGCTGGCGGGCGATACGCTCCTGCCACCAGGCCGCGTGCAGCTCTTTGGCCGCGGCTGACCACTCCTTGCCCGCCTCGCGGGGAATCTCCCACTCCTCCCAACCCTTGCCCAGGCTGGCGTTGAGCTGGCCGCGCAGCGGTTCCAGCACCGCCTGAAACTCCTCCCAGATGGTGTCGATCTCTGTATTGTTGGCGATGTCTTTGAGCATAATGTGGGGCACCCGCTGGTAGAGAAAGCCGTGGCGGATGTTGCCGTAGGTGGCCGCGCTGGAAAGGGCCGTGCGGCTGACCTCGGCCTCCTTGCGTTGCCCGGCTTTGGAATCGGCCAGGAGATAGAAGGGGTAGCGCGCCCCCATAATGCGGGCGCGGGCCAGGGCCAGGGCCACGCGGGAGGTGTCGATGGTGATCCAGCGGCGGCCCCACTGCTCGGCGACGTAGGCGGTGGTGCCGCTGCCGCAGGTGGGGTCGAGGACAAGATCGCCGGGGTCGGTGGTCATGAGGATGCAGCGTTCGATTACTTTTGAACCGGTCTGGACGATGTAGATTTTGTTATCCGTGAAGTTTCCTGTAGCAGTGTCAAGCCAAAAATTATTTCTGGCTTTTACGGCAAAGTCCGTTACCTTTCTGATGTATCGAATACTATTTGTTGCAAGATGTATCCGCCCTGACTTGGCAAGTCTGTACATACCAGTCAGAGTAGTTTTCCAGTGTGCGTTTGATCCTGGCACATACTGGGTTCGTCTGAAAATGAACTCGTTTTCGGAGAAGGTAGCGCCCTGGGACCTCAAATCCCCGGGCATATATACTTCTGCTTCGTCCGGTATCGGCTCAATACCCGCGCTCTCTCTCGAAGAAACACCACGAGTATAGCCATCCGGAAACAGTAGCCATCTGTAAGTGCTGGACTCGGATTTATCGATTTCTTCGAAGAGTTGCCTGTATTTTAGCTGCGATTCACTTTTTGCGTACCACAAAATGTAATCGCCTGAGCGAGCCAATGCTTTGCTTGAAGCAAAACCGCTGGTTGTAGCATATGAAATCAGCGATACGAAATTGTCGATACCGAAAACTTCGTCCAATAATGACCGCACCGAATGCATATTCTCATCCCCGATCTGCACAAAGATCGACCCGCTTTCGGTCAGCAAATCCCGCGCCACGGTCAGCCGGTCGCGCAGATAGGTCAGGTAGCTGTGGATGCCGTCCCGCCAGGTGTCCCGAAAGGCTTTCACCTGCTCCGGTTCCCGGGTAATGTGGTCGCTCTTGCCGTCCTTCACATCCCGGCTGGTGGTGCTCCACTGGAAGTTGGAGTTGAATTTGATGCCGTAGGGCGGGTCCAGGTAGATGCACTGCACCTTGCCCCGCAGCCCTTCCCGCTCGGCCAGGCTGGCCATCACCTGCAAGCTGTCGCCCAGGATCATGCGGTTGGTCCAGTTGGCGTCGTGCCGGTAGAACTCCGTGGCCGTGGCCCCCTCCGCGATGCCGTTGAAGTCGGCGAAGAGATCCAACTGCGCGGCCATCTCTGCCTGCCCGGCCGCGGCCCGCTCCCCGCTACGGCGCAGCAGATCGTCAATCAGCACCTTCGGGTGTACCTTCTCCTGGATGTACAACGGCGGCGCGGCCACCACCAGGTCGGACCAATCCTGCTCGTCCTTGCCCCGCCAGACCAGTTGGGGGTCCAAATCCCGGTTGCGCCGTGCATAGGCAATGCGGATGGGGCTGCGCTCCTCCTCCGCCATCACCGACTCGTACTCCGCGGTGGGGATGTTCGTGCGCCGGGCCTCGTCGTGCTTCAGAGTTTCCACGTTTTTCGGTGTGCGTGTTGCCATTGTCATTATTCCTTATTCCTTGTCGGTGCGGTTTGTAACCGCACATCTTCGCATGTCCCGTCATTACGCAGGTTTTGTAGGTGCGGTTTGTAACCGCACATCTGCGCGCGTTCCGTCATTGTGCGGTTACAAACCGCACCTACGGGATGGCTGCGGTTTGCAACCGCACATCTGTGCGCGTTCCGTCATTGTGCGGTTGCAAACCGCACCTACGGATAGATTTGTATGTGCGATTGAAAATCGCACATACGGAAAATTACTCGTTGTTATCTTCTTCGGATCGCTGCCAATCGTATTTTTCAATGGATGCGGGCAGCGACCAACCCCACATTTGGGGATAGGCGTCGCGTGCCTGCCAATGACGAAAGCTGCTATGCAGCCAATCTTCGGGCTTTTCCACCAGGCCATGACGTACCGGGTTGTAGTGGATATAGTCAAGATGGCGCTGAAAATCGATCTCATCCCGGATGACGTGATCCCAGAAACCCTTCTGCCAGAACCGCATGCTGCCTGTTACGCCAATCAGGTCTTTGTACTCCTTCGTAAAATTCGGCTTGAGGGAGTGCATAATATCGCTGAAATTGCTTGTGCCTGTGGGCCGGATCAACAGGTGAAGATGATCGTACAAAAAGACGTATCCAAGCGTAATGAAGGGATGCAGCACCTTGACATTGTTCAGAATGGTGCGCAGCAGATCGACGTAGCGCTCCTCGCGAAAGACGGGCGTCCGTCGATCGACCACTTGCGTAATAAACACGATTGCATTGGGGATGTAATACCGTCGAATGTTCATGTTTCCTCCTGTAGGTGCGGTTTGCAGCCGCACATCTTCGCGCGTCCCGTCATTGTGCGGTTGCAAACCG
>CAMDEX010000256.1 GCA_945897075.1 Litorilinea aerophila
CGCGCCTAACTCATACCTCCTAACTCCTATCCAACGAACCCCACTGTCTCGGAATCCCGTTATGTCATCCCACACAATTCTCCAAACCGAAATCCTCGTCATTGGCGGCGGCGCGACCGGCACAGGCGTGGCCTGGGACGCCGCGTTGCGCGGCTTCTCTACGATCCTCGTGGAGAAGCGCGACCTGACCCACGGCACTACCGGGCGCTATCACGGCTTGCTGCACAGCGGGGCGCGCTATGTGGTGAAGGACCCCCACAGCGCAGTCGAGTGCATCGCCGAGAACCGCATCCTGCGCCGCACCCACACCCACTGCATCGAGGACACCGGCGGTTTCTTCGTCGTCACCCCAGAGGATGAAGGCGACTACCCGGACCGCTTCGTGGCGGCCTGTGGGGAGACGGGTGTGCCCTGCCAGGAGATTTCCGTGGCCGCGGCGCTGCGCCACGAGCCGTTTCTCAACCCGCGCACCAGCCGGGTCTTTGCAGTGCCCGACGGCGCTGCGGACAGCTTTCTGGCTACCCACGCCACCGCCCAGGCCGCGCGCCAGGCCGGTGCGCGCATTCTCGTCTATCACGAAGTCGTCGGTCTGCTCACAGAAGGTAGCGACGGCGAGCGGCGGGTGACTGGAGCCGTCGTCCGCGATACCGTCTCCGGCGCGGCGCTGCATATCCACGCGGATCTGGTCATCAACGCGTCGGGGGCGTGGGCCGGGCAGATTGCCGGAATGGCCGGTGTGGACGTCAAAATCATCCCCGGCAAAGGGGTGATGGTGGCGACCAATCACCGGCTGGTCAATACCGTCATCAACCGCTGCAAAATGCCCAGCGACGGCGATATTCTCGTGCCTGTGCATACGGTCTCTATCATCGGCACCACCGACGAGAAGGTGAGCGACCCGGAAAATCTGCTGATCACAGCGGAGGAGGTCCATTTTATGCTGGCCGAGGGCGACAAACTGATCCCCGGTCTGAGCCGCGCCCGCATCGCGCGCGCCTGGGCTGGGGTGCGCCCACTCTACCAGGAGGGTTTCAGAGGCGATAGTCGCGACGCCACCCGCTCCCTGACGCTGTTGGATCACAAAACCAGAGATGGCGTGCAGGGCTTTTTGACGATTACCGGCGGCAAATGGACGACCTTCCGGCTGATGGCGGAGAAGACCGTTGACCGCGCCTGCGAACATTTGGGCGTGCGCCGCGCCTGCACAACTGCGACAACACCCGTGCCGGGGATCGAGCAGGGCCACTATTGGCTGGGCCACCGTCTGCACGAAGTGGAGGCGGAGCATTTGCAGGGCCAGTTGGTCTGCGAGTGTGAGCTGGTGACGCGGCAGATGGTGGAAAACGCGGCCCGGCGCAACCCAACCGTCACGCTGGACGATCTGCGCCGGGATGTGCGCCTGGGGATGGGTCCCTGTCAGGGGGGCTTTTGTACCTACCGGGCCGTGGGCATCCTCCACGAAATCGGGCGGGCGAGCCACGACCCGGATTTTGCGCTGGAAGGCGAAGCCGACGCCGCGCAGTGGGAAGTAGCCCATCTGCAATCACCGGCCCAGAGCAGCCGCCAGTCCCCAATCCCCAGCCGCCAATCCCCAATCCCCAGTCCCCGGCCCCCATTCCTCTCCCCGGCCATTAACCGGCGCAGCCCTGTCTCCAACCCCAACCTGCTCCTGCGCGACTTCTTGCAGGAGCGCTGGAAAGGGGTGCTGCCCGTGCTGTGGGGGCGGCAGTTGAAGCAGGAGCGGCTGGACGAACTGATCTATCTGGGTTTGATGAACGCGGATCACCTGCCCGACGCAGAGGCGGTGAGTCCGCTGACGGGGTTTTATCAGGGGAAATAGTGAATTAGGTACTCCAATTGACGAAGCGAACCATTTTTGGTACAATCCTCCCAATGAACGACCCAAATTTGGTACTCAAAGTAAAGTTCTATCCAAAGACGGTTGTATTCAGTACAACAGGAGGATCAAGACAATGAATAGCCATATCGGTAGCGATTTTGACGACTTCTTGGGCGAGGAAGGAATGCTCGCTGAGGTGGAGGCCGCGGCCTGGAAGCGGGTGCTGGTCTTCCAAATCCAACAAGAGATGGCACACAGGCAACTGACCAAAAGCGCGATGGCAGCCAAAATGCAGACCAGTCGCGCGGCTGTCAGCCGTCTGCTGGATCCCAACAATCCTTCTGCCACCTTGCAGACCCTCGAACGCGCGGCGTTGGCCGTTGGCAAGCGGCTCAGAATCGAGCTGGTGTAAGCCAGGGTGTCCGATTCCGGGAATGAACCGATGGCGTCGTCGTGTAGACGACAACGCAATACGGAATATGACGAATGAACGATCTGTTGATAATCGGCGCGGGTCTGGCCGGGCTGACCGCGGCCTATTCTGCGGCCCAGGCGGGCCAGACAGTAAAAGTGATTGCCGCAGGGATGGGCGTCACCCACTGGCACGCGGGGACGATTGATCTGCTGGGCTATAGCGCCGACGGCAGAGGGGTGGCGCGTCCGCTGGAAGCGACTGGCGATCTCCCCGCAGAACACCCCTACCGGCTGTTGGGGGCAGATCGGCTCTCCGCCGCGCTGACCGATTTCACCGCGCTGACTGCGGAGTTGGGTCTGCCCTACGCCGGCGCACAGAATGCGGGCGACAATTTGTGGCTGCCGTCGCCGGTGGGCGCGGCCCGGCCCACTTTTCTGGCCCCGGCAGGACAGGCAGCGGGCGATCTCTCCACCAGCCAGCCCTTACTGATTGTAGGCATAGAGGGGATGCGAGACTTTTATCCCAAACTCATCGCCGAGAATCTGGGCCAGCAGGGACACACGGCGCGCCACGCCTTTCTGCCCCTCAGCCTTCTCACCCCCCGCCACGACGTGACGACTGTGCAATTGGCAAAAGTGCTGGAAGAGCCATCCCGGTTGGCGCAACTGGCCGAGGCGCTGGCCCGATTGGTACAGCCCGGCGAGCGCATCGGCCTGCCCGCCATCCTGGGCTGCGACGATCACCCGGCTGTGCTGACCCGTTTGCAGGAAGCGACAGGTGTACCGGTCTGCGAGATTCCCACCCTGCCACCCAGCGTGCCGGGCATTCGTCTGCACACGCGCCTGCGCCGCCGGTTGGAGGAAATGGGCGTGCGTGTGGAGGTGGGGATGGAAGCCATCAATTTCGGCGCAGAGGGGGAGCGCATCCTGTGGGTGGCGACAGAGACGAGCAGCCGTCCGCTCAAGCACCGGGCTACGAATTTCCTGCTGGCGACCGGCGGCATTCTGGGCGGAGGGATCAACAGCGACCAGACGGGTCGCGCTTGGGAAGTCATTTTCGATCTGCCCCTGACCATCCCCCAGGCGCGCAGCGGCTGGTTTCGTCCCCACTTTTTGGACGGCGCGGGGCAGCCAGTTTTCCAGGGGGGCGTAGCGGTCAACGACGACTTTCAACCCATTCACCCCGATGGCAGCCCAGTCTACGCCAATCTGTGGGCCGCGGGCGGGACGCTGGCCGGCGCAGACCCCATCCGAGAGCGCAGTCTGGAGGGGATTGCTATCAGCACAGGGCGCTTTGCGTGCGAAAACGTGACACCCGCAGCCAACCCAATCACCTAATCAACCAATCAACCAATCAACTAACAGACCCTTTATGCACAACACATCCTGGCACTCCGTCGGCAATTCGATGGACGAGTGTATCAAATGCAACATCTGCACCAGCTACTGTCCAGTGGCGGAGGTGACGGAGAAGTTCGCGGGGCCGAAGTATTCCGGCCCCCAGGCCGAACGCTTTCGGGCGCTGGATCAGATCGCCGCGCCCGATCATTCGGTGGACTACTGCTCCGGCTGCCGGGTCTGCAACGAAGTCTGCCCGGCCGGGGTGAAGATCGCCGAGATCAACGCCCGCGCCCGCGCGCAGATGGCCGCGCAGAACGGCATCCCTCTGCGCAACCGGTTGCTGGGGCGCAACGAACTGCTGGGCAAGGCGGGCAGCTTTGCCCCGGCGTTGGCAAACTTTGCTCTGCACAACCCGCTCAGCCGGGCGCTGGCAGAAAAGGTGATGGGGATTGCCAGCCAAGCGCCCCTGCCCCGTTGGAGCACCGACGGCACATTCAGCGATTGGCTGGCCGCTACAAAGCACCAGCGGCTGCGTTCCGCCAAGAAAGTCGTCTATTTTCATGGCTGCGCCACCCAATACTACGAACCCTTTATCGGTCAGGCTGCGGTGGCTGTGCTGGAACACAACGGCTACGAGGTGATCGTGCCGCCCCAGAACTGCTGCGGGCTGCCTCTGCTTTCCAACGGGGAGTTTGGCGCGGCCGAGAGCTATCACCGGGGCAACCTAGCCCGGCTGGCCGGCTACGCCCGCGCCGGCTACCCGGTTGTGGGGACGAGTACCAGTTGCACGTTGACGCTGAAGGAAGAGGCCCCGGAACTGTTGGACCTCCACGACGAGGCGACGCTGGCGCTGAAGGGGGCGACGTGGGACATCTTCGAGTGGCTGCGCGAGCTGGCCGAGGCCGGGGAGCTACGCACGGATTTTCAGCCGCTGGGCACAGACGGGCAGCCGCTTGTCCTGCCCTATCACGCGCCCTGCCAATACCGGGCGCACCGGGTGGGCAAACCGAGCCTGGATCTGCTTTCTCTCATCCCCGACCTGGAAATCCGCGAGAGCCACGCCCGCTGTTGCGGCATCGCTGGAACGTATGGCTACAAAGTGGAGAAGTACCGTATCGGTATGGATGTGGGCGCGGAGTTGTTCGATTTTGTGGCCGCGCAGGGGCCGGTTTCCCTGACCGCCTGCGACTCGGAGACCTGTCGCTGGCAATTGGAACACGGCACGGCCATCCCCAGCCGCCACCCGATTGAGGTGCTGGCCGCGGCCTATGGAATGTATGCGCTGGGGCAAAGACGGATGATAGGAGAATGAAACGGGGATGTATGTCAGGTGCGTGAAACGTGAATTCACATCATATACTCTCACGTTTCACGCTTCACCGACCAACTTTGGCTTGTGGCTATGCCACCTTATGCAATACCTCCTTACGCCACCTGCGGCCCCGCGGCTGCAATCTCCGGATTGACGCCGTCGGCGAACTGCGCAAAATTCTTGGTGAACATCTGCGCCAGCTTCAGCGCCTGGGCATCATAAGCCGCCGGGTCGGGCCACGTCTGCTTGGGTTGCAGCACTTTGTCCGGTATACCTTCGATGCGGGTGGGGATCGCCAGTCCAAAGACCCCATCTGTGACAGTCGCCACGCCGTCCAGTTCGCCCTTGAGCGCGGCGTCAATCATCCGCCGCGTGTAAGAAAGCTTCATCCGATTCCCCACCCCATAGGGGCCGCCCGTCCAGCCCGTGTTGACCAGCCAGACCGACGCTTTCTGCTCGTCAATCTTTTGGCCCAGCAGCGCGGCATAGACGCCGGGGTGCAGGGGCATAAAGGGTGCCCCGAAGCAGGCAGAGAAGACCGGCGACGGCTCGGTGATGCCCCGCTCAGTCCCGGCTACTTTGGCCGTGTAGCCGCTCAAAAAGTGGTACATGGCCTGGGCACGGGTCAGTTTGCTGATGGGCGGCAGCACACCAAAGGCGTCCGCAGTCAGAAAGACGATATGCTTGGGGTGGCCGGCTATGCCACTGGGGTCAGCGCTCTCGATGTGGGTAATCGGGTAGCTGGCCCGTGTATTCTCTGTGAGCGAATCGTCGTCCAGATTGACGCGGCGGGTGGTGGGGTCGTAGGTCACATTCTCCAGAATCGTGCCAAAGCGCCGGGTTGTCTCATAGATTTCCGGTTCGCCCGCCGGGTCCAGACGGATGACTTTGGCGTAGCAGCCTCCTTCCAGATTGAAGATGCCCTGGTCGCTCCAGCCGTGTTCGTCGTCGCCGATGAGGGTGCGCCCGGTAGCTGCGCTGAGGGTCGTCTTGCCCGTGCCGCTCAGCCCGAAGAAGAGAGCCACGTCGTCTTTGTCCGATCCGTTTTTGCCTGGGCCGTAGTTGGCGCTACAGTGCATACTCATCACGCCGGCTTTGGGCAGCAGGTAGTTCATGGCGCTGAAGATGGATTTCTTCATCTCGCCGCTGTAGGCCGTGCCGCCAATCAGCACCACCCGCTCGGCAAAGTTGAGCAGAATGAAGGCCTGGCTGCGCGTGCCATCTTCGTCCGGGTCGGCGTGGAAGGAAGGCACATCAATGACAGTGAAATCGGGCACAAACGCGCGCAATTTCTCCTGGTTCATCTCCCGGATAAACATATTGCGGGCAAAGAGATTCTGGGAGGCCAGCTCGTTGATCACACGAACTTTGCGTTGGTAGCGCGGGTCTGCGCCCACATAGCCGTCAAAGACAAAGAGTTCCTTGTGCTGCAAATAGGCGCGCACCCGCCGGTAGAGGCTTTGGAACTTGTCCTGCGCAAAGGGCAAATTGGTCTTGCCCCACCAGATATCGGCCTCGGTCGAGGGTTCGCGCACGATGAAACGGTCGCTGGGCGAGCGCCCCATGTGATCGCCGGTACGCATCAGCAGCGGCCCCAGATGGCCCATCACTGCTTCCCGGCGGCGGATTGCTTCCTCGTACAAGGCCGGGGTGGGCAAATTCCAATAGACCGTATCGGCATTGGGGATGCCGTGTTTTTCCAGGCCATAGACTTCGTTGACGATTCCGATGTTCTGCATTTTCGCTCCTCGTTGGGATTCTTAGTAGACGGCAGACGGCAGACGACAGACAGCAGACAGCAGACCGTTGTGATAACGTCCCCGACACTTCAGGCTGTCAGCCGCCCGCTGAAGTCTACTGATTCTACAAATTTCTGCTGTGCGGGCAGTCGTTCGATTGCCCGCACAGTAGGATACCACAGCAACCGGTTGCATTGCCAAGACAAGCGTTGGGTTTTTGGGCTGGTCAGGTGGGTAGTTTGGGAAGGGAGGAGGGGAGGAAGGGAGGACAGGAGGACAGGAGGAAGGGAGGAAGGGAGGAAGGGAAAAAATTAATTGGTGGCGGTGTGGGGAGCGGCGACGGGAAATGGAAACACCACAAATTTTCCTGGTTGGAAAGTTGCATATAAAGATGATGAAAAGGTTGTGGATAGGCTGATGGCAAAACAACAAAAGAGTTGGGTCTACTCCCCCGCCAAAGAGAAAGCGAACGTATCGCTTCCCCCCGCGTTCAAGGATGAGATCAAACAGCGCGACGCTGCACTCATCCAAATTCAACGGCCTCTCTTCGGGCTTCGCGCCGATTGGTGATAAAATCAGACAGAGCAGCAGAACAGATGACTGCTCACTGATCACCCTCTCCAATCAGTAAGAGCAACCCAATGCACATCGAACTTCTGGCCTATACCCGCCCCAATCCCGCGTTGGACCCCGCCGCACTGACTGACGTGGGTGATCTGGCGACCATCTGGCAGGGCCAAAGCAGCTACCAGGAAAATCTCATCGAATATGCGGGTCGGGTCTGCTACCGCAGCACCCAGCGCATGGGCACAGCAGCCAACTTCATCAGCGCGCGCGTGCGCGAGGGCCACGAGGATATCATCGAGCATATCGTCATCACCTTGCGCGTGCAGGGCAGCGACGATCCCCTGCGCTGGCGGATGCTCAACCGCCACTGCGAAGTGACCCAGGAGGCCGACGGCGCTTGGGTGGTCAGCGGCAATACCCGCGTCTGGCTGGATTTTCTGCGCCGGGGGATTGCCACTGACGCATTGCCCTTTCTCTATGCAATTGCGCCCAGCGTCTACGCCGAATTTGCGGGCGAGGTGGAGAAAATTGTGCTGGCTCCCCCAGCGGCTGAGGCGTCTATCGCTCTGGCGCGCTTACGCCCGGCAGAGCGGGACGGGATGCGGGTCACGCTGCTTGGCTACACGCAACCGATGGTGGGCGATACGGAGAGCCGCACCCAGCACGGATCGGCCACTTTTCTCTTCGAGGGCATCAGCCGGGCCTGTACCCACCAACTCGTGCGCCACCGCCTGGCCAGCTTCAGTCAGGAGAGCCAGCGCTACGTGGACTTAAGCAAAGGCGAGTGGAGCGCGATTGTCCCGCCGGCGCTGGCCGCACACCCAGAGGCCAAAGCCAAGCTGGACGAGGCCTGGGACTATCTGCAAAACACCTATCGCGAGCTGCGCGAGATGGGGATTCGCAAGGAAGATGCCCGCTTCCTGCTGCCCAACGCGGCCGAGACACGCATTGTGACGACGATGAATTTTGCCGCCTGGAGCCACTTTCTCTGGCTGCGCGCCGTGGACAAGGCCGCCCAGTGGGAGATTCGGGCGCTGGGTCAGCGGGTACTGGAGATGCTCCACGCCATCGCGCCCGATGTCTACGCCGAGCATTGGCGGGTCTACCGGGAGCAGTTTGGCGGATAGGAAGGGATATTGGGGTATTGGGATATTGGGTATCAACACCCCCCATACCTAACCTGGCAAAGCCAGAACCAAAAAGGGTTGTATACACGGATGGAAAGGAACACAGATCAGAAAAATCCGTCTTCCTTTCCATCCGTGTATACAAAAATTTCTCTTTTCTTGCCCAAAAAACAAGAATTTCACTGGTTACGTATTAACGAGGGCGCTGATTGACTTGCAATGCCATACGTCCTCAATGCTATACGCGATGATCGCTGCGGTCAGTAAGCTGAACAGCTTATTCCAAAGCAGCCAGGGCATCGGCAATGCTGACGCCGATGGCGTGGGTCTGCACCCGGTGGATCGGTGGCTGGTCGCGCAGGGACGGGTGATTGGGCGCAGAGGCTTCGTCCGGTTTGTCGCTCAGGCAGATGACCAGACAGCCCCGTTCGCGCAGCCAAAGACCGGCTTCGCGCACTTCCTGGGTAATCGTAATCTCCTGTAGCAGCCGTTCCGCCATAGGCGTGTCATCGGGCAGATTGTTCATGGATTCCAGCGTCGCCACAAACTCCTGGCGGCGGAAACTCTTGAAGGGTGTCGGGTCGCCTGCCTGCACGCTGGTATGCACGGCTGTGTGGGCTTGGCGCATCGCCTCGCTGACACGCCCGCCGCCCACAATACAGGTCTCCACATAGCGCACAAACTGGGGAAAGGTCTCGATGTCCCCGTTGTCAATGGAGGCCATCAGATCCACACAGTCAATCGCGCCGTTGTTGAGGACCAGACACATATAGGCCAGGTAATCCTGGTTGTCCTCGGTGACGTGATGGTATTGGCTGCGGTTGAGGGTGTTGTAGTGGCTCTCGAAAAGTGCGGCGTCGAAGTTGTCGCCTAGCAGCCTGTCGGAAAAGGGGTGGATTAGGGCAAATTTATGTCATGAATATGTTGGTTTTCCGCTAATGCAAAGGGTTACATGGTCAGAATTCTGGGATTCTGGCAGGCAAACAGGCGTTTTGCCGCCCAATTGCCTGTTCGTG
>CAMDEX010000257.1 GCA_945897075.1 Litorilinea aerophila
AAGATCGTGCGGAAGCTGTCCGAATGGCGAAACCAGCCGCCGGGGGCCAGCCCAAAGACGATGTGATGGATGCGCTCAGTGGAGGCGTAAATCCAATCCGCCACCTCGCCGGCTTCCGGGTCGCCCCACAGATGGCGGGTGACGCTGGCGTAGGGGCGGTGGGTCGGCTCGGCAAAGGTGGGGCGGGGCGAAGGTGCGTAGGCCATTACAACTGGGTCCTGTCGTGGATGAGATGGGCGGCTTCCTGTTCCTGGGCTTCGCTGAAAAAGCGGGGCGGTGTGAAAGTGCTTTCGATCTCCCGTGTCCGCCCGTCCTTGCCCGCCGCCTCGGCGGCCAGCATGATTTCCAGGGCGTGATAGGCGTGTTCGGGCTGAATGACTGGCTTTGTACCCGTCTGGATGCACTCGACCAGATGGCGCAGACCGTCGGTCCACGGCCAGTTGGGGTCGCTCTCCTCGTGAATCTGCCACGCGCCGATGTCGTTGCGCCAGAGTTCGTAGCCGTCCGGGTCCCAGTCGTCGCCCAACATCTGGATTGTGCCCTTGTCGCCGTAGAGTTCGATGGCCGGGCAGCGATATTTTTGAATCGTAAAACCGGTGGTGACGACGGCATAGACGCCCTCGCCAAAGTCTATGAGGACGTGGGCGTTGTCCACCGCCTCTACCTTCATCATTTCGTCATCCACCACCCGCTCTTTGATGGTTGTGCCCGCCAGGGCTGTCACCCGTTTGGCCGGCCCCAGCAGACCGGTCAGACTGACGACGTTGTAGACGCCCAAATCAAAGAGTGCGCCGCCGCCCGGCTGGTAGAACCACTGCCCCCAACTCGGCCCGGCCCAGCCATAGAAGGCGCGCGCCAGCCGGATTTTGCCCAGTTCGCCGCGGTGGATGCGTTGCCAGATGGCCTGGTAGGTGGGGCTGAGGACGACGTGGGGGGCGCAGACGAGCAGCCCTTTGCTCGTTTTCGAGAGTTCCACCAACTCCTGGCCCATCTCCAAATCCACTGCCATTGGCTTCTCTACCAGGACGTGCTTGCCCGCTTGCAGCGCAGCCTCCGCCACCGGCCCGTGTTCGCGCATAGAGGTCGTCACCAGCACCAGATCGACCGCGTCGTTTTCGAGTACATCAGTATAGTTGGAGGTAAAGTTGCTTACCCCCAACCGCTCCAGAGCCACCTGCCGCCGCTCTGGCCGCACATCGCAGACGTGGACAACTTCCACCGCTTGCCCAGCCTGCTGCATCCGTTTGATCTGCCGTGTGTACGGGCCAGAGGCCACGCTGCCGTAGCCAATAATGCCAATCCGAATCGGTTGTGACACAGCTTTTCTCACTTTCTTGGGGATAAAAAGGTTTTCACCACCAAGACACAAAGCCACAAAGGAAGAAACAGATAGATTCTTTCTCTTCTTTGTGTCTTTGTGGTTGGACTATTCAGGCTCAACCCAGTCAGGCAGGTTGAGTTTTCATTACAATACCAACCATCGGTGGGCCAGGAGTCGCGCCGTTCTCGTTGTCGCGCTGGCTTTCCAATGTGAATTTGAAGCGATCCCCCCGGTAGAGCGCCTTGAAATACTCGGCGGGTCTGCCGTGACCGGTATAGGTTACGCCCTCCAGCAGAATCATCGGCGTTCCAGGCCCGACGCTGAACAACTGGCGCTCGTACTCATTGGCAACCGTGGCCTGGAAGGTCTGGCGCGCGTGGTGCAGGTGCAGCCCGTAACGCTCGGCCAGGACGGTGTAGAGCGAGTGGGAGGCCAATTCCTCCTCCTCCAACCCCGCGCAGAGGGAGAGGGGCAGGATGCTCGTCTCCAAGAGCAGCGGGAGCTGATCCGCGTAGCGCAGACGGACGATGCGCACGGCCCGCTCGCCTGCAACCAATTCCAGGGCAGCCGCGGCCGCGGCCGGGGGCGTCACGATTGCCTGCTCCAACACTGTCGATGTGACGGTGCCACCGCGACGCATCATTTGTTCGCTGAAGCCCAGCAGATGCAGCGCGTCGTGGGTCAGCTTCGGCTCGGCCACAAATGTGCCCACACCGGCGCGTACCGCCAGCACACCCTCGCGCGCCAGATAGGCCACCGCCTGGCGTGCAGTCATCCGGCTGACGCCGGCCTGCTCGCACAGCTCCCGCTCGCTGGGCAGTTGTGCGCCGGGGGACAATTGCCCGCTCTGCACCTGCTCACGGATCCATTCGGCAAGCTGGTAGTAGAGCGGGATCGGTGTGTGTTTGCTCAGGATTTGGCTGTTCATAGATATCCAAAAATCCCCGGCACTTCACGAACCCTGCTGGCTGGATTGTGGTATACAGACTCGCAGGGACAGAAAGTGCCAGGGGTTTTGTGCGAACTAGACGTACAGAGGTCTATACCGCAGAAGTATAAACGAAGTTGCAGCGGTTGTCAAGTGGTGGAACTTTGTTGTGGGAAAGGGCGTCCAAAATTTGATTTGCCGCGCCTTTCAGGATACAATACCCGTTATGCCTTTTACCATTCACGCCGCCTGGCTGCCTGCCGAGTCCAAAGTTCCCTACGGTCAATTGTTTTTGTGGGCCGAAAGCCATACCCCGGCCGCGGCTGAAGAGAGCAGTCTCGACCAGTCGGCGGGCAGTCGGACTGACAGTCCGACTTACGAGGGCAATGGGCGCAGCAGGTCGGCCAAAATCCCTTCCCACCCGGGCCAGTTGGCCGTGGGCCAGTTCCGCCAGATGGTGCGCCAACTGGCGACCGCCGAGGAGACCGACAGCACCCCCAGCAATGCGCTGGTCTGGCTGCCCACGCAACAGGGACGCCCGCTGACCCGTCTCGGCTCCTTCCAGAAGGGCGTTTCCGCGCTGCACAACGGCGATGGGGGAGCAGTTTTCTTGGCCCCCTGGCAGGTCACCGGGCTGACCCTCGAACCCTTTCACGCGCTCACCTTCCTCAGCCGCCTGAGCAACCAGCGGCTGATTGACGTGACCGAGCCGAGTTCGCCCCTGCGCCACGCCCGTCTGGGCAACGATCTGCGCTTCTGGAGTCACGCGGCCAAGACTGTTCTCGAAGTTCTGGCCGGCCAACATCTGCTGCCCGCTCTGCTGGCCGACAGCAGCGGGCGCTTCCAAGCCCTCTGGCAGCCACAGTTGTTGGATGTGATAGTGCGTAGGCGGGTCGAGGCGCTGATCGAGGCCATGCCCCCCATCTGCCGCGCCTATAATCTGGAGAGTCTGGAGCTGGCCTTCTCGCCCAGCCAGCTCGCTGAACATTTCATCGCCAGCCTGGTGGATCAGGCCGTGCGCAACTGGAGCGCGCCCGTACAGCTTGGATGGTCGCAGAGCGCCGAACCCTTCGACAGGCCCAGGACGACACCTTCCCCGGCCCGCCAGTGGTTGGCAAGCCTGCTCTCGGCCCAGACGACGGTCAACCTGCCGCCCCAGCCCGCGCACACACTTTTCCAGGAGTGGGTGGCCTGGATCGAGCAACTGCACGTGGCCGCGGCGGATGCCCAATTCCGGGTAGCCTTTGCCCTGGAAGCGCCCGACGCCGACAACCCGACGCGCTGGCTGCTGCGCTACTTCTTGCAGGCGCGCGCCGACCCGGCGTTGATGGTTTCGGCCCAACAGGTCTGGCAGGAGAAAAATCACAGCCTGCGTCTGGGCGAGATGCGCTTTGACCAGCCCCAGGAACGTCTGCTGGCCGGGCTGGGGATTGCCAGCCGTCTCTTCCCGCCGATCAAAGAGAGCCTGCGCGCGTCCCGCCCGGAGGTAGCTCTGCTCACTACCGCCGAGGCGCACCAGTTTTTGCGCGAGATTGGCCCCCTGTTGGAAAGCAGCGGCTTTGGGCTGCTCCTGCCCGACTGGTGGCAGCAGCGCGGACGGTCGCGGCTGGGGCTGCGACTGCGCCTTTTCAGCGATAGGCCGGAGAGTGAGCGCGCGCCGGTTGATCTGCTCAACGGCTACAACGAGCGCAGCAGCACGCCCAAGCAGAGCGCACTGACGCTGAACAGTCTGATCCGCTACCGCTGGGAGCTGACGCTGGGCGAGGAGACGCTGGATCAGGACGAATTCGAGGGGCTGACCGCCATGCAGTCGCCGCTGGTCAACCTGCGCGGGCGCTGGCTGGAGCTGGACCCGGCCCAGATGAGCGCAGCGCGCGGTTTCTTGCAGGGCAACCAGGCCGCAGGGCAGACAAATCTGCTGCAAGCCATGCGCATGGCCCAATCCTTTGTAGGGCGGACTGGTAGTCCGCCCGAATTCGCCGGGCGGATTACCAATCCGCTCTACGGCGACAAAAGCCTGCCCGACAACCTGCCCCTGGACACTGTGGAGATCGAAGGCTGGCTGGAAGAGGTGTTGCAGCGGCTGCGCAGCGCCGGCTCCATCGAGGAGTTGGCCGAGCCAGAAGGCTTTATCGGCACACTGCGCCCCTACCAGCGGCGCGGCGCGGGCTGGCTCTGGTATTTGCGCCGACTGGGGCTGGGCGCATGTCTGGCCGACGATATGGGGCTGGGCAAGACGATTGAGGCCATCGGTCTGCTCCTGCACGCCCGCTTAGTGGCCGCGGCCCAGGGCGAGACGCTGACGCCGACGCTGCTCATCTGCCCGACAAGCGTCGTCGCCAACTGGCGGCACGAGCTAGAACGCTTTGCACCCTCTATGCAGGCGCTCGTCCATCACGGCAGCGGACGGCTGGACGGAGCGAGCTTTGCCACTGCCCTGACCAGCCACGATCTGGTCATCACCAGCTATGGCACGGCCCGCCGCGACATTGACCTGTTGACGCAGACCGAATGGAGTACGCTGATTCTGGACGAGGCCCAGAACATCAAAAACCCGGCGGCCAAGCAGACGCAGGCCGTGCGCCGCATCCCCGCGGCCAGCCGCATTGCCCTGACAGGCACACCCGTAGAAAACCGGCTGTTGGAACTCTGGAGTCTGATGGAATTTCTCAACCCCGGCTATCTGGGCAGCCGGGAGAGCTTCCGCCAGCAGTTTGTCCTGCCCATCGAGCGCTACAACGACGAGGAGGCGGCCGCGGAGTTGCGCCGTCTGGTGCAGCCCTTCCTCCTACGCCGCCTGAAGACCGACCCCACAATCATCACCGATCTGCCCGAAAAGAACGAGATGATCGTCTTTTGCCCCCTCTCCAAAGAGCAGGCCAAACTCTACAACGATGTGGTGGCGGAAGCGATGGCCCGTGTGGAGAGCAGCCAGGGCATCCAACGGCGGGGGCTGGTGCTCAGTCTGCTGCTCAAACTGAAGCAGGTCTGCAACCACCCGGCCCACTATCTGGGCCAGCAAAAACCGCTGATCGGGCGCAGCGGCAAGCTGAGCCGTCTGACCGCGATGGTGGAGGAGGCGCTGAGTGTGGATGACCGCGCCCTGATCTTCACCCAATTTGTCGAGATGGGCCATCTGCTCAAAAGCCATTTGGAGGAGACTTTTGGTCGAGATGTGCTCTTTTTGCACGGGGGCACGCCGGCGACCAAACGGGATGAGATGGTGCAGGCGTTCCAGGCCGAGACAGGCGGGCCGTCTATTTTTATTCTCAGCCTGCGCGCGGGCGGCGTGGGGCTGAATCTGACGCGGGCCAACCACGTCTTTCACTTTGACCGCTGGTGGAACCCGGCGGTGGAGAACCAGGCCACGGATCGGGCCTTCCGCATCGGCCAGAAGCGCGCGGTGCAGGTCTACAAATTTGTGGTGGCGGGCACGCTGGAAGAACGCATCCACGAACTGATCGAGAGCAAACAGAATCTGGCCGAGTCGATTGTGAGTAACGGCGAGGATTGGCTCTCCGAACTGGACACAGAGCAGTTGCGCCAGATGCTGACTTTGCGCCGGGATGAGATCGAGGAAGAGGTGATCGGCTGATGACAAACACACCCGCTACGTTCGACAAGGGTTCGCTAAACCCAACCCAAATCAGTACAAGTGCGTCGGCGGGCGCGCTCTGGTCCGCGCGCTGGCACGGGCTGATGGACGAGTTGGGCTATGACATGCGCCGGGGACGTTCCCATGCGCGGCGGGGCAAGGTGACGGCGCTGGAGGTGCAGGTGGGGCGGGTGACGGCCCAGGTGCAGGATCAGGATTTGGGCGACTGTAACGTGGAGGTGCTGCTGACCACCCACGACGACGCGGCCTGGAACCGGGTGCTGGATGCGCTGGGCGGACAGGCCCTCTACGCCGCGCAATTGCTGGCCGGTGATCTGCCCCACTCGATAGACGAACGTTTTCAGGCCGAGGGCGTCCATCTGTTGCCCGCCGGCCGCTACGAGATGGAGGCCAATTGCTCGGTCTGTGCGGGCTGGGAGCAGCCCTGCAAGCACGTCGCCGCGGTGCTCTTTGTGATGGGCCAGATGTTGGACGAAGACCCCTGGCTGCTCTTTCGTCTGCGCGGGCGGGATCGCCAGCAGGTTTTGCAGGCCATGCGTCAGCGGCGCAGCGAGGGCGACGAGCCGTCCGCGCCACCCGCGCTAGAGCGGCGACAACTGGCCGCGCCGGCGGCGGGCTACGCCGGCGTGGCCGCTTTGCAGGAGAACAGCGCCACAACCCTGCCCCTCTCCGCCCAGATTGACAATTTCTGGGGGCGCAGCAAACAGTTGGCCGACCTGCACCACCACATCAGCCCGCCCGCCATCCGCCTGGCCCTGCTGCGGCGTCTGGGCCATCCCCCCTTCCGCACGGACAGCCTGGAAACCTACGACCAGCTTGTGGCGGTCTACGAAGCGGTCAGCGCGGCTGCGTTGGCGTTGGCTTTCGCGCCGGAGGTGGAGGAGTGACAGCGAATGGGAGGATAGCGCGAATAGTTGGCGTTGTAACGCAAGCTGTTAGCTTGCGCCGCTCGATTCCGGGAATCGCCCGGCACCTGTTTGTCAGCCAGAGATCGTGTGGGCGATTCCCGGAATCAGCACACGACGAACCGTCCGCGTCTGCTGGCTGATATCAGGCCGCGATACGCTCTTTTTCCAACAGTTTCAAGCAGAGTGTGCGCATCAACGCCAATTCCCGTTGATACTCCCGCTGTGCTTCTGCCACAGGCAGGGCGTCGTAGAGATCGGCCAACTGCACCCCGCGGCTCATAAATTCATCGGCAGCCCGGCTGCGGAGTGCCTGCTTCACAAACAGACAATTCTCTGCATGGAAAAATTCATCCAGCACCTCGGATGCGCCCCGCGCCCCGCTGATGAGAGATTCGGTGACACCCAGACCCAGCAGCGCGAAGGCTGCGCTCTGTTGGTTGGGATTGTTTGTGCGCGCAAGCAATGCGCGTAGTTCGATTGTCTGTTGCATTGGGATTTGCCTTCTTGGCCTATCGGCGCAGGAATTTTACACCGGCGACCTGCCCGGAACTGTGCTCAAAATAGTGGACTTCTCCGATGTTGCCCTGTTTGATGACTTTGCGCCAGTGGCCCGGCAGAAGCTCGCGCAGATAACGCTCGACAGCGGGATTACGCACAGGATATTTGAGCGTACCCGTGCGCTCCGCTTCCCATTCTTCCGGGACAGAGCCGGACGCCATCACATTCGGGTAAATGTATAGTGGCATCATTCACTCCTTGAAAGTATACCACATCGCCAGGGGTCAACGTAGGGGCACGAGGTGGGGCGGGAAAGATTTGGCCTATACAGGAAAATGATTGCCACCCCACCTCATGCCCCTACCAGAATCATACCCGTCTGGTCGTCAGTATAGGGGTTTTGGCGAAGTTGGCAAGTCGGCAGAAAGAGTGACCGCGCGCCACACCTGACAGGTGCGCAAACAGAGATCAATTGCCCAACAAGTAGTCGTACCTTGCGCACCTGTCAGGTGCGGGAGTCACGCGTCGTTCCTGGTTTGACAGAATCCCCGCTTCGTCGCACACTTTGTCGGTGTTTCTACACAAAAACCACTTTCCACCACACACCAAGAGGAATCTTATGGGATCACTGGACAACCGCGTCGCTATTGTCACCGGCGGCGCTATGGGGATTGGCGGGGCCAGCGCACGCAAACTGGCCGCAGACGGGGCACGGGTGCTGATTGCGGATGTGAATCTACCCGCCGCGGCGGAGAACGCGGCACGCATCCGCGCCGGAGGTGGCACGGCGGAGGTAATGGAGGTGGATGTCGCACGCACGGAGCAGATCAGCGGGATGATCGAGCGGGCCGTGGAACTGTGGGGGCGGCTGGATTTTCTGGTCAACAACGCCTGGAGCAGCAATGGGCCGGATGGCAGCGCGCTTACACTGAGCGAGGCCGCCTGGGATCACGCCATGAGTAGCGTGCTCAAGTCAATCTTTCTGGGGGCCAGATACGCCGCGCCGTATATGGAAAAGCAGGGCGGCGGCGCGATTGTGAGCATCTCGTCGGTGCATGGGCTGCTGGTGGCCCCCGGCAAAATGGCCTACGAAGTCAACAAAGCCGGGGTGATCGCCCTCACCCGCCAGATGGCGACCGATTTGGGGCCGCTGGGCATCCGGGTCAACGCTATCTGCCCCGGACACATCATCACCGAGCGGATGCAGGAGCGCTTCTGGGATCACAACCCGACGCTGCGCCCCTTCTTCGAGGCCCAATATCCCATCCGGCGCACGGGCAGACCGGACGATATCGCCAACGCCGTCCGCTTCCTCTGCTCAGAAGAAGCCTCGTTTATCACTGGCGTGGCCCTGCCCGTGGACGGCGGGCTGACCATCCAATTCCAGGAGGATTTGGGATTGAGCCTGGCGCGCCTGGTGCGCGCCCACCCGGAGATTGCACTGCCAGAGGAGAGATGAAGGGAGGAAGGGAGGAAGGGAGGGGTCACTCTCGTCATCCCTTCTTCCCTTCCTCTTGTCCTCTTGTCCTCTTCCTACCCCTGCCGCCACGTGCCGTTGTCCACCATCTCCATCTGACCGCTGGCCGATGAACGCAGGCCGGCGTCCAGAATCGCCATCACTTCCAGATTGAAGTCCAGGTCCAACATCGGGTGCAGGGCGTCGCCTGTCTCCAGGTGGTGGATCATCTCCTCGGCAATGTTTGTGCGCCCGGCCTCCAGCGCATCTGCCTCGTAGATCGTCGTCTGGCCCGCACCCCGCTCCACGCGCACGATGGAGGTGGAATCCTTCTTCTCCACCAGCAGCGTACCCGTCGTGCCATAGACAATCGGGCCGGGGGTGACGCCGTGGTCCAGGGTCGTCCAGGAACCTTCGCAGATGGTGTAGGCACTGGGAAAGCGCACGAGCATAGCCGCGTTGTCCTCGGCGTCACCCCAGG
>CAMDEX010000258.1 GCA_945897075.1 Litorilinea aerophila
TCGCCATAAGTCGCTGGGCGATATCGTAGATGCGCGGATAGCCGCGCAGCGGCCCCGCAGCCAGCTTGGGCAATTGCCGGTAGAAAGCCCACGGCATATCCTCCTTTATTTGATGCAGTGATTGCTGAGCCAGATAAAAGTTGTCCAGCAGCCACTCGGCCGCGTGGGAGAGCGCTTCTTGCCCACTGTTGCCAGTGCGCAAAGCGACGACTGTACGCTGGAGCAACGCCTCTTGTGCCTTCAAGCCTGCCAGCAACCAGGGCTTGGCACCGGCTGCGGGCGCGGCTTCGCCCAGGGCGGCCACCCTATGCGCCCACTCCCGCAGATTGTCGAAACGCGTGTCGTCCGGCGTCTCCAGCGGACGCGCCTGCTCTTGCGTGATCTCTTCGGTTGTCATAGCCTATCGTCCGCTGGCGTTGCACAGGGCAGCCGCGTCTTGTTTGCCAGGCGCGTCCTGAAAGATCAACAAAGGGGACGTGCCATAGGCGATAAAGCTGGCTACCAGGCAGCCATAGGGCCAGCGCATCTGGCCGGAGCAGCCATGCGCAGACAAGAGTACCAGGTCGATATGTTCCTGGTCGACCAATTCGTGCAGGGAACAGGCCACGTGGTCAGCGATCAACAGCCGGGTCTCTGTGGCTGCGGAGGGCAGTTGAGAACGGACCACTTCGAGATACTCCCCGGCCTCGCTGAAGTTGCGTTCCACCAGGCGGTCGGCCAGATCGCTGTCTTCCTGGCTGAGCGGTGTCCGTCTGGGCATCTGTGGACGCTGGACCACATGGGCCAGCAAAAGCCGCGTCTCTGGGAGACGGGTCAGAGCGGCGGCCAGGGGCAGGACGCATTCGGCCCGGGCCGAACTGTCCAACGGTACCAGCACCCGCTGATACCGGATGGTAACGGTGTCTGGCTGGGCCAACTGAACCGCGCGCACGATCATCAGCGAGGTGCGCACGCGCACGATCACCTTTTGTACGACGCTGCTGATGTTCCACTCACTCAGCCCACTCTGCCCGTGACTGGAGATAAGCACCAGTCCAACCGCGTTCTCGCGCGCACACTCCACGATCTGCTCGGCCGCGTCGCCATCGCTCACCTGCGTCACGCACGACACGCCCGCCTCTGTCATCCGCACGCAGACTTCGTGCAAATAGCTTTTGGCCTCTGCCCGGCGCAACTGCCACTCCAGCGAATCCACCGCGCGCAGCCGGTCTTGCTTATCGGGCAGAGAAAGAACGTGCAAGAGAATCAACTGCGCATCGAGACAACGCGCCAGAGCGATGGCGTGGGGTAAAACACATTCAGCCAGCGGTGAACGGTCCAGGGGGACCAAAATCCGTTCGAACATACTTGCCTGCTCCTGTTGGATGAACGAGAAACGTGAGAACAGCATAACAAAAGGGCAACAGCCTGTCGTCAGCGCAAACGATAGGGTTTCCATAACAAAAGGGCCGCCCAAAGGGGTGGCCCTTTTGCTTTTGTCGTACGCTGTTTGGTGTATCTGAGGCAAAGGCCGATAGGCTGCTGCCTTCCTCACGAACTCACGAATGATTACCCGCCCCTAAGGAATGCCAGCAGGTCGGCGTTGAGCTGCTCTTTGTGGGTGTAGGCGAGGCCGTGGGGCGCGCCCGCATAGACCTTTAGGGTCGCGTTTTTGACCAGCTTGGCTGAGCGGAGAGATGTAGAGCCGATGGGCACGATCTGGTCGTCGTCGCCGTGAATGATCAGCGTCGGCACGTCGAACTTCTTCAGGTCTTCGGTGAAATCCGTCTCGGAGAATGCTTTGATACAGTCGAAGGTGTTCTGGGCACCCGCCTGCATTCCTTGCAGCCAGAACGAGTCGATCGTGCCCTGCGAGACTGTGGAGCCGGGCCGGTTGGCCCCGAAGAAGGGGCCGCTGGCGATATCCCGGTAGAACTGGGAGCGGTCGGCGATAGAGCCGGCGCGGGTTTTGTCGAATTTCTCCTTCGGCTCGCCGTCGGGATTGGCCGCCGTTTTCAACCTGAACGGCGGGACAGCGGCAATGATCGCAATCTTGGCTACCCGCTGTGTGCCGTGGCGGCCGATATAGCGGGCAACTTCGCCGCCGCCCGCCGAGAAGCCGATCAGAAAGACCTCTTGCAGATCGAGGGTTTCCATCAGTTCGGCCAGGTCATCGGCATAGGTGTCCATGTCGTTGCCATGCCAGGGTTGGCTCGACCGGCCATGACCGCGCCGGTCATGGGCAATACAGCGATAGCCCTGGGCGGCCAAAAACATCATCTGGGCCTCCCAGCTATCCGAGTTGAGCGGCCAGCCGTGGCTGAAGACCACCGGCTGCCCCGTGCCCCACTCCTTGAAATAAATCTGCGTGCCGTCTTTCGTTGTGATCGTACTCATCGTTTGTCCCTTTCTGTTCTGTCGTTTTGACGTTGAAATGGTAACTACCGAGCCACCCCACCCTAACCCTCCCCAGATTGGGGAGGGAACTGTGACGACTCCTCCCCCAATCTGGGGGAGGCTGGGAGGGGGTGAGCAGTTATGCTTCTTACCCGTAGACGATCCCTCCCAGCAGACCCCAGGCGCTGCCCAGAATGGCCCCCGCCAGCACATCGCGCGGGTAGTGCGCCCCCACGTACATACGCGTAATGCCCACCAGCAGCGCGCTGGCGTAGAGCAGCCCCAGCGCCCAGACGCCAGGCTGGAAGTAGCCGACCAGCAACGTCGCCATAAAAAAAGCCTGGCTGGTATGCCCGCTGGGGAAGGAACGCCCGCCTTCCCGACGGCCAACAATACGCGCCTGTGTGACCCGGATGAAAGGCCGCCCCCGGTCTACCAGAGCTTTGACCAATTCGACCACCAGCCATAAGGTCAACGTGCCCAGGATCATCTCATAGGCCAGCAGACGAACCCCAGCAAAAAACAAGATCAGGGCCAGCGCCACTCCGGCCAGACCGTTGCCGATCTGCGTGAAGCCGCGCATCAACCGATCCAGCCAGGAGGGGCGATGACCGCGCAGGTTGAAGAAGAGAAAGGCCCAGGCGTCCACGCGCTGGCCGGTGGACCAGAGCAGGGAGAGCGCCAGCAAGCCAAAGCCCACAGTCATACTGGCCAGAACGGGCTGGGCCAACAGGCGCTGCCCAAAGTAGATGCGCACATAGGGCGGCAACCAGAGCAGGAAGAGGAGCAGGCCAAGCGCAAGACCCACCACCCAAGCCAACGGGCGATTGAGGCGCACCCAGACCGCACCGGGAGCGTCAGCGACCGGGAGTTTCCGTTCAGGCGGTGGTTGCATCGGTCTGTGCCTCAAGCGGCGCGCCGGGGGCGGGCTGCGTCTCTGGCGTCGGCTTGCCCACCATCACGGCCAGGACGCCCTGCTGCACCTCGATACGCACCCGCCCTTCTCCCAAGGCGTTGCCATCCGCCATAATCGGCATGGCGGGCTGGGTGTCGATGTCAACCCGGCGCACGCTGTAACGCTGGATGCGTGGGTCTGGCGCACCCTCTGTCCCCACCCCCTTGAACATATAGCCCAGCAAGTCCAGCTTGGAGAGGTCGGCAAAGAGCAGCACATCCAACAAGCCATCATTGAACGCGGCAGCAGAGCCAACCTGATGATGGAGACCCGTAAAGGGCATGTTAGCGACCAGCACCGCGTGCCCCAGCGCGTCTACCTCCTGCTCGTCGTCCAGCACCAGATGTATCTCGGCAGGCGGGGAAGTGACCAGCGTTGACAGGAAATCACCGATGCGGGCCAGATTGCCGTGCAGGAGATCGTCGGCAGCCGGGAAAAGCGCCGAACCCAGCCCCACCGAACAGATTTCCAGAAAAGGTCTGCTCACTTCCCCGCAGACGGCCATACCCACATCCACTTGGCTGCGGCGGCCTGTGCGCAGCAGGGCGATGGCTGCCCGCAGATCCGCTGGAATGCCCAGGCTGAGCGCGATGTTGTTCTGTGTGCCGCTGGGGACAATGCCCAGGCTGGCGCGTGTGTTGACCAACATACCGGCGACGGCAGCAATCGTGCCGTCGCCGCCGCAGATGACGAAGAGTCGGATTCCCTGCGCCAGCGCGTCGCGCACTGCCCCCGCCAGGTCGCAGCCCTCCTCCACCAGAAAGACCTCTGGCACGATCTTCCAGACCTGCATCTCGTGGATCACATCCAGAATGCCCACCGGTGCCCCTCTGGTTGCCCCTGCGCTGGGGTTGAAGATGAGCTTGGCCCGCATTGGGCGTAGCTTCGTCGGGTCCGACTGCTTGTCATAGGGTTCACTCATACGCTTTTCTCCTGTAGTAGGGCCGCTGCTTCTTGCTGCTGCTGCTTGCGTTGGTAGAAAAAGAGACTTACGTACGCGCCGAAAAGAAAGATAATGCCGCTCAGGTAGGCCCAGGTGAGGATGGCGAAAATGGCGGCCACCGATCCATAGACCAGATTCGAGACGGAGATGTAGGTGGAAACAAAGAACAAAAAGGCTTTCTTGGCCAGCTCCCAGAGCAGACCGGCCCCTATCGCGCCGGGTAAAATCTCGCGCCAGGTCGAAGTTGCATGGGGGAGCAGGATGTAGATCACCAGAAACAGGGCAATATCAAGCAAAATCGCCACGCCAAAACTGACACCGCCCCCGATGGGAATGATTGAGTCGGGCAACCAGGTGCGCAGGTTGGCAACCAGGCTGCTGGCAAACGAAGCCAGGAAGAGCGTGGGGCCAACAAAGATCAGGACAAAGAGGATGGCCAGGCCGCGCCGCTTCCAGACAGGGCGACTGTGTTTATCGTCCCAAATTTTGTGCAGGGTCCCCGTAAGCATGTTGAAGATGTTAGAAGCCGACCAGATCAGACTCAGCAAAGCAATGATCGTCACAGAGCCGCGTGCCCGGATGATTTCGTCTATATTGGTGCCCACCAACTGGCCCAGGGCTGGCGTAATAAACTCCAGCCGCCGAACGACCAGATGCTGGTCCATCAACGATCCCAGGCTGAAACTGGCGATGGCGATGCTCAAGAGGATGAGGGGAAAGAGAGAAAAAAGGGAAAAGTAGGCAATCGCCGCGGCCGTAACCGACGATTCGGGCATCAATGCTTCTCTGGCTGCGCCGCCCAACAACCATAACCAGCCGTGTGTACGCTCATCCAGCCTGCGCGCGCGGTAGATGCCCCGCTGCCTGAGCTGTGCCAAATTTTTCGTCATTCTGGGTATGCTCATCGTCTGTTTCTTCTATAGTTTTACAGATAAAGATTTTCTCTGTAGGGGCGCTGCTTGCTGCGCCCGGTATGCAAGAGACGGGCGCAGCAAGCAAGCGCCCCTACCAATAAAACTATACTTTGGAAGTAACCATACAGGACTAGCGCAGGTTGAGCGTTGTCCTGAGCCTGTCGAAGGGTAGGCTGGGGCTTTTTCCAGCCGTATCGAAACCTTTAGGTTGAGCCTGTCGAAACCCAGCGGGTTAACGAGTGATCTTCTTGTAGACCCGTTCGCTTGATTTCGATACGCCTCGCAGACTCGGCTACTCAATCAGCGCTCACTGTCCTCCCGTCCTCCCTTCCTCCTGTCCTCCCTTCCTCCCGTCCTCCTGTCCTCCCTTCCTCCCTTCCTCCTGTCCTCCCGTCCTACTTCCGCTTGCAGGATGGGTTCAGCTTTCTCGATCAGATCAGCGAGCCGCTGCATACTGCTGGTCACCAATGCCGGAGCTGCTTCCTCCAGTGCCTGGATGCCAGCCAGCACGACCGCTTGCCGCTCTTTGAGGTCGGAAATCTGGGCCGCGGCCCCCGCCAACGTGGGGCGGCTGACCAGGCGGCTCCACAGGATTTGGCAGACAACCGACAAAAGGGGCGCAATAACAATGCCGACAAGCCCAAACGCGTCGGCCAGGGCAACCAGCAGAAGAACGGTCAGAATCGGATTGTCCCATCTGCGCTGGAAAAGCCGTGGCTTGAGCCAGACACCCAGACCAATCAAGACGACAAGCGTATAGAGAACGGTCAACAGACTCAACTGCGCGCCGCTCACCAGCCCCACCAACAGCACGGGGATGACCGCCAGGGCTACCCCCACCACAGGGATCAGACAGGCCAGCGCGCCGGTCAGCGCCAGAAAGACTGCGTAGGGGGAGCCGAGCAACCAATAGCCCAGAGCCAAAAGCAGCCCGGCCAGCAAACTTTGGATGACCTCGCCGCGCAGGTAAGCGCCGATGTCGTACTCGACTATGCGCCAAATCTCGCGCGCCTGTTTGCGCTGGTCAGAGGGGAGCAGCGAGAGCCAGAGCCGTTCAAAATGGGTCTGATTGCTGCTCCAATAGATGCTCAAGAGCAGAATGATGAGTATGCCGCTGACGATTTCGCCGATGCCCTGCGTGAAGCCGAGGATGGCCGGCAGCACAAGTTGGCCTTCGTCGCCGGTCACAGCTTCAAAGATCATACCCGGCGCGGGCAACCGCGCCCCCAGTGCGGCTTGGAACGAGCTGCCCTCCAACCATCCCGGCAACCCCCACGCATCCTGCACCGACACGGTTTGGGCCAACTGCCGAATCTCCACGAATGCGATCTCAACGCTCTGGAAGAGCAAGAAGCCGAAAGCGCCTAGCGCCACCAGATAGATAAAAATCCAGCCCGCGCGCCGCAGCCAGCCGCGCCCGGCCAGGCGGTTGACCGTTGGGCGCAGGGCTGCCGCCAGCGTGAGCGAGATCAAGAGATAGACGACGACAGTGCGAAATTGCCAGAGTACCAGCAGCGTCAACAATGTGGTCATCACCGCCGCGGCCAACCGGATCGTTTGCTTTGTCATGCGCCACCTGCCGGGGTGACCTGGGCCAGCAGAGCGTCGAGGTCGGTGCTAATCGCCTCGATCTCGTCCATCATCTGCTCGGTCTGCTTGACCCAGCGGCCCGATCCCCCCTGTTTGAGTCGCGACTGCTTGCGCAGGTCTTGGGCCAGACTCTGTGCTTCATAGCGCAGGCGGCTGGCAAAATCGCGCCCGGAGGCAAGCTCCGCTGCGGGCGCGGCTGGCTGAAAGACGAAGCGATCCAGGAAGAGTTGAAGAATGGCGGCGATGGGAATTGCCATCAGCGCGCCGGCAACGCCGAAAAGCGAGCCAAAGGCAAAAATCGCCAGCAATGTGACGAAGGGATTGACCCCCACCGCCCTGCGCATAACGCGCGGCACCAGCAGGCTGTTTTCCAATTGCTGGATCACAAGCGAGGCCGCGATCACCCAGACCAACTTGGAAGGCGCGATGGACAAGGCAACGGCCGCAGCCGGGATGGCGCCCAGCAACGGCCCAACCATCGGCACAGCCTCCAGCAAGCCCGCCACGAGCGCCAGCACCAAAGCATTGGGCAAGCCGATCAGCAGATAGGCAACCAGCGCCAGGAAGCCGACGATCAGACAAAGGACGCTTTGTCCGGCGATGTAGAAACCGACCTTACTTTCGATGGCCGCAATCAGTTCGCTGATGCCCTCGCGCTGGTTTTGTGGCAGCAGCAGCAGCGCTGAACGGATGATGCGCGGCCCATCGAGCGTCCAGTGAAAGGCCAAGAGCAGAAGAGCCGTAGCCGAAAAGAGGGTGTTGGCCGCTGATGTCAGATAGCCCAGCGCCTGCCCGGCTGAATCCAGCATCTCCTCCCCCGTTGGCTGGATTGACTCTTGGGCTGATAGGCCGGCGAGGCTGTCGGGAAGGAAGCCACCCAAGCGCCGAATCCATTGATTGGGGAAATGGGCGAACCAATCGCGCAGGCCTTCGTAATACCCCGGCACAGCCGCGGCAATCGTTGTGCCTTGCTCGACGATCAGCGGAAAGAGCAGCAGCCCGAAGCCAATCAGCAGGGCAAGCAGCAGGGTGTAGACAAGAATGACCCCCAACGTGCGTGGCAGCCCGCGCTGATGTAGCCAGGTTACGGCAGGCCGGATCACCGTGCCCAGTATGATGGCGACAAACAGGATGAAAACGACCTGGTGAAAGCGGTAGAGCAGCCAGAAGCTAAGGACGACAAATACAAAGACGAGTGTCGCCCCCATCACGCGTTGAAATGTCCAGTTATACGGTTGTGGTGATGGATAGAGCGCCATACGTTCCTGTTAGCCTCCCCGTCTGAGAAGAAGTTCGACTTTTGCCAAAAGTCGAACTTCTGAAAAACCGAGTTTTTAACGCCGACTCACTCCTGTAGAACCCGGCTGTTTTCGAGAAAAACTCGGTTTTTTCACTGGAGCCACTTCTGGTACTCTCAGCGTGTGATAAGTGGCAGATAAAAGAACTCGAATAGCGGGGTGTTGGCGATGGGGGAAGGGGTGTTGTTGGTATTCATCGTCACCGCGCCGTTGAGCGCCAAAGCTCTGCCGATCAGAGTGGCACCGGTATTCAGGGTGATGCTGGCATCCGCCAGGATATTGCCGTGGAAACGCGTGCCGCTGCCCAGAGCCGCGCTGCTGCCGACCTGCCAGAAGACGTTGAGGGCCTGACCGCCATTGATCTCGCCAACCGTCGAGGCAGATGCAGTGGTGAGCGTGCTCCCCATCTGAAAAACCCAGACCGCAAGCGGGTCGCCCAGAGCATCCAGAACGAGGTTTCCCGTCAAACCAGCCGACGTATTGAAACAATAGACGCCTGGCGCAAGTGTCATTCCGCCCAGGTCCTGACCGGTCAAATTGGTATTGCACGGCTGGCCTGCGAGGGCATTGTAGGCCAGGGTGGCATCACTCTGCGCCTGGGCGGCCACCGGACCGCCTTCGTATATCGCTCCGCGTCTGAGCGTGCCGGGCGGAAAGCCAATCACCGCGCTGCCTGGGCTTGTCCCCACATCCCCCACAAAGACACCCGGGCCGGTATTGGTCAACGTCGAGCTGGCCAGGCCCACAAAGCGCGCCGCTGTACCCAAATCGGGGGCCACTGCGCCAGAACTCGCCAAGACTGCGGGCCAGCTATTGCCTGCCGCCATCAAAAGCGTGGCGAAGATGAACAAAATTATCGAATAGTTGATTTGTCGTTTGTTGCTCATTGGATACACACGTTTCTTTTCTCTCCCTGCCACAGTTGGATATTTGCACCTTCCAGGAAGGCGACAAGCCTGGGGGCACTGATAAGAACGAAAACAGGAACGCAGATTTCGCAGAAACAACAGATTTGCACAGATTTTATCCGCGTCAATCAATCTTTTCAGCGTCATCTGCGTCCTATTT
>CAMDEX010000259.1 GCA_945897075.1 Litorilinea aerophila
GGTTGATTCAGCAACGCTTCAAAGGCGTTGGCATGCGTTGGAGCGAAGACGGCTTCAATCATTTGTTGCATCTCCGGCTGGCTTGGGTCAATGGGCGCTTCGACTCACTCTTCCTCCCCGATCTCTCCCCTAACTGCTAAATGCGCCCCCTGTCGTGAGTACCAGGACGAAAAAGGCGGCGGGAATGTTCCCGGTGGGGAAGTGGGGGGATATTGGGATATTGGGTATTTCGTTAGTGACGTGGAGGGACTTGTCAAAATTAAGGGTGGGCAATTGATTTTGAACTTACCACCCAATCCCACTTAACGGCACATCGTCACTGCCCAATATCCCAATATCCCAATATCTTCTTTACTCTACAACCACCCGCACTTCTACAATCGTGTCCCCATTGACCAGACTGTTCAGCACGTCGATCCCTTCGACTACTTCGCCGAAGAAGCCGAGTTGGGCGGTGGCTTCGGCGGGCGGCGCAACGAGGGCGATCAGCATCTGGCTGGAATTGCTGACCAGTTCGCCGGTCAACGGGTTCTGGGAGGGGAGGAAGGCCAACGCACCCGCGGTCCAGGTGCGCGTGCTGCCCACTTCGGCGCTGAAAAAGTAGCCAGCGTCGCTGCTCGGAACGTTCTCCGGCGCGCCCATGATCAGCGCCTGTCCCGGCGTCACTTCGTTGACCGGTGTGCCGTCATAGAAGCCCAGGCTGGCAAGCAGCACAAAGTTGTTGACTGCCGTGGGCGCTTCGGCGGCGTAGAGCGTCACTGTCAGCGCGCCTTTGGAGGTGATAATTGTGGCGCTGTAGGTGGCCGCGGCGTCAATCACCATCCCCGGCGCGCTGTTGAAGTAGCCGCTGCGTTCTGCCAGGGGCAATTGGGCCAGGGGTTTGTCGCCGCCGCTCAGATCGCTGGGCGCGATGCTGCTGGGGGCAAAGGGCGTGGGCGTGGGCGGTGGCGGCGTGGGTGTGGGCAGCTCGCTCACGTCACTCTCTTCGATTGTGACGGTGAGCAGTGCGTCGCCGGGTGTGGCCGGGTTGCTGTTGGGGTCGCGCAGGCTGATCTGGGCCAAGACTTCCTGACCGCTGACCACTTCACCAAAAATTGTGTGCAGGTTGTTCAGCCAATCGGTGGGGGCAAAGGTGATGAAGAATTGGCTGCCGTTTGTGCCAGGGCCAGAGTTTGCCATTGCCAGCAGATAGGGCCGGTCAAAGCCCAGACCGGGCACGAATTCGTCCCGGAACTGGTAGCCGGGGCCGCCCGCGCCTGTGCCGGTCGGGTCGCCGACCTGGGCCATAAAGTCCGCCAAGACCCGGTGAAAAGTGGTGTTGTCGTAGAAGCCTTCGCGGGCCAGAAAGACGAAATTGTTGACGGTCACGGGCGTGCGGTCGGCGAAGAGCTGGACGCGGATGTCGCCCTTCTCCGTTTTCAGCGTGGCGTAGTAGACCTTTGCCGGGTCAATACTCATCTCCGGCGGCGCGGTGTACATGCTGTTGCGGGCTGCGGGTTCCAGTTGGGAGGCCGCACCCGCACCGGCGGGCTGCACGGGCAGAGCCGCGCCCGGCGCGGACGCTGGCGTGTCGGTGGGTGCGGGCGCTTCGACCGCGGCCGGTGCGGCCGCGGCCGGTGCGGCCGGTTCTGCTGTTGGCGGCGCGGCTTCCCCACCGCCACAGGCAGAAAGCAGCAGCGCCAGCAGGAGGAGAGAGGCGATCCAGCGGATCGCAGAGACGGTAGGACGGGTTGATGGAATCGGTTTCAAAATAGATTCTCCTGAAAGTTGGGTCCGTTTAGACGCGTTCGACAACTGCGGCGAGTTCTGTAGGATGCAAACTCAGAAAGTCGCGGACTTCGAGTTGCATACGGTCAATCTCGGCCAAAAATCCCGCCGCAGATGCGCGATAGTTGGCAGGATTCGTCTCCGTTTGACGCAAGAAAGCAATCTGTTTCTGGAAGCGCGTGATGCGCTCGAACGTCACATGTAGTTCCTGCCGGTTGGTGATCATTTTAATACCTTACCGGTGAGGTTCTTGTTGTTTGTGCGAGAAAGAAGAAATTCTTGTAAACACGGATTCGAAGGAATAGGGATTGTAAGAAATCTGTGTTCCTTTGAATCCGTGTTTACAAACCTCTTTGGTTACACCCCGCCCCGGCGAAATTCCAGCCACCAGATGCCGCTGATTGCCAGCAATGAGACGCCCAGCGCAATGACAATCGCTTCACTCAGCACGGCCTGGGTCAGAAAGACCGCGGCCAGCCCGATGGCCCCGGCGATTAGATAGCAGATCAGCACTGCCTCGCGCCGGCTGCCGGTGAGCCGGGCCAGCCGGTGGCTGACGTGATCCTTGCCCGGTGTGGTCAGCGGGTTAAGCCCACGGCGCAGACGGCTGATGAAGACAAGCGTCGTGTCGAAGATGGGCAGCCCCAGCACCAATACGGGGATCAGCCACGTCACTGTGACACTGTTGGAGGGAAAGCGCAGTTTGATCGCCACCGCAGACAGCAGAAAGCCGATAAAGAGGCTGCCCGTATCCCCCATAAAAATATGGGCCGGGTTCCAGTTGTAGACCAGAAAGCCGGCGCACGCGCCCGCCAACGCTGCGGCCAGAATCCCCACCAGGTACTGGTCGCTCAGCGCCGCCAGCAGCGTGAAGAAGACTGCGGCAATCATCGCAATCCCGCCGGAGAGACCGTCCATATTGTCGAGCAGATTGAAGGCGTTGGTGATGCCCACCACCCAGAGCAGCGTAATCGCAATGTCCAGCCAATTGCCAAACAGACGCACCTGCACGCCGCCAAAGATGAGAATCCCCGCGGCCAACGCCTGCACCGCCAGCTTCGTGTAGCTACCCAATCCCTGTTTGTCATCCAGCGCGCCGACCAGACTGCACAACGTGGCCCCGATGAAAATCGCCACGACTTCGGCCACATAGAAGAGATTGCCGAAGAAGATCAGCGCCAGGATAAACGCGCCGTAGATGGCCGCGCCACCCAGCAGGGGCACCGGGCTGACGTGGATTTTGCGCGCCGCTGGCTGGTCAATGATGCCCAGACGCAGCGCGGCCCAGCGCGCCACGGGCGTCCCCCCAATCGCAAAGATCAGTGCGCTGGCAGCCATCAAAATGAAGGGTGTCACGGGTCAACAACTCCGCAGGTGGAAAGTTGCAGGTGGTAGACGGTAGACGGCAGACGGTAGACGGCAGACGGTAGACGGTAGACGGCAGACGGTAGACGGTAGACGGTAGACGGTAGACGGCAGCCCACCTCATTCACAATTCACAATTCACAATTCCTTTACCCTAACGTCGCCAAAAACTGTTCGATCCCCGGCTTCTCCGTCTCCGGGGCCAATTCCAGCGCCTTTTGGGCCAAGGGTTTGGCTGTGGCCGGGTCGCCCAGTTGCGCATAAATCTGGGCCAATTGCAACGGGTAGAGATAGTTGGCCGGTTCCAGCGTCATCAGGTGTTGCAGGATGCCTACGGCCTCGTCCGTGCGCTGCGCTTGGAGATAGTTCGAAGCCAGCGTACTCAGAATGCCTGCATCATCTGGGGCCAACGCACGCATCCGTTCGTATTGAATCGTCACCTGTTCCGGCTGCTCCTGGCGGGTGTAGAGTTCCACCAGCAGACGCAGGATGGGCACGGCGATGGATGCGTCGCTGCCCGCCAACGCGACGGCCCGCTCGCCCCACACAATCGAATCCGCGGGTTGATCCATATCCCGGTAGAGAATCGCCAGGTTGCGGATCGCGTTCAGGTCGTTGGGATTCGTCTCGACAATGCCCAGATTGGTCTCCAGCGCGCCTTCCATATCTCCGGTGCGGGCCAGGACAACGCCCAGAAAGCTGCGTAACTGGCTGCTGTTGGGTATCTGTTCCAGCCCCTTTTTCAGCAAATCCGCCAGCTTTTCTGTCTGCCCGGTGCGGTCGTAGAACTCGGACAGGAGCAGATAGGTGTTCTCGAAGCGGTCGTCAATGGCGAGGCTGCGCAAATAGGTGGCTTCGGCCTCCTCGTTGCGCTCCATCAGCGTCAACGTTGCGCCCTTTTCGTTCCACAGATGCGCGGCGTTGGGGCTGAGCACCAGCGCGGTCTCGTAGTAGCGCAGACTCTTTTCCAGAGCCGCTTGCCGCTGCGCTGGGTCGCTCTCCAAATCCGCCCAACTGCGGTAGAGGCGGGCCAGATTGGCCGTGTGGTCGGTGTTGAGCGGGTTGACCCGTTGCGCCTCCAACAGAATCGTCTCGGCCGCGCGCAACAGATCGGTCTGCTTCATTTGCGAGACCTCCTGTGCGGTCAAGCCCAGCACCATCTGCACGTCCATCTCAGCGGGCATTGTCAGGGCGCTTTCCGCGGGCGCGCGCTTGGCCTGTTCCAGCAGGCTGCGCCCCAGAAAGAGCATATAGTGATCCTCGGACGGACGCACGGCCAGGGCGCGGCGGTAGAGTTCCACGCTGCCCACCCAATCGCCTGTGCTGTCAAACTGCTGCCCCTGCTTGTAGAAGACGTCCGCCCGCACCAGCGCCACGTTGACATTGCCCACAATCAGGAAGGTAGCCACCACCAGAACCGCGCCGCCAAAGAGCGTGACAAAGGCACGCGCGACGGCCTGCCGCCGGGCTTCGGTCAGCGCAGCCCAGGCAAAGACGGTGCCTGCGGCTACGATCCAGAAAACGACCAGCCAGGTGTAGAGGCTGAAATGGCCGGCGATGTGGCCCAGTTGCTCGGCGAGCTGGCTGCCCGCCGCGCCGGGAGCCAGCCGACTGGCCTGGATCAGCCCGTAGATCAGCCAACCCCCCCACAGAACGGTGGAGTAGAGGCCAAAGCCGCGCAGCCACCAGCTTGCGCTGCGCCCTTCTGGGCTGCGCAGGGCCGCCACTGACAGGCCGATCACAGTGGCAATCAGCCAGGTAAAGAGAATCAGGAAGAGAATGCCGGGGCTGCTCACCGGCTGGCCCGCCTCCATGCGGGAGTTCAGGCTGCGGGTCAAGATGGCAAGGGGGTTGGTCGCCCCCTGGAAGTTGGTGGTGTAGAGATAGACGAGGGTGAGCATCACCAGCAGATCGGGCATCACAGTGCTGGGCAGGGCCGAAAAGAAGCCGTCGTTGCGTTTGGGGGCAGCCGCTGTGCGCGGGCGGGCGCGGCGGGAGGTCTGCCCGCTGCGTTCGACCGCGACCGGCTGAGCCACTTCGGCAAAGGTTTCCGGCGTCAGCCAGCGCATCCCCAGTACCAGCAGCACCGCGCTGAGTACCCAAAAGTAGGTGCGCGTGGCGGCGATGGCAATCCCAAAGTGGATTTCCACGTAGTGGGCGACAATCGCGGAGAGAACAGCTACAATCAACAGTTGGCGTCGGCGGTCGGCGCTCTCGATTTTCGCTTCGGGGTGCAAAAAGACGGCCAACGTCACGTAGAGGATCAGCCCGATGATAAAACCTGTGGGCAGGGCCACGCCAAAGAAGCGCCAGCCGCCATCGGAGATCACAAAAATGGCGCTGAGCAGAATACCCCCGCCCAGCCACAAGCCGAGAAAGAGGTAGAGATCGCGACGCGAAGTAATTAGCCCTAACCAGCGCAGCGCCCAATAGAAGATCATCATAAACATCAGCACGTAGGCCAGGAAGCCGAACGCGCCGGTGATGGCCAGGCTGTCCCACGTCTCGTTGTGCGAGCGGTCCGGGCTGGCGTTGCGCGCCTCCACCTGGGCCAGGGCGGGCGGGTAGAAATTGTTGTAGGCCACCCACATAGCCTCCGGGCCATAGCCGACCAGCGGGCGGATGACATTCACCCGATCCGGCTCGCCGTCCGGAAAGATGATCGGTGCGTGGGGGGATACCATCTCGGAAACGCCTTCCCAGATCAGCACGCGCACCAGACCTGTGCCGCCTTCGCTCTCCAAAATTGTGGTCAGGCGGCCCAAATAGGGCACACCCGCCAGACCGGGGAAGAGCGATGTGGTGTTCACCAACACCAGCAGCACCGCGCCGGTTACGCCCAGCCCCACCCAGCCCGCTGTCCACGCCCGGTAGCCAGAAGGGCGCAGACCGGTGATCAGTAGCAGCACAAAAATATAGAGACCAGCGGCCAGCCCCAGCCAGGGGCCGCGGCTCTGCGTCCAAAAAATCGCCAGCAATTGGACAATGAAAACGAAGAGATACGAGCCACCCACCAGTGCGCTGGGCAGATCGTGTACCGGGGGTGTGTCAGTCTCCCGCCCATTTTCCGGGGCCAGCAGAAAGGCAAAGCTGCTAAAAATGCGTTCCAGCGTCAGAAAGAGGGCGATGATCAAATGCGCGCCCAGAAAGATCGGGTTGCCCGCGTTGCCGGAGACGCGCGTGATCACATCGCCGCCCCAGGGCAGGGGATCGATGGCGTAGTGCTGGATGACGCCGTAGACCGCAATCGGCAGGCTGGTCAGAATAATCGTGTGCTGCAACCGGCGCAGTTGTTCCGGGTGGCGCAGATGGGCCGCGGTCAAAACCGCGATAATGACGTAGCTGAAAAAGCTGTACGTCCCCTGCAGCCGCTGGTAAGACCCCCACCAACTGACCGACGGCGCAACGCTCAGGGCTGTGCTGATGGCGTAGGCCAGGACGAGCAGGATCAGCGGGAGGAGCAGGGGGATGCGGATGAAGCGTCCGAACAGACCCCGCTGCTGCGCCGGGCTGACCGTCTCTCCCGGTGTATTTTCTGCATTGGCCGAATAGGCGGGCAGCCAAAAGGCGCCCCCGTCGGCCAGCCGCACCAGATAGGCCAGGAGCATCACCAGCGAAATCGAGCGCACCAGGCTGATTTTGTCCGGCTCGAAGACCCGGCTGGAAAAGACGTTGAAAAAGAGGGGGGCGACAATCAGCGCGGCCAGCCCGCCCGCCTCAATGATCTGTTCGCACCAGAGTTGGATTTTCGACTTCTGCATAGGGCCGTTTCCGAAGGGAGTGAGATTGTGCGCGTTGGGAACTGCTCTGAGCCATTATAGCACAGGGCAAAGATTCCTATGGTATAATCTGTTTCAAATGCGAATGCACAGGGTGAGGTGTCTATATGACGACAACGGAGAAACGTCGGCATCGACAGCGTTAGTTGCGCTCAAAACAGAAGGGGAAATATGCCAAAACTACCCGAATTTGAGACAGAAGAAGACCTGGCTGCTTGGGTTGACACCCACGACACCGCAGAGTATATAGATGAGATGGAAGATGCCGACGAAAAATTTACGGTGAGGCGAACACATTTCACAACAAAGCCACTCGATGTACGCCTGCGCACTGATCTTTTCGCTGCCATCGTGGATGCCGCCGAACGCCGCGGAATCCCTTATCAGATGCTTGTCCAAACCTGGCTGCGCGAAAGAGTGATGCAGGAGACGGCGGATTTTGCTCGTTAGTCGTGGGTTGGGTTCTCCCGGCAAGAGATCGCTGCTTACGCTCCATCGAGTGCCGGGAGAACCCAACAGTGCCTGTTTCTTATCGGATGAATTGAGCCGCCCCGGCTCTACGGGACGCTGCGCGGTGGAATTTCTCTTTTTTCATGGGAGTCATCGACGGGTGGACGTAGCGGCGATGGCTTTACACGAACGCGGGGGATGGCTGGTTGCGCAGATTACTCGTAATGGCTCCACATGCGGAGTACTTTCACAGTCTGTTCTGCTTCCAGGATTTGATAGACGAGGCGGTGTTGAATGTTGATGCGCCAGCTCACCACTCTACTTCAGCGCTGCATTCGTCGCTGGGGGTCTGCATTCCTTCCAGGATTGACTCGCGCATACCGGGAATCGCCAGCAAATAGAGGGTTTCGTGGATGGCGCGCCGATCCTCTTCGGAGATGAGAATCGCATTGGGGGGTTGGGTAACGGTTTGGGTTAGCATACCGGCTCTCGCTGATGCTTTCGATGCTGTACTCAAATTGTGCGTAAAGGCGTACAGAGGTCAAGTGTAGCACCGACGAACCCCAGTGGTATGATTTTTGGTGCTGATCAACCGGCCACGAGATCAGGGGCTTCTTGGGTAAGCTTTTCATGCAGCCAATGTTGCAATAGGAGTTGATAGGGGATGCCGCGACGCTGGGCCAGTGTTTCGATGGCTTCGAGAAAGTCAGTGCGCAGACGCAGATCGACAGGACTGGTTGGGAAGATGGAGCGAGCCACCGGGAATTCCTGATCAACCGCTTCCATATCGTCCATATAATCAGCCGTATCATGGCTATCAAACCAGGCAATTAGCTCTTCATCACTTTGAAAATCAGGTAATTTTGGCATAGCAGCCTGTCGGAGAAGTCCATTTCGTGGGTTACAGGTACTCTTTCGGGCCGTTTTTAGAGGCCAAAATGGGATGTTTCAGCCTCAAATGGCTACTTTGAAGGTCAAAAACGCTGGACGCCGCCCTTACTCCGACAGGCTGTTAGCTGCGTAACTCCATATCCACCGACTCGTATTATTCTGTCTGCCTGAAATTTACAGAAATCATTTGCAATACAACCCGCGAATCATTCTCGACCCCTCCCGCAAGAGGTGGTCAAGTTACATGATTCGTAGCAGCCAAAGACTTGTCCTCAGTTTCTTTTGTCCAGGTTGCGATCCAGCTCTTGTTTTCTATGGAGATAGTCTCCTCAAATTGCTTCACAAAGTGGCCAAGCCGAATAGCCTTTTGCTCGTCGGGAAGACGAACCCAGCCATTGCGAAGCCATCGCAGCCGACGAGAAGTGAGTGAGTAGCTGTCGATTAGATATTGGTAGCGCCCAGCAAATGTAAACGCAGCCAGCGAACCAGAGATAGTGCCGATAACAGCCACCCATGCCGCGGGCCATGCCGTGTCGATAACTGTGGCAACTGCGCCCAGGACCGCACCAGCTATGGCTAGCCACAATCCGGTGTTCCTTATCTGGCTTAGTGTCCTGGTGTACTCCTGAACCCTTGGCTCATAGAATTTATCGATCTGCTCATTGACACGTGTTGCAATGTAATCGTCTATGGAAAGCCAAGTCTTAGGCAGCTTTTCGTGTTTCTCTTCGTCGGTCAAGGCAATTGGGTGTATCAAATCACCCAGAATATTCTGTGTCTTCTCGGCCAGCTTGGCATCACGATCGTCACCATTGTATGGCGGTGCTTGCA
>CAMDEX010000260.1 GCA_945897075.1 Litorilinea aerophila
ACCATCCGACTCCTGGGACAATTCAGCCTGACGCTTGACAACGCCCCGCTGCCCCTGCCCTCGCGCCCGGCCCAATCTCTGCTGGCCTGGCTCGTTCTGCACCCCGGCCTGGCCCACCGCCGCGAACGGTTGGCCGGTCTCTTCTGGCCCGACGCCACAGAGGAGAACGCGCACAACAACCTGCGTCACGCGCTCTGGCGGCTGCGCCGGGCCATCCCCGAACCCTTCGTGCAGAGCGACAAGATCACCATTCGCTGGGTGGCCGAGAGCGACTCGCGGCTGGATGTGGCCGATCTGACGACTGCGCCGACGGCAGCCACGCGCGCCGACGATCTGATCCCGGCGCTGCAAGCCTACGGCGGCGAACTCCTGCCCGGCTTCTACGAGGATTGGGTAACGCTGGAGCGGGAGCGGCTGACCGCGCTCTTTGCAGAGCGCATCGCCCATCTGCTGGAACTGCTCCTGGCCGAGCGCCGCTGGCGCGAGACAATTGATTGGGCCGAGCGTTGGATCGCCCAGGGCGGCGCGCCGGAAGCCGCCTACCAGGCGCTGATGCGCGCCTACGCCAGCCAGGGCAACAGCGCGGCAGCCCTCGCCGCCTATCAACGCTGCGTGGACGCACTGGAACGGGAACTGGACGTGCCCCCCTCCGCCGAGACAGTGTCCCTGGCCGACGCCATTCGCCATTCACAATTCACAATTCACAATTCACCATTTCCCTTCTTCCAATCACCCACTCACCCTTTCACCCTGTCAAACATCCCCGCGCCGACGACTCCCCTCATCGGACGGGACGGGGAATTGGCCCAGCTGGCCGCGCTCGTGACCGATCCGGCCCAGCGTCTGGTGACGATTCTGGGGCCGGGCGGGATGGGCAAGAGTCAGTTGGCTCTGGCCGCCGCCCGTGCCGCCCAGGAGCACTTCCCCGATGGCGTATTTCTGGTCGAGTTGACCCCCTTGACCAGCGCAGACGGGTTGGCCCGCGCCATCGGCGACGCCCTCGGCTATCCCTTCCAGAACGATCCCCGTCCGCCCCGTCAGCAATTGACCGACTATCTGCGCAGGCGGCGCATGCTGCTTCTGCTCGACAACTTTGAGCATCTGTTGGACGGGGCAGAATTGCTCATTGCGCTGCTGCAAAGCGCGCCCGATCTGCATCTGCTCGTGACATCGCGCGAGCGGCTGCGGCTGCACGCCGAGACGATCTTTCGTCTGGAAGGGCTGGACTACCCAACAGATGGAAAGTCTGACGGGGAGAATTTTCCCTTTGCCGCTGCCCTTCTCTTTATCCAAAGCGCCCAGCGCGCCCACAGCACATTTGCGCTGGACGAGAAATCCTGGCCGCCCCTATTGCGTATTTGCCGCCTGGTGGGAGGAATGCCGCTGGGTCTCATCCTGGCAGCCAGTTGGACAGGTGATCTCACCCTCGGTGAGATCGCAGACGAATTGGCTGCCAATATCGCGTTTTTGGGGCAGGATTTGCGAGATCTGGACCCACGCCATCGCACCATTCAGGCCGTCTTTGAGCAGAGCTGGCAGCGTCTAACCGATGGGGAGCGGCAAGCGCTGGCAGGGCTTTCCATTTTCCAGGGCGGTTTTAACCGGAGCGCGGCCCAGGCAGTGACAGGCGCATCCCTGCCCGTCCTCACCCGGCTGGTAGACCGCTCTCTGCTCTGGCGTGTGGGCGAAGGGCGCTACGACCTGCACGAACTGGTGCGCCAACTGGCCCGCCAAAAGTTGGCGAATGGGGGAGAAGAAGCGGTGCGCGCTTTGCACAGCCGCTGGTTTCTGGGGCTGGTCTCCTACCAGGAAAAACGGCTGAAAGGGTCGGAGCAGGAGCAGGCCATCGAATTGTTGGAGCAGGAGCGGGAAAACGTGCGCGCGGCCTGGCATTGGGCGGCACAGAATGGGGAGAGCGAGCCGATGCAGCAGGCGGTGGAGGCGCTGGGCATCTTTCACAACCGGCCCAGTCGCTGGGAGGAGGGCGAGGCGCAGATGGCAAGCGCGATTGCCGGGCTGGACGACTCTGCTGATCCAGCGACCCGTCTTCTGCGCGCGTGGCTGTTGGCCTGGCAGGGGGTCTTTTTGCATCGCACAAGCCAGGTTGCTCTGGCGCGCCAGCAATTGACCAGCGTTCTGGAAGGAGAGGAGAAAGTTTCCCTGCCGGAGAAGGAGTATCGCCGCTTGCGGGCCTTTGCCTATCTCCAGCGAGGCGGTGATCTGATGACAAATCGGCAGCGGGACGAGACGGGGAGGGATTTGCAGCAGGCCCTGGCGCTCTACCAGGAAATCGGCGATGAGTGGTGGACGATCCACTGCCTCTCCATACTGGGCCACTGGGAGATTTTCAAAGGACAACTGCGCCAAGGCCGGGAAAGAAACCGAGAGGCAGCCCAGCTTGCCCGCCGTTTGGGCTATCGCGGGGGCGAAGTAATCGCCCTGGATCTGATGAGCTTTGCTGCCGAACAGCTAGGGCAGACCGAAACCGGAGAGAAATTGGCCCGGGAGGCGGTCGCACTCTACCGCGCCCCAACCCAACGGATCGGCGTGATGAATCGGCTGACCTTTGTTCTGCTCGCGGTTGGGAAATTTGAGGAATCTGTGGCGCTCGCCACAGAAACGATTGCCTGGGTCGAACGCATTGGGGTCCACTCCAGAGGGATTGCCTTCTTGTACAACACCCTGGCCCGGGGCTACCTACATCTGGGACGTTTTGACGAAGGACGCACAATGGCCGAAAAAACCCTGGCAATCTGGCAAGATGCCTATGGATGGGAGCATCCTTTCCTGCTGCGCTCCGTGGCCAGGGCACGACTGGTGATGGGCGAAGCAATCGAAGCCCGACGCTTGGTGCAACTGACAGTGGAAAGCCAGCAGGCAATGGGCAACGAAAATCTCCTTCCCCTGGCTGGTGCGCTCATCGATTGCGCCTACCCAGCCCTGGCCCTGCGCGATCTGAACGATGCCCGTCAGATGCTTATCGAGGGTTTGCTGATGACTCAACGCAGCGAAGCATTTCAGTCCACCTGCCATGCTCTCCCGGCTGTTGCGCTGCTACTGGCCGAGCAGGAACAGTTGGAAGAGGCGGCCTTTGTCAACGGGGCCATCCAGCGCTACCCCCATCTGACCAACTCCCGCTGGTATGCGACCGTCGCCCTGGATCAATTATCCGAACTCCTCGCGCCCATCCCACCGGATGTGCGCGCTGCGGCAGAGGAACGCGGCCGGGCGCTGGACTTGCCCGCGATAACAGCGGAGTTGTTAGCTCTGTTATCGTAGGTCGGACTGTCAGTCCGACCTACGACAACCCGAATCGCTGACAGCGTAGATTCAAACCTTGTCTGGGCCGCGCAGCCGGACCAATTCTGTTCGCAGACGTTCCACCTCTTCCTCAGCAGCCCGGCGCGCCGCGGCTTCGGCCGCGGCATTCTCCTCGGCAGCCCGACGAGCCACGGCTTCGGCCACGGCATTCTCCTCAGCAGCCCGACGAGCAGAGGCTTCAGCGGCGGCATTTTCCTCGGCAGCCCGGCGCGCCACGGCTTCGGCCGCGGCGCGGCGGGTGGCGGCTTCATCCGGTGTCAAGACCAGATCGCCGTCAGGTGTGTAGAAGCGCAGCCAGGTGGTCATATCCCGCTGGTAGACGCCTGTCCACTTGCCCAGCCATAGCTCCACCTGTTCGCTCCACAGCCAGCCCCGCTCGTCCGGCGCAATCGGCTGATAACGCCCGCCCAGCAGCCGCCAACCGCGCAAAGCCCCGCGCACCGTCGGGTGCATATAGTCGAAGACGAAGTACTCCTGTGTGCGGAAGGTCTGCTCATAAAGCTCCTTCTTGGACCCCAGGTCCACACGGCGCGTGGAAGGGGAGAGCAGCTCGCAGATCAGATCGGGGTAGCGGCCGTGTTCATCCCAGACAACCCACGTCTGCCGCCGGTAGCTGCCATCAACATTACGCACGACGAAGAAGTCCGGCCCCCGGTAGGCGCGGCGTGGCGCGTCCGCATCGGCTATTTCGTATATCACCTGCTCGCCCTGGGCTGGGGTGTAGTAGACGAACATATTGCCGCCGACGAAGAAATCGGTGCGGTCGGCCCACTGCTGATAAAACGAGTCAATACAAAGATTGATCTGGATGCGCTCGCGCTCGTTTTCCATCGGTTCCCCGTCGTCTCCTGGCAGCAATTTGGTAAATTCACGCAAAGCCTGGAAATACTCCCTGGTCAACGGCTGATCCCTGAGTAGTTTGGGAGCTTTTGGCAGCGCTTCCTGTACAGGCGCAATCACATACATTTTTCCCTCCTTTTCGACTTTAGAAGTTCGACTTTTGGCAAAAGTCGAACTTCTGAGATAATCAAATTATACTAAGTGTCCTCCAATCTCGCAAGAGGCTGTCCAATCCCAACCCGTTCCCAGGAGAACCCCCATGAAAATCACAGACGTTCAGCCCATTTTTGTAGACCGCTACCTCTTCGTCCAAGTCAAGACCGACGCCGGTATCACCGGCCTGGGCGAGTCGGGCGCGTGGGGCTTTTTGGAAGCCTCGGCCGGCGCGGTGCAGACCTTCAAACGCTATCTGATGGGGCAGGACCCGCTGCGCATCGAACACCACTGGCAGTATCTCTACCGCTGGAGCCACTTCCGCGGCGCGGCGATTATGGGTGCGCTCAGTGCCATTGACATCGCGCTGTGGGACATTGCGGGCAAGCATTTGGGCGTGCCCACCTATCAACTGCTGGGCGGCAAAGTGCGGGACAGGGCACGGGTCTACTATCACGTCTTTGGCGAGACGCAAGCGGAGCTAATCCAGGGCTGCATTGACGCCAAAGCCCAGGGCTTTACCGCGGTCGGCCACCTGACGCCTTTCCTTGACGACAGCCGGGACATCCCCTATTTCAAGACCCACGTGGAAAAAATCGAAGACGCCATTGAGACTGTGCGCCTCTACCGGGAGGCGGTGGGGAAAGAGGTGGACCTCTGCATCGAAATCCACCGCCAGCTTACCCCGTCCGAAGCGGTGGTGCTGGGGCGGGGCATCGAACCCTATCACCCCTTTTTCTACGAAGACCCGGTGACACCGGACAATCTGGACGAGATGGCGCTGGTGGCGTCCAAGATCGGCATCCCGATTGCCACGGGCGAGCGCATCCACACGATTTGGGAGTTCCAGGCGTTGTTGCAGCGGGGCGCGGTGCAGTTTGTGCGCCCGGATGTCTGTATGGTGGGCGGTCTCAGCCATGCCAAAAAAATTGCGGCCCTGGCCGAGGCTTTTCATGTGCAGGTCGTCCCCCACAACCCCCTCAGCCCGGTGAGTACAGCAGCTTGCATCCAACTGGCCGCCTGTATTCCCAACTTCGCCCTGCAGGAATACCCCATCGGCGAGAACGCAGCGCCCAAGAACGAGATCGTCAAGAGCAGCCTGCGGCTGGAAGACGGCTTTCTGATCATCCCGGACGCGCCGGGCATCGGCATCGAACTGGCCGAAGACGCGGCCGAGCGCCATCCCTACCGGCCCAGAGAAGTGAAGACCCGTCTACACAGAGACGGGTCGGTGGTGGATCAGTAGAATTGGCGCAAGTTGGGTGTTCAATTCTGGCTCAATGGGAAACATCCGGGAATTTCTCAAGCGGATGGGGCAGGGCATACCCCTGTAATGTCCGCCCCCAACTGACAAATTGAAGACCCAACCAGCCAACAATCCGGCGTCCGCTCCCGCCGCGCACACGCCCAGACTCGGCGATTTGCAGCCAGCGCAAACGCTCTGCCTCACGCAACAGATCCTTCTGCCGCTCCAACGCAGCCAGATAATGCATCTCATTCAGGAACATTTGTCTCCCTCCTCCTGTCGGTGTCTTTGACACACATCTTTGCCAACATTTGACAGATCGCTCGTAACCGCCTATATTGTTTACACCGGTTATAGTGTAACACACACTTCATAACCTGTCAAATCTATTTTAGAGGTTATACGATATTCGCGAAGGATCAGGCGTAAATGAGTGAAATCGGAAAATATGCGCGTACGCTCGCTATCCAGGAAGGGTGGCTCTGTCTGGATTTTGCCAATACAGCCGAATGGCACGCCAGCGATCAGCCGAGCGAACAGTTGGAGAGCTATACAGAGTTGGTGGAGTGGGCGCAAGGACGGGGTCTTCTCCGCCCGGACGAGGCAGAGGGGCTGTTGCGGCTGGCGGGGCAACGGGCAGAGCAGGCTACGGCGGTTCTGGGCAAGGCCATTGATCTGCGCGAGACGATCTATCGAATTTTCTCTGCCCACGCCCAGGGCCAGCCGGGCGCGCCGGCGGATCTGGACGAGCTCAACCGCAGCCTGGCTGCAGGCGCAGAACACTTTCGGATCGTACCCGGTCAGACCGGCTACGTGTGGGATTGGCAGGCCGCCGAGGGGGCGTTGGACCCGATGCTCTGGGCGGTGGCGCGTTCCGCCGCCGAACTGCTGACGTCGGAGGATTTGGCGCGGGTGGGACAATGCGCCGATGACCGGGGCTGTGGCTGGCTCTTTCTCGACAGCAGCCGCAACCACAGCCGGCGCTGGTGTTTCATGGAAAACTGTGGCAACCGGGCCAAAGCGCGTTCCCACTACGAGCGCAAGCACAAGGAGTTCGAATAAAAAGGTCTACGATACAGAATCGCTGGAAATGATTTGCCGCATCTGATCCAGCGCCGTTATACTGAACACGGAGAGCGGTATCAAAACGAGTAAGGCTACACGAAAGCAGAGGAAATGGCGATGTTTGGATTCGAGCGCATCACAGCCGATCCCAAGATTCTGGGCGGCAAAGCCTGTATTCGGGGTATGCGTATTTCGGCCGCGCTGCTGGTGAATTTGATCGCCAATGGAATGAGCGCAGCAGAGATTATCAACGAATACCCGGATCTGGAGGAAGAGGACATTCGTGAGGCGCTACGCTACGCGGCGTGGATGGCTGAAGACACAATCTATATCCCACGACAGGCCGTTGCCGCATGAGATTCCTGCTTGATATGGGGCTGGCCGAAAGTACGGCGCGATTCTTGCGGGTCAATGGGCATGACGCCATCCACTTGCGCGAGCAGGGCTTGCAGCGCCTGCTCGACGAAGATATCGTATCCAAAGCCATTGTGGAAGAACGGATCATTCTTGCCCACGACCTGGACTTTGGCCGGATTGTCGCATTGAGCGGCGAACACTTACCCAGCGTACTCACATTCCGTTTGACAGATATGCGCGCCCAAAACGTCAATCGCTATTTGGTAGATGTTCTGACCCAGTTTCCAGAGGAACTGGAGATCGGCGCCTTAGTCAGCATACAGGACGATTCAGTTCGCTTGCGCCGACTCCCTATCAGACGATTCTGAGACACCCCGCATCCACTCAATCCAACCAATTCATCTCCGCCCGCAAATCCCACAAATAGCGTTCTTCCGGCTGGGTCTTGCGTGACCAGTCGCGCAGAATGGGCACGTCGGCCTTCTTCTGCGCCATCCGTGCCACAATCTTCTCTGGGTTCCAGCCATCCAGAACAGCCACCGTCAGATCGGACAGAATCGCCTGGCAGCCGGGATCGCTCGCCCGATCCACCAGTTCATCGGGGTCTTCAGCCAGGTTGAAGAGTTGGGGCGGCTGCCAGTGGTAGTAGATCAGCTTCCAACCGGCGCGGCGGATCATCCGCTGGTAGGCCCCTTGCGGCGGGCCGAACTGATCTGTGCAGTATTCGGAAAAGGCCACATCCTCCCAGGCGGGTGGGTTGGCGCGCCCGTTGATGAGCGGCAGGAATGAGCGCCCCGCTGAGTTGGGCAGGGGCGGCGCGCCCAGCCCGTCCAGGATGGAAGCGGTCACATCCAGGCTGCTGACCACCCGTGCGCAGCGCTGGCCTGCCGCCACAACACCCGGCCAGTTGACGATCAGCGGCACACGCACCGACTCCTCGTAGAAGACGTGCTTCCACCAGAGGCCGTGCTCCCCCTGCATATCCCCGTGATCCGACGTGTAGACAACCAGCGTATCGCCGCCAAAACCGTTGGCGTGCAGAGCGGCCAGAATCTCGCCCACCAGACAATCCACCCGATGCACCAGCCCCCAATAGGCGGCGCGCGAACGCAGAATCTCGGCGTCGCTCACTTCTTCGATGCCCGTATCCGTGCGCCACCAGCGCAGGTGGGGATGAGTCACACTGGCAAAGGGCGCGGGCTTGCGCGGCAGTGTCATCGAAGCAGCGTAGCGGTCGTAATCCTCGGCGCGGGCCACGTAGGGCGGGTGGGGCAGCATCAGCCCGACAGTCAGGGAAAAGGGGGTTTCCAGCAGCCCGGCCCGTTTCTGCACGCCCTGGCGGTTGAGAAAGTCCACGGCGGCCGCGGTCACCCCCTCGTCGTGGACCTGATAGCCGCTCTGCCCCGGCCCGGACTTTTGCAGGCTGATGCGCTGGGGGCCTGCTGTGCCGTCAAGCACGCCCCGGCTTGGCCCTTTGCTGCCCAGGTGGTTCGGGCTGTGATCGCCCACGAAACGCTCGGCGTAGCCGCGCAACTGGTCCGGCCCCAGGCTGTGCATCCGCCCGGCCAGGGCAGGCCGGTAGCCCGCCGCGCCCATCGCGTGGGCAAGGGTCGGGATGGCGGAGTCGAGGATGTGTTCATTTGTCCAGCAGTCGTTCTGGTAGGGGTGGCGGCCAGAAAGCATCGCCATGCGCGAGGGGACGCAGATGGGGGAAGGGCAATAGACATTCTCGAAAAGCGCACCGCCCGCGGCCAGCCGGTCGAGATTGGGCGTCTCCACCAGTGGGTCGCCGTAACAGCCGGTGACGTGGGGGCTGTGCTGGTCGCTGTGGATGTAGAGAAGGTTGGGACGGGTGGTCATTGGGTTTCTCCAGGAAGAATAAAACGCGGATTTGGCGGATCGGGCGGATGGATGCGGATAAGAAGTTT
>CAMDEX010000261.1 GCA_945897075.1 Litorilinea aerophila
CCGCCCCTACCGAGAAAATGTTTACACAGGAGACGGGCGCAGCAAGCAAGCGTCCCTACCGAGAAAATCTTTACACAGGCGACGGGCGCAGCAAGCAAGCGCCCCTACCGAGAAAATTTTTACTTGAAAACGATAGTTTTCAAGAGGGAAACCCCGTGGCGAACAGAGATGCAGTCGAGTGGCCGGTTGTCGGCCATCAATGGGCGGTCGAATTGCTCTACCCCCTGGCGCAGAGCGGCAGCAGCGGCCCGCGCCATGCCTATCTTTTCTTGGGACCGCCCCAAATTGGCAAATCTACCCTGGCCTGGGCTTTTGGCAGCGCGCTGCTCTGTACAGATTCTGGCCCGCGGCCCTGTGGACGCTGCCGTTCGTGTCAGTTGATGGCAAAGGGCGGTCATCCCGATGTGCGTCTGGTCCAGCCGACGGATCGGGAGGGGAATGTGGACCGGGCCAATGGAATGCTGCGCGTGGAAGCCGCCGAAGCCATCGTCCACGAAGCGATGTTGCGCCCGTTGGAGGGAAAGTACAAGTACATCTTTATCCAGGACGCGCACCGGGCCAACGACAGTTTTGCCAACAAATTGCTGAAAACGTTGGAGGAGCCAGCGCCGCATGTGATTCTCTGTTTGACGGCCAACGATCGGGCCGATCTCTTGCCCACAATCGTCAGCCGTTGCCAGACGCTGGAACTGCGCCCTTTGCCGGTCGAACTGATTGCGCACAGCCTGGCAAGCCGGGGTGCGGCGGACGCCAGCGAAGCCCAGTTGTTGGCCCGTCTCTCCAATGGCCGCTTTGGATGGGCGTTGGCCCAATTGCAGGGCAAACAAAATCGCCAGCAGCGGGAAGACGATTTGCGCTCGCTCTGGCAATTGAGCCGGGCCAGCCGGGTGGAGCGTCTGGCTTTTTCTCAATCTTTGTCCGGCAACCGGGAGAATGAACGGCTCTTTGGCCTGCTGGCTTTGTGGACGGGCTGGTGGCGGGATGTGTTGTTGGCCCAGGCTGGTTGTGCCGATGCCTGCAACAATATAGACCACCAGACGGAAATTCAGCGCGACGCCCAGGGCTGTGCCCAGGCAGATGTCCACTCCTTTTTGTACACGCTGCGCCGGATCGAGGGCTATCTGCGCCATACGGTCAACACCGCGCTGGCCCTCGACGTTCTACTTTTACAACTTCCACGGCCCACAACCTCCCGCTCGTTGGGGTAGAAAGCGGACGCAGATTTGCGACGGCGGAGCGCAACTCGCAACTCGCAACTCGCTATTTTCAAGTCAGGAGCAATTGATGCAAACCGTTATCGGTGCCGTTTTCAAACCGGTTACCAAAGTCTATTATTTTGATCCGGCCTCTTTGCTGGATTTGATGCCCAATGATTTTGTGATTGTGGATACGGCCAAAGGCCGTGAATTGGTCCAGATTGTCCAATCCCCGCACAGTGTCGCCGAGGAGGAGATTGTGGGGGAGATGAAGCAGGTGGTGCGCCGGGCCACGCCCTGGGATATGCTGGAACAGGACACCTGGCGGCACAAGGAGGCCGAGGCATTGGCCGTTTGCCGGAAGATCGTCGCGGAACACGATCTGGAGATGAAAATCGTGCGCTGCGAATACAACTTCGATGGCGGCCGGCTGACCGTCTACTTTGCCGCGGATGATCGCATAGACTTTCGGGCGCTGGTGCGCGACCTGGCACGGGTGATGCAGGCGCGGATCGAGATGCGCCAGATCGGTGTGCGCGACGAAGCCAAAATTTTGGACGGGGTTGGCAAATGTGGCCGCCAGCTCTGCTGCACCAGTTGGCTGCGGGAATTCGCCCCGGTCAGCATCCGTATGGCGAAAAATCAGCAGTTGCCCCTCAACCCGGACGAGATCAGCGGTGTTTGTGGCCGTTTGCTCTGTTGTCTCTCCTACGAGGACCCGGTCTACAAAGAAGCCAACAAAAAGATGCCCAAACTCGGCTCGGAAGTTACCACCCCCCAGGGGCTGGGGCGGGTGCGCCATTTGCACCCTTTGAAAGAGTCCGTGACCGTCTACCTGCAAAACAATGTCATGGCTGAGTTTCTGGTAGATGAGCTGATCACCGCCAAGAAGGGCAGTAGCTGTGGCACCTGTGGCGGCTGTACAGTCAAGCGCCGCGCCACGGCGGAGGAGGACAACGAACAGATGCGCGCCGAGCGCCAGGCCGAAGCAGAGGAAGCGGCTGAACCGGTTGAAACCGCCGAGTCGGGTAGCCAGCGGCGTAACCGCAATCGCAGCCGTGCCCGGCGTCGGGGGGGCCAGGGGGAGTAGCGGGTGGCGGGTGGCAGGACGCTCCGCACCGGGAGCGTCAGCGACCGGCCCCGCGCAGATGGCAGCTAAAAAACACCCCAGAAGCAGAGCTTCTGGGGTGTTTTTCTTTTTAATAACCGTTCAGGTAACTACGCAGGACTAGCGCCGGTAGAGCAGGGCCGGTCGCTGACGCTCCCGGTGCGGAGCGTCCTGCCACCTGCCACCTGCCACTTTCCACCTGCCACCCGCCACCCGCCCCTACTTGGCGTGGGCCACCGAACGGGTCTCGCGGATGACTGTGACCCGAATCTGGCCCGGATACTCCAGATTGTCCTCGATCTTCTTGGCGATGTTTTTGCTCAATTCGATCACTTGCAGATCGTCCAATTCGTCCGGGCGCACGATGACACGCACTTCGCGCCCGGCCTGGATGGCAAAGGTCTGGTTGACGCCGGGGAAGCTGTTGCCGATCTCCTCCAGCGCAGTGACGCGCTTGATATAGGCTTCCAGACTCTCGCGCCGCGCGCCGGGCCGCGCCCCGCTGATAGCATCGGCAGCGGCCACGATTACCGCCTCGATACTCTCCGGCTCCACTTCGCCGTGATGGCTGGCGATGCAGTTGATCACCTTCGGGTTCACCCCATAGCGTTTGGCAATCTCCGCGCCGACAATGGCGTGGGGGCCATCAATCTCGTGGGTCACAGCCTTGCCGATGTCATGCAGCAGACCCCCCATCCGGGCAATTTTTACGTCGGCGTGTAGCTCACTAGCAATCACCCCGGCCAGATGGGATGTCTCGATGGCGTGGTAGTACTGGTTCTGGCCGTAGCTGGTGCGGTATTTCAGACGGCCCAGAATGCGCTGGATTTCCCGGTGCAGGCCCTGGTTGTTGGTCTCAATCAGCGCTTGTTCGCCCGCTTCCAGAATGAGCTGCTCGACCTCGCGCTGGGCCTTTTCCACCTCTTGCTCGATGCGGGCCGGATGAATCCGCCCATCGGCCACCAGCTTGGTCAGGGCGATGCGCGCCACTTCCCGGCGCACGGGATCAAAGCAGCTAATCAGAATGGCCTCTGGCGTGTCGTCCACCACCAGGTCCACACCGGTCACCTGTTCGATGGCGCGAATGTTGCGCCCCTGGCGGCCAATGATGCGCCCCTTCATCTCGTCCGAGGGCAGACTGACGGTGCTGACCGCATACTCGGTCACGTGATCGCTGGCGATGCGCTCGACAGCCAGGGTGACAATCTCCCGTGCCCGTTTTTCCGCCGTCTCCGTGACCTGGGCTTCCACCTCACGAATGGTGCGCGCCATCTCCTGACGGCTCTTCTTCTCCACCTGTTCCAAGAGGGCGGTGCGTGCCTCCTCTTCTGTCATGCGTGCCACCCGCTGCAACTCTTCGTCCCGCTGCTGTTCGGCTTTCTCCAGTTCGGCTACCTGCTGGGCCAGGCGGCTCTCTCTCTGGTTGGCCTTCTTCTCTCTGGCGTCGATCTGATCCAGACGCTTGTCCATCTGTTCTTGCCGGTTTTGTAGTCTTTGTTCGTTGCTTTCTTGGGATTTGCGACGCCGGTTCATCTCAGCGTCCATTTCGTTGCGCAGCCGGACCTCTTCGTCTTTCAGATGCAATTCCTTGCGTCTGGCTTCTGCCTCGGCTTCGGCCAGAATGATGGCCGCCTGCTGCTCAATGCTTTGGCCGACCAGTTGCTGGTGCTCTCGCTCCAGCTGGCCGCCGCTCTCACTTCCCCGTTTGAAGGCTACAAAACCGGCAATGGCTGCGCCAATGAGCGCTGCGGCGATAATCAAGATTATCGTCAGTACTGTGTCCATTTCCGGCTCCTCGATTCGTCATTCGTTATTCACGTAGAAAAAGTTGTACATCATGTAAAAAAGCAAATCTTGTACGAATTGGCTCCGATCTTCTGTTGGGCGCTGTCTGTCGGGAAGCCGCTGGTTCCAGAGTGTACCGCCGCGACAGAGCTTTGCCCTCCATTTGCCCTTGACTGGAGCCGTTGGGATAAGTTCATTTTTTTCAGTGCCACCAGGTAAATCGCCCGTTCCGTGGCTAGTGGGCCTGACTCAATCTGCCTTCTCGTCGAGCATCTCCTGCCACGACTGCTCTAACACATCCCAAACGACAGCCCAGGAAAAGCCGCGCCGCTGCAAAAAGGCAGCCATCTTCTTCTGAAAGGTCTCCGCGTCCATCGTTCGCCAACGGCGGGCCTGGCTGCGTGCCGCCTGCAAAGCTGCGGCTTGGGCATCCACAGCGCCGTCGAGAACGCTTTCGATCGTGCGTTCCGCAATCCCTTTGCGCTGCAGCTCGAAGCGCAGGGCACGTGGGGCCAGCGGTTTGAACTGATTGCGCTGCTCCACCCAAAAACGGGCAAACTCCTCGTCGTTCAGATAGCCCTGTTCCATCAGTTTGTCCGTGACCCAATCAATGTGGGCCGCGGCCAGACTCTCTTTCTGGCGGCTGCGATAGCGCTCCAGCTTCTGGCGCACCTCCCACACACTGCGCGGGCGGACTGCCAGAAAACGCACAGCCTGCTCGTAGGCTTTGGCGCGCAGATCGAGGGTCTTCAGCGCCTCAATTTCCTGATCGCTCAGGTATTGTTCGCGGCGCAGTTTAACCGCTTCCAGTGCGGGCAGCGCAAAAGCGTATACACCGTCCAGATAGACGCTGACCCGTTCGCTGTTGCGTTTCTGTCTTTGCAGTGTCGTGATCTGCCCTGCCATCGCTGCGCGCCTTTTCTGAACGACCGACAAACAACAAAAAACGCTGCGGCCTATGCCACAGCGTTCTCATCCCCCTACCGAAACCGGACAAGACGATTGTCCGGGTGAGCTTCTGGCAATACAACGCCACTCCCGGCGAAAAATCGCCAGCGTTTTGTGCCTTGCTGCTAAAAACAGGCCGACGAGCCGGACTGTTTCCGTCTCCGATGTTCGCTTTTTCAAACCGAATCAGATCGTTTTGCGCTCAAACCGATCCAGCGATTGACCCAAACGTTCGCGCAGACCTTGTGAATTCATCTGCGAACATTGAAACCGGGCGATTGTTTCTTGACGATTACTTGACGGCACGGTTCGGTGGGTACAGCTCGGAAGACCCGCTTTGGCTGGATGTCTGTAGACAGGGTGGGCGGACATATTTCCGATAAAAACGCAATATGAATCGGTGTGGACTCGTATGTTCAGGTTGTTCTGTGGAACAATCGGTAATAGGTTAGAATGTTGTGACAATGGGTCTCGATTGTAGTTCGCATATGCTGCCCAAGCAGCAAAGTTGAAGCTCACTTTCTGCATTGAGTGCAGTTTTGTTTGGTCTTATGTGCCTTTTTCTGACTTGGCTGACCCGGCTGAGCCAGGCAGCCCTACGCGTTCTCGAATGATCCGATCAATGGCGGCAACCATCTCACGATTCCCGCGCAAAAACTCCTTTGCGTTCTCGCGGCCCTGGCCCAAACGCGTGTCTTGAAAACTGTAAAAAGCGCCGCGTTTCTCCACCACATCGTGCTCGACGCCCAAATCGAGCAGGTCGCCGTTCTTGCTGATGCCTTCGTCGTACATAATGTCAAACTCGGCCACTTTGAAGGGCGCGGCCACTTTGTTTTTGCGTACCGTCACCCGTGTGCGGTTGCCGATCACATCATTGCCCTGTTTGATGGATTGGATGCGTCGGATGTCAAGACGAACACTGGCATAGAATTTCAGGGCCAGACCGCCAGGGGTCGTCTCTGGGTTGCCGAACATCACGCCGATCTTCTGGCGCAATTGGTTGGTGAAGATCATACTGGTGCCGCTGGTCTTGACCGCGCCCACCAGTTTGCGCAGGGCCTGGCTCATCAGCCGGGCCTGCAGACCCATATGGCTGTCACCCATCTCCCCTTCGATTTCGGCCCGGGGCACAAGCGCAGCCACACTGTCCACAACCACCACATCCATTGCGCCGGAGCGGACCAATGCTTCTGTGATCTCCAGTGCCTGTTCGCCTGTGTCCGGCTGGCTGACATAGAGATTGTCCACATCCACGCCGATTTTGCGGGCATAGGTCGGGTCGAGCGCGTGTTCCACATCAACAAAACCGCAATAGCCGCCGGTAAGCTGGGCTTCGGCGATGATATGCAGACAAAGCGTCGTCTTGCCAGAGCTTTCTGGCCCGTAAATTTCCACGATACGGCCACGGGGAATGCCGCCAACACCCAGAGCGATGTCCAGGCTGAGACTGCCCGTTGGGATCGACTGAACATCCAGGCGATGTGCGTCGCCCAGTTTCATAATGATCCCATCGCCAAAACGCTTGTTAAGCGTGGCCAGGGTTGTCTCAAGAGCCTTTTGGCGGCCATCTTTGGCCATGCGCTACTCCATCTTCTGGAAATTGGGGGCCTTTTTATGATCCTTCGGGGTAGTTTACATTAGATAGTGGGATTATGCAAGCTGCGTTGCGCTGTCCTGGCACAAGAATCACCTTCAACGTTCCAGGAAGGTCAAAAGCTGCCCGGTGGCGCATAGACTTTTTCGCGCAGTGCAATCACATGACGGCGGGTCGTCTCGTCTGTTTCCAGATCGGCGATGATCTTCTCGACTCCATAGCGCACAGTGCTGTGATCCCGCCCGCCTAGTTGATCGCCGATAGCGGGCAGTGACAGCCCGTTCTCTTCGCGTAGCAAATACATAGCAATCTGGCGTGCAAAAGCGACCTCTTTGGTGCGCCCCCGGCCCAGCAGTTCGCCTACTGTCAAGTTGAAATGGCCCGCCACCAATTCGATGACGCTGCTCGCCTCGCGTGGGCGGCGCTGGGGCATCAGGTCGTTGAGAATTTCCTCGGCGATGCGGCGGTCCAGTGTGTTCTGATGCAACGGCGATTGGATGATCAGCCGGTTGAGCGCACCCTCCAGCTCGCGGATGTTGCTCTCCACCCGCTCGGCTATTAACATCAACACCTCCTGATCGATGCGCACACCCATTGCCAGGGCTTTGGATTGGAGGATCGCTACCCGGGTTTCCAGATCGGGTACAGAGATATCAGCCTGCAAACCTCCCTCAAAACGGCTGCGCAGACGGGCCTCCAGGGTGGCGATCTCTTTGGGCGGGCGGTCACTGCTGATCACCACCTGGCGGTTGGCTGCATGCAGGTGGTTGAAGGTATGAAAGAATTCCTCTTGGGTGCTCTCTTTGCCGCCGATGAACTGGATGTCATCAATGAGCAGAAGGTCAACTTGGCGGTATTTGTTGCGAAACTCTTCTGTACTCTGGCTGCGAATCCCGCTGATCAGATCGTTGGTGAATTGCTCGGAGGAGCAATAGAGTACCTGCATACCCCGGCTGAGCATCTGGTGGCCGATGGCGTGGAGCAGATGGGTTTTCCCCAGTCCGACGCCGCCATAGACAAAGAGCGGGTTGAAGCGATAGCCCGGATGATCCGCCACGGAGAGGGCCGCGGCGTGGGCCAGCCGGTTGTGGCTCCCCACAATAAACGAGGCAAAGGTATAGTTTGGGTTCAGAGGCGTGCCCTGCATCCCGGCTCGTACCGGTTGGGTGGCAGGGTGCTGTCGGTTGTGATTCCATGACGCAGGCTGCATCGGCTCTCCCAATCCACTGCTCGCAGAAGAGCTATACGCGCGCGTTGGCTCTTGCAGAGGCAGTACATCTGCGCCTTGCGCTTCACCCCACTTGTTTTCAGCGGCAGGCACTCTTCGATCCGTAGATGTGTTGTCGTACGTTTGTGCAGAACGTGGGTTTGTGTTCATCTCTGCCCGGTCCAGTGCCTGGTAAAGGGGGCGCGTGTCGCTCTGCTCTGGATCGACCAACGGCCGCGGCCGCACGCGAAAGGTAACCTCCGTGGAGCGTTGCAGCAACCGACTCAGAATACGTTTGATCTGCGGTCGCAGCCGATTTTGCAGCCAATCCCGGGCGTAGGCGTGGGGCACACCAATTACAAACTCGCCATCTTCGTAGCCCAGGACGGAGGTGTCGCGCACCCAGGTTTCGTAGGTGGGCGCAGGCATAGAGAGGGCCAGATCGTTCAACGCCATCTGCCAAACATCGGCGGGCCGCCGCTGCGGTTCTGCGCGCTCGGTTCTGCGCCGGGCCATCCGGTCGCCAGAGGAAGAAGCGGAGGCAGAGTCGCTGCCAGTCGTCATCTCCAGACCGACATCATCTCCTTCGTCATCGCCTGCGCCTGACGTTGTCTTTCCATGGGGATGTGCGTCGTTATATTCTTTCGGCACCTGCAGTGTCGAAAGATTGTGCCGGTGTGACGAGAACGGAGTCTCTTTCAAGGGTTCTCCTCCAATCGAAATTCGACTTTTGGCGAAAGTCAAGCCGAACTTCATCCCAAATTTGGGCAAACTACAAAGAGACCCACGAAAATTTCGTGGATTGCTTTTCTTTTCTCACACAATGCGCAGGTTGCCAATGGCAGCCGAGGTGAACTGCTACGGTGAGATGATCTCTACAGCTACGTCGGCGATCAAGGAGGAGTCAATGTCATTAAGTTAAGGTTTTGACGAGGTTGTGAAAGCCTCGAAAATAACCGAAGATGGATATTTTGAACCAGTTTTGGGTCAATTTATCTGATAGAATGGCCTAGTTTTCGAGTAGAATGGCCTGGTTTGCGAGAACCAAAT
>CAMDEX010000262.1 GCA_945897075.1 Litorilinea aerophila
CCCACGAACAGGCAATTGGGCGGCAAAACGCCTGTTTGCCTGCCAGAATCCCAGAATTCTGACCATGTAACCCTTTGCATTAGCGGAAAACCAACATATTCATGACATAAATTTGCCCTAATCCACCCCTTTTCCGACAGGCTGCTAGAGCTATCAATCACCTCGTTGGGCTCATCGGTGTCCACGCTGTAGGTTGTGATCGAATAGGCGAACGAAGCGTTGACGGAGGTTAGCCCGATGTCCGTGGCTTTGACGGCCAGCAGTGCGACACTGTTGTTGAAGGCTGCCGTGTTCAACTCGGCGCTGGAGACCAGATTGCGAAAAAAGCCCAGCTTTTTGACGCCTGTGCCCACTTCCTCCAAAATCGAGAAAAACTCGTCTTTGCTGGCCGACGAATTGAATTCGCTTGCATTGCCCGAACGCAGGATAAAGTCGGTCTGCCCGTCCTGATCCACGTCAATATGCACACGAAAGAGCATTTCGTTGGGTGACGACCAATCGCCGTAGGTCGCCAGACCAAAGAGCAATTTGGTCTGGGCCAGATTGCCCGTTGCCCCCCAATCCGAGCCGACGCCCACATATTTCAGATCCGCGTGTTCCAACAGACCCGTGCTGGACTCTTCATTTGGGCTGCTGTAGTGGAGTTCCAGCGCGGCCACCACAGAGACAGTATCAGTGGGAAAGGCAGCCTCTTGCACAGACGGGGCAGAGAGCAGCCCCTGGCCGACGAGTTCGATTGTCTGTGTAGCGCTGATGGCCGTCCCAAAATCCAAGACGGCTGTGGCTGTGCGCATGGCAGAGATGGGCCGGGGTGCCGCGTAGACCGGCAGACGGAGCACCACATCCAACGGCTGCACCTGGCCGCGGGCCGCGCCGTTGGGGTAGTCCTCCCCCCCAATCTGAAAATAGACGCCGCCAGCCGCCAGCAATGCCGTCGTATCGCCCGTCAACGTGACAACCCCCGTTGATCTCAGCGGCGTGGGGCCACCCAATGCTTGGCTGTCGAGGGCATGTAGCTGGGGGCCATTCGCGTAAAATTGGCCCAGATGCAGGGCGACGCTGGTGAGGGTGACGGGCGCGGTCGCCGTGATCGTCAACGAATAGTCCAGACGCCCGCTTTGGGGTGAGAGAATCCCGGTGAAGAGGCCAGTGATACCGTTCGCCACGCCTGGCCGAAGATTGGCCCCGGAAAGCCGGGCCTCGACACGGATCTGCTGCGGCCAGACGTGGAGAAAGCCCGTCTCTTCGCTGAGCAGGTGGCGGGGGAAGATGCCTTTGATTGCCACTGTCGGATCGCCCTTATAGGCCAGTTGATCGGCGCGCGCGCTGAGGAGTACGCCAACATTCAGCGAGTTATAGGGCAGCAGATGTACGGTGGGGCCACCCAAGACGCTGATCTCCACGCCTGGCATATCCACCACCGGCGCATACGAGACGTAGAGCGTCTGGGGCAGTGGCCCTTTGTTGACCAGACGCACATTCTTCAACGCGCTCATTGTGCCCAGAATGGCCGGTGCGCCGTAGGAGAGTCCGACCAGGCCAGGATCGCTGGCGTTGTAGATGATTGTATCGGCGCGGCGGGCCGTGTCTATGTCCATGCGCCCGGCACCAGCACGACCCGCGCCGTAGAGAATGGGGGGTTGGCCGTCGTTCACGGTGACATTGTAACGGGCCGTGTTGAGAAGCAGCGCTTTGATCTCTTCCACTGTCCAGCCCGGATGGAGCTGGCGCAGGAGCGCGGCCGCGCCGGCCACAAAGGGCGTCGCCATTGATGTGCCGCTGTTGATGGCCGCGGTCTGTCCGTTGCCGCCTCTGGCCGCCGAGCTGATCGAGACGCCGGGCGCGGCAATCTCCGGTTTCAAGGCTGAATCGCCGCGCCGTGGCCCGCGCGCCGAAAAGCCCGCCATCGTATCAATGGCCGCGCCGGGTTCAACGCTGGCGTCGCCGGCGGCCAATCCGCCAAGCGATGTAGCCGCGACACTGATGACCCGGTCGGCCACGCTGGGCGAATTGACGGTATAGTAGGCGTCGCCGCTGTTGCCGGCCGCGGCCACGACGATCACCCCGGCCAGGGACGCGTTGTTGGCGGCAATGGAGCTGGGGTCGTTGTACGAACCGTAGGAAGAGCCAACCGACAGGTTGACCAGATCCAAACGGTCGGAAAAATCCCCATCCCCGTTGGGGTCCACCGCCCACTCCAGCGCGGCGGGCACCAGATTGGACGCCCCATTGCAGCCAAAAACCTTCAACGCATAGATATCAGCGCGGGGCGCGACGCCCGGCCCGATGGCAAACTGGGAAAAAGTGAGGCCGCTGGTATACGGCCCGGTGTAGGTCGCCGCGCCCTCCCAGAGCAGACCGCTGCCCGCGGCGATCCCCGCCACGTGGGTGCCGTGCCCCCAACAGTCCGCCGGGTCCGGGTCGGGCCGGGGGATGGGGTCGCCGCCAGGCAGGACGCTGTAGCTGTCGCCAGCAAAGTCCCAGCCGCCCACCACCCGGCTTGTGGGAAAGGTGATCCCTTCCACCACATCGGTAATCACCGTCGGGTCATTGCTGGAATAACCCGGCCCCGGCCCGCCGAAATCTCGATGGAAGTAGTCAATGCCGGTGTCAATGATGCCGATGGAGACCGTCTCACCGGTCAAACCGCCGGGGTAGACCTGATCCCAGAGTGCGGGTGCGCCCAGAAAGGGGACAGCCCGCACCGTCTCGATGTAATGAACGGGCAGGGGATGGACGGCAATGACACCGGGCAGGGCGGCGATCTGGGGCAGCAGCGCCGCGTCCACACGCAGACCGATGCCGTTGTAGATTCTCTGCGTGCGGTAGATGAATTGGGCGTCGGCCAACGGCGCAGCGGCCAGCAGCGTGCGTTGCGCCTGATCGATGCGCCGCAGCTGGGCCTGGGCCTGGGCGGTGGCCTGGGCTGTGCTGCTGCGGGCCAGACCCGCGGCGTAGACCTGCGCGGTCGGCTCGTCGGCCAATTGGACGAGAACGCCGACAGGTTCAGGAACGCTCTCCTGGGCGGACGGGGCTGCCCATACCCAACCGGCCCCAAGCCACAACAGCGCAATTGCCCATACCCCAATCAATCTTGTCAGCGTACGCAAAAGAGTTTGTATCATTCCGGTCACCGGTTGTTTGCTATTGGCCTTCCATTTTGCACAGAGTATGTAGCTTACCCTATCGCCGTCCAGATGAGAAACAGCCCCGCCGGTGTAACGCAGTCGGTGGATGAATGACAAAAAGAGAGCGGGGCCACATAAACGGCCCCGCTCTCTTTTTGTAGCAGAAGGGTATACCATCCGGGAAGTTTCTCAACTTCCCGGATGGTTGCATCAGAGAACTATTTGAGGATGTTGGGCAGAATGATGCGGAACTGCGGCCCGGCCACTGCGAACTCCGTCAGGTGGTCGAGCTTCAGCGTGAACTCATTCTTGTCCATATCGTGGGTGCAGCCGTTGCACGGGAAGATCGCCGACCACATACCGGCTTTGTAGAAGTAGACGTTCAGGTTGGCTTCGCTGGGGATGCCAGCGTTCTGCCAGTCGCTGTCCTCGTACTTCACAACCAGTGTGAATGGCTGGGCAAAGGTTGTCACCGGATTGCCGTTGGCGTCTTTGGCCGTGATGGAAACCACCTTGCCGGCGAAGGAGAGGCCAGTCATCTCGGCGCTCGGCGCGGTCTGCTTGGCAATACTGACGGTCGTGTCACCGCTGACCGCGCCCGCCGGGAAGTCCAGATTGAACGTGCCATCGTCCGAGCGCAACTGGCCGCCCTGGCCGGCTGTGACTGTGCCGGTGGCCGGTTTTTCACAGGCGGTGACGTTGACTACTTTTTCCGCGATGGCGCTGTTGCCGTAGTTGTCAATCACTTCGGCGCGCACGATGTAATTACCGCACTCGACGTAGTGGTGAGAAGCAACACCCGTGAAGAAGTAGTCGGAATAGGGCGAACCATCACCCCAGTCTAACCGTCCTTGCCACGGCCACGCATCGGGAACATTGGAAGCAAAATCGATCTCAGTAATCAGGATCTGGGAGGTTGTGATATTCCAGGTTCCAGTAATCGTCGCCGTCGGTTCGTCCACCAGGTAGTTCCAGATGGTCTCCAGTAGATCCTCGCGGCTGCTGGTATACTGGTGCCAGCGGGCTACCCCCGTATCGTTGTTGTTCACGCCTTCCAGACCGAAGGCAGTGAAGACAGAGCGGGCTTTGGTGGCGATACCCGGTCGTTCCAGAGTGGGCTGATCGCGGTGCGCCATGGCAACCGAGCCTTCGTCAGCCAACACCGGCCCCGGATAGCGCAGCAGCGCCCAGTACTGGTCGATCTCGTAGGGCGCAGCACTGGGATCGAAGCCCCAGCCATTCGTCCGAATCTCGTCGATGAAAAGCTGATTCGATGCGCCATCCCCATATACGGGGGTGCTGGGTACCTGACCGCGCACTTCGCCGGCGCCGTGCGCCGTGGAGTGAACGTTGAAGTAGAAACCACCCGCTTCGCGCTGCGCGTTCTGCGCCGGTGTCAGAGTCACAAACCCACTCCAGCCGATGGTATTGGTGACGAACTGGGGCTGGGTGAAGGCGAAGGTCGGGAAGACCACCCCGCCACTGACGCCGACTGTGCCGCTGTGGATATGGGCTGCAGTGATGGTCAGGGGGGCCGTCACGTTGATAACGACATCGTAGGTCAACTCACCCGTGAAGTTGTCATAGGTGAAGCCGACCGAACCGGAAGCCACGCTGTCGGTGACAGGGTTGGTCTCGTTCAGACCGCTCAGATCAGCGATACCCACCGCGTTATCGACACCGGTCAGGTCAAGGTAGAGATTGAAGAAAGCAGGCGGCGCACCGACGTGTCCTTCGACAGGCAGGTTGGGCAGAATCCCGCCGCTCACCGAATCCTGGAGTGGCACAGCACCCAGAGTTGCGCCTTGGAAGAAGGAGCCATCCATCACAGACGTCGCATCCTGGCCCATGACGATCAGCTTGCCACCGGCCTGGGCGTACTCGTTCAGCCGGTCCATATCGCCGGCAGTCAGGGGCGTGGGAACGGTGAACGAACCATCCGGGAAGAAGTTGTCACCCGTGAAAATCAGAACCGTAGTGTACTGCTTCAGCACTGACAGATCCGGGACGAAGCGGGTGGCTGCACCGGCAGTCGCATCTGCGTTGAGATAATCGTAGGTCAGCCCCAGATTTTCCAAGGTGGCTGCGTAGTAATTGGCGTAGTTCGGCATACCCAAAGAAGCGCTGCCGTCGTTGTCAATCAGAAGCACATCGGCCTTCCCCATCATTTCCGATACACGTGCGAAGACAGGGAAGTGGGCCATGTGGCCCTGGTTGCCGGCCATTACTACAAAGCCCTGGTTGATGCCGATCCCCATGCCCAGAGCCGGATCGAAGCTGACCGTCACCATCTTCTTCTCACCTGGATTCAGGGTGAGGGAGGACGGTGAGACAGTCACGCCTTTGAGCGCGGTCGTCTGGGTAGGCGCAAAGCCATTGCCTGTGTAGAGCGTCGAGATGTTGTAGGTCTCGGCCTGGGTGGTGACATTTGTCACTTCGATCTCACGCCCTGCTTTGGCTGTGCCTGTGTAGATCAGGCCAAAGTCGGCTGCGGGCGGGTTGAGGATCACACCCGGATTCATGGCCGCACCCACGTCCAGACGCCCAGCGCCCATATCGGTGGGCTGGGCCGGGCTGCCGTTGAAGTTCCAGATATTCATATATTTGGAGGTGGACATCAACGCCGACTTGATGGCCGCGTTGGACCAGCTCGGATACTTCTGGCGCAGGAGGGCCGCGGAGCCAGCCACATGCGGGGAAGCCATAGACGTGCCGCTGACCTGGCCGTAGCCCAGATGACGGGCCTCGCCCGTGGTGCCGGGGGTGTAGCCCTGGGCCATAATGTTGACGCCCGGCGCGGCAATGTCCGGCTTCAGGCTGTTGCGGGTGGAGGGTCCCCGGCTGCTGAAGCTGACAATCATATCCGGTGTGTTGCCGGCCTGGAAGCCCTGGGTGTCCAGCACCAACTGGGCATTGTTGGGATGGGCCGCGGCAAAGCTGAGCAGCGAGAGACCACCCGTGCGCCCCACAAAGATGGACGCGATGGTGACCTGGTCGCCAACCGCGCCGGGTCCCATATTGATCAGCCCATCACCACCAGCCGCGCTGTTGTAGACGACTGCGAAGGATGCGCCAGCGTTCTCAGCGTTGAGTACCTTTACGCCAAATTCACAGCCGCCGCGGCTGATCAGGGCTGTCTTGCCCTGGAAGGCATTCGCACCGAATGGGGCGCAACCGGTAACATTGGTGGGTGAGATCACCGCAGCCGCAATATAGTCCTTGACCAACTGCTGGCCCAGCGGAATTGAGCTACCAAAGTCAGAGAATGCGATACCGTACTTTAGTGTATCGCTAATCGGTTGTGGTCCAGATTGACCCACACGGCCGCTGGCATATGTGCCGCTGGTCGTGCTGGCCGCCACGTTGATGTACTCGGTTGACGGATGGTCGCTGGTGCCCAGGTTCGGGCCAGCGTTGCCGGTGGACATACTGACAAAGACGCCTGCCATCGACGCGTTGACCAACGCGTTGTCTATGGCATCAAAGGGAGCGCCCGTGCTGCCGGGGCCGCCGCCCCAGGAGTTGTTGACCACATCCGCGCCGTCTTTGACCAGATCTTCCAGGGCAGAGACGCCCTCAGCCGTGTGGAAGGAGCCATCGCCCAGAACGCTGGCATAGAAGACCCGGTAGCTCATCAGCCACGCGCCGGGAGCCACACCGCTGAAGGGGGGCAGGGGAGAGCCGAGGTACTGGCCGTTGCTGATCAGATTGCCGGCCGCGGTGCTGGCGGTATGCACGCCGTGGGGCGTGCCGTTCACACCGGGCCAGGGATTCTCGTCACCCACTGCGGGCGGATCCCACCAGCGGAAGTAGGCCCGGCTGGCGATGATCTTGCCGTTGTTGTTGCTGGTCAGCCCGAGGCCGTTGACGGGGAAGTTGGCCGGATAGCTCCAGCCCGTGCCGTTGAACATCGCCGCGTCTTTGTGGACGCCGCCATCCATGGATGCGACTTTGACACCCTTGCCGGCCATCGTCTGGCCTCCCAACATCCCCCAGGCCACCGGGGCATTGATCAGGTGGGTGCTGGTGTAAAGCTGGGTATAGTATTTGTAGTCCCGATAGACGGACTTGACACCGGGCAGGGCGCTCAGCGTCTTCAATTCAGAAATACCCGCGCCAAAACCCGCATCCACGACCACCGCATTGAGCACGACCTGGTAGGTCTGCTGATTGGAGATGCCGTTTTCGTCAATGTAGGTGCTGACTCTGGCGTTGGGCAGCGCGGCCTGCATCTGCGCCACAAATGCGGCCTGTTCGGCCTGCAATTGGGCCACATAGCTCTGGGCCGCGCTGGAATTGACGTCCAGCTTGCCATCCACCGAAGAAGCGCCAATCATCTCCTTGTATTGAAGGGCCAAGGGGGCGGACTGCAATTCGACAATAAAGCGATGGGAGAGTGCGGGTTGACCGTCGGGTGTGGTGCCGTTGCCATCGGTCAACTCGGCGGAGACCGCCAATGAGAAGACCAAGACGGCGCTGGCTACCAGCACACCGACAACGCTCAACAGCGTCAATAGGCGAGAAAGCTTGGTGCGCAATGTACGTTTCCTTTCGTTGTCTGCTACTTTGAGGATCAGCAAACTGGGTGATACGGTGGAAATGAAGATGCGTTGTCTGGTTTGTCGTCTCGTCGTTGTGACTCCTTTCCAGTTCAATAGGGTTGTTGATGGCTGTGTACGAATGGATTGGCGCAAGAGTTGCGCTGATACACGCCAGGTGGGGAATAGAACGGTGACAGAACCTCCGTCGCGAGAATTTTGTCCGCCTGCCCAAACAGACTGCGCAGACGATCCTGCATAGGATACCGGAACAAGGGAGAGTTCGAGAGGGATTATAGCAACCAGCGCGGTCAATGTCAAAATGGAGCGTTGGCCCAATGCGGACACGCAGAGCCACACAACGAGCTGGTGAAACGTGAATTTCTTCTTTTTCCCTCTTGACACCCACATCTTCCCGTGTTATAATTTTAGCCATGACTAAAAACTATGTACACGCAACCGAAAACCCCTTGACCCCGGCCCACGAGGATTATCTCAAAGCCATCTACTTGCTGGAAACCAACGGCGAGCTGGTGAGCAACTCCGCGCTGGCCCAGCATATGGGTTTTGCGCCGGCCTCGGCCACCAATATGGTCAAGAAACTGGCCGAGCTACATCTGGTCACCCACGAACCCTACCGCGGCGTGGAATTGACCGCGCTGGGCCGCCAGGTGGCGCTGGAAGTGCTGCGCCATCACCGGCTTATTGAGCTATTTCTACACGAAACCCTGGCCATGCCCTGGGACCGCGTCCATGACGAGGCGGACAAACTGGAGCACGTCATCAGCGAAGCGATGGAGGATGCCATCGCCGCGGTGCTGGGCAACCCCACCGTTGACCCCCACGGCGACCCTATCCCCAGCAAAGAGGGCCACGTCCACAAGACGCCCGGCTTTTCCCTGGCCGGTGCGCCCATCAACGAAGCCCTGCGTCTGATCCGCGTCCTCACCCAAGACACGGACAGACTCTGCTATCTGGGCAGTCTGGGACTCTACCCGGACGCGCAGGTGATTCTGCGCGAGCGCGCCCCCTTCGATGGGCCGCTGCTGGTGGAAGTCAACAGTACGCCCCACGCCCTGGCCTATGAGATGGCCGACTGTTTGCAGGTTGTCGTGGCGGAGATGTTGCCTGCCTGAAGTTTTTTTGTGTTTTATTTTTAGCCACCGCTAATTATTTTTTATATGCCAGATAATCAATCGTAGGGGCG
>CAMDEX010000263.1 GCA_945897075.1 Litorilinea aerophila
AACTGTTGAGCGTGTCATGGTCCGGGTGCAGTCCCTCGGCCAGGTAGATGAAGGGCAACGACTCATAGGTCGCCTTTTCCAGTTTGCGGGAACTGAACACGCCCGTGGCATATCCGTACACCAGAATCCCAAACAACAATTCCGGGGCATAGGCCGGTGCCCCTCGGTCGCCATAGGCAGCGTAGATAGTGCTGAAGTCCAGTTGCTCAATCCTCCCTACTATGAACCGGGCCAGATGGGTCTCTGGCAATACGTCTCCGATGCGCACTCGTATCTCCAGGGCTGCTTCGTGATCCGCATCAATGAACTTTCGGCTCATCAGTTGCTCTTCCTATGTGTGTGTTTGGGGCAGGCTTTGTAGGTCTTCTATTCTATCATGACCTGCGGTAGCCCAAAACCCTTCCATCCCTTTTCTCCGACAGGCTGCTAGGATATTTCTTTCAAGACAGTCTTTGCAATTCAGTCCATGTATCTGTAGTCTTATTCATACTAATGTTTGATGACCCAACATTTGGTTTGTTTATTGTATCCCCCCGTTCTCGCCGCCGAACTTGTTATTAGACCGTTCCCGTATTTCCCCTCAACCTCTCGGCGCAGCTATCGGCTTGGGCGGGTGCTGTATTCCCCATTGCAAATACTGCACCCGCATTTTCATCCCCACCAGAGCGCAACTGCCGCCAATTGGTTTCCGACTTGCCCCACTCGCGGCCACGTTTCGGGGCAAACTATCCGGTAAAAGACCAGATAGCGTCAGTATAGCACTGATGTCCAGAGAATTCAATCGGAGATCAAAAAGACCTGCCGGGTTTTCTGAAACCCGGCAGGTTTAATCAGAGATGCTATGCCGTTGGTTCTGTTGCGGCGGGCAGGCGCTTGCGCCCTTTGACAAAATAGGCAATCGGCCCCACAAAGTTGATGAAGACCAGCCCCGCCCAGAGCGCTTTGCTGCCGTTGATCTGCGCCGCGGGCCGCTTGCGGATGTCGGCCAGGGCCGCGATAAGCAGGCTGACCTGAATCAACCCGATTACCACAAAGCCAACTCTGGCCGGGATAGACATTTCGCTCCACTTCTTCCTACGCAGTGCGAACATTTGTTGCTTCCTTTCCAATCTTTTGCGTTCTTGTTCGTTCACGTTTCTCGTTCCCACGCTCTGCATGGGAATGGCGGTCAGACGCTCCGCGTCCAGCGCACGCCAACACACTACGCACAACATACCCCAATTGTCGCGCTCTGTCTATTTTCTGTCACCCGCCGTTGGGACAGGTTCGCCCTTCACCAGAAGTTCGACTTTTCAGAAAAGTCGAACTTCTTCCATTTCCACCCGTGCCAGCAGCGGGCAGTGATCCGATCCCAGCGCGTCCTGGATCACTCGCATCTCGGCCACGGCCAGGGCAGGCGCAAAGCGGCGGCTCGTGTGCAGCGCATAATCCAGGCGCAGCACTGGCAGCGCGGCGCTGTTCACAAGTGGGTTCAGTCGGCGCGGCCAGCTCCAGCCGGGGCCATTGCCCGCCTCGCGCCAGCCATCCACCAGTTGCGCTGTGACGCGCCGGTAGGCATCGCTGCCTTCAGTGGTGTTCCAATCCCCGACCACCAGCGCCGGTCGTTGGCGACGGTCAATCTCCGCCAACACCCAATCAATCTGGCGTTCGCGCAGACGCAACAGGGCAGTCGGCCCCACCCGGCGCACTTCGTTGGTGGGGGAGATGAATTGGACGCAGTAAAGATCGAGAAGGGAGGATGAGATGGTGGGATGAGGAAGGGCGATGGTCACGCGGGTGGCGAAGGGTTCAAAGCCGGGGTATTGCCAGAAACCGGTGAGGGCGAAGGGCAGCCGGGAGGCGATGCCAAAACCCATCCCGTACTCTGGCGCGGGCAGCCAGAGCCGGTGGGGATAACAGGCGGCCAACCCGCGTTCCAGTTGGGCGGCGTGGCTGGGGATGCACTCCTGAAAGAGCAGGACATCCGGCGTCTCGCGGGCCACCAATGCAAGCAGCGGCGTCAGGTTTCGCTGATTGTTGAGCAGATTGAAGGTGAGAAGCGAAAGGGAGAAAGAAGAATTTGGACACGGATTTTCAGGATTTTCAGGATTTGTATCCGTTTGAATCTGCTCGATCCGTCTGATCCGCGTTCTATTCTTCAGGGCGGGCAACGTCCAGCCGTATTCGCGCAGCCAGAACGCAGCCACTCCTACACCCCAGAGCAGACTGGCCAGCCGCGAGCGCCGCCAGAGTGCGGCCATCCCCGCGGGCAGGGCGGCGCTCAACAGCCACCAGGCCCAGGCATTGAGAAACGCCAGCCAGCCGTTGCGATCCCCCAACAGACGCCAGGCGGCCAGCCAGAGCAGGAAGGGAAGAAGGAGAAGGTCGCAGAGAGTAGACATAGCGGGGCAGTATAGCATATCATTGAAGAAGTTCGACTTTTCGGGAAAAGTCGAACTTCTTCAAAAGTCGAATTTCTGGTGTAACTGGAGGTTTTTATGGCGGAGTTGCAGATGATTTCAACGGCTCGCTTGCAGACAGCGGTGCGGGTGAGCGGCGATCCCGACGGGATTCCGCTGCTGCTGGTACACGGCAATGTCTCGTCTTCCCGTTTTTTTGATGAATTGCTGAGGCTGCTGCCGCCCCTCTGGTACGTCCTGGCCCCGGATTTGCGCGGTTTTGGCGATTCGCAACGGCTGCCCGTGGACGCCAGCCGGGGCGTGGCTGACTATTCCGACGATCTGCACGCGCTGGTCGAGACGGTCGGTCTGGCCGGGACGCCTTTTCACCTGTTGGGCTGGTCACTGGGCGGCGGGGTGGCTATGCAATACGCCATTGATCACCCGCAACAGATCGTCTCGCTGACGCTGGTGGCCCCAGTCTCGCCCTTCGGTTTTGGCGGCACAAAAGGAGCCGAAGGCACGCCCTGCTTCCCCGACTACGCCGGTTCCGGCGGCGGCACGGCCAACCCGGAATTTGTGCGGCGGCTGGCCAACCGCGACGCCGGCCAGGACAGCCCCTTCTCCCCGCGCAATGTCATGAACGCCTTCTATTTCAAGCCCTCCTTTGCAATGGAGGAGGCGCGGGAGAACGTTTATGTGGCGGCGATGCTGCAAACGGCGGTGGGCGAAGGCAATTATCCCGGCGACCTTACCCCATCGGAAAACTGGCCGACGGTGGCGCCGGGCAAGCGGGGCAACAACAACGCCGTGGCCCCCGGCCACTTCAACAGCGCGGCCATCGCCGACATCAACCCCCAACCGCCGATCCTCTGGGTGCGCGGCGACAGCGACCAGATCGTCTCCGACACATCCCTATTCGATTTTGGCTTTCTGGGGCAGATCGGCGCTGTGCCAGGCTGGCCGGGCGCGGAGATCTTCCCGCCCCAGCCGATGCTGGCCCAGACCCGCGCCGTGCTGGATCGCTACACAGCCAACGGCGGGCATTACGAGGAAGAAGTCATCGAAAACGCCGGCCACGCGCCCTTTATCGAACAGCCCGAAGCCTTTTTGGAAGCGTTTGTGGGCTTTGTGCGGCGCAATAGCTGAACGGCTGCGAGTTGCGAGTTGCGGGGCTGCGTGTCACATCTATTGTGTGCGTATACTCAGGCTTGTCGGCTGTTGTATAATTAGTTGTAGACCGCAATTCGCAATTCGCCTCTTTTGCCTTCAAGGAGACTACCCTATGCCCCGCCTGCAATTGATTATCAACGGCGTTGACCGCGAGTTGGATATCCCCGCCAGCCGCTACCTGGCCGAAGTGTTGCGCTACGATCTGAAGTTGACCGGCACGAAGATCGGCTGCAACGAGGCCGAGTGCGGCGCGTGTACGGTCATCGTCAACGGGCAGCCAGTGGATTCGTGCATCTACCCCGCCTTCAAAGCCCAGGGCGCGACGGTGACGACGATTGAGGGGCTGGCGTGCGAGTGGCAGGTGGCAGGTGAAAAGTGGCAAGTGGCAAGTGACGATCCCACGCACCACGCACCACGCACCACGCAGGAGCTTCATCCTTTGCAAGCAGCGTTTGTTCTCCACGGGGCCACCCAATGCGGCTTCTGCACGCCGGGCTTTTTGATGCAGGCCAAGACGCTGCTGGACGCAAACCCCGACCCCAGCGACGACGAGATTAAGCATTGCCTGAAAGATACCTTCTGCCGCTGCACGGGCTACGCCTCCATCATCAGCGCAGTGAAGGCCGCAGGCGAGCAGATACGCACAGGCCATCTGCCGGGACCGAGCCTGCCAGAAGTGATGCAACCCCTGCACCAAATCGGTCATCCCCACGAACGCCCCGATGCGCTGGCAAAGGTGACGGGTGCGGCCAAATACACGGACGACTATTTCTTTGACGGGATGCTGCACGGCGCAACAGTACGCAGCGCTCATCCCCACGCCCGCATTGCGAGTATCGACACATCAGCGGCCCTGGCCCTGGCCGGTGTGTACGCCGTCTTGACCCACGCCGACGTCCACGGCGATCCCCGCCACGGACTGGTGGAGAACGACTGGCCGGTCTTTGCTGGGGGCAAATACCCGGCGCGCTACGTGGGCGATCCGATTGCATTAGTCGTAGCGGAGACGGAAGCCCTGGCCCGCCAGGCATTGACGCTGATTGAAGTGGAATACGCAGTATTGCCCGCTGTCACCGATCCGGTGGCGGCGCGCCAGCCCGATGCGCCCGTCCTGCACCCCGACCGGCCCACGGGCAATCTGCTCAAACACATCAAAGTACGCAGCGGCGATGTGGCGCAGGGCTTTGCCGAAGCCGCGGTGATTGTGGAGCGCACCTACCGCACGCCAATGACCGAACACGCCTTTATGGAGCCAGAATGTTCGCTGGCTGTGCCCGCGGGCTACGACGCCGAACACCAGAAGCTGACAATTTATGTGGGCAGCCAGATTCCCTACAGCGACCGCCGCCAGGTGGCCAAGAGTCTGGGGCTGGAGGACGAGCAGGTGCGGGTGTTGGGCACGCTGATGGGCGGCGGCTTCGGCGGCAAGGAGGATATCGCCGGGCAGATTCACGCCGCGCTGGCCGCACAGGTGACGGGTAGACCGGTCAAAATTCTCTATAGCCGTTCCGAGAGTCTGCGCTTTCATCCCAAACGGCACGGCACCCTCATCCGCGTCAAGACGGGGGCGCGACGCGATGGCACCCTCACCGCAGTGGAGGCGGAACTTTACGGCGACAGCGGGGCCTACGCCAGCCTGGGCGAAAAGGTGATGACCCGCGCCACCACCCACGCCACCGGCCCGTATGTGGTGCCCCACACAAAAATTGACTGCTATGCGATGTACACCAACAACGCGCCCTGCGGTGCGTTCCGGGGTTTTGGCGTCACCCAATCGGCCTTTGCCGTGGAAAGCAATATGGACATCTTGGCCGAAGAATTGGGGATGGACCCGGCAGAGCTGCGCCGCAAAAACGCCATGCGCGTCGGCGCCACCACCGCCACCGGCCAGCTTCTGCGCGAGAGTGTGGGGTTGCTCGAATGCCTGGATAGGGTGGAGGGTGAGATTAGGAGATTGGGAGATTGGGAGATTGGCCGCCCCGATCAATCTCCCAATCTCCCAATCTCCCAATCCCCGATCCCCAATCCCTGGTCGCCAGTCGCCATCGGCAGCAAACGCTACGCCTGGGGCATTGCTGCGGGCTACAAAAATACCGGGCTGGGCGGCGGCGCGCCGGACAAATCTACGGCGGAGGTGGAGGTCTTCGCCGACGGCACCGCCGAGATCCGCACCAGCAGCGCGGAGATGGGGCAAAATCTGATCGGTGTGCTGGCCGCCTGTACCGCCGAGGAGCTGGGCCTGCCCATCGCTGCCGTGCGCGTGCTGGTGATGGACACGGATCGCACGCCGGACGGCGGCCCCACCACCGCCAGCCGCCAGACCTATGTCAGCGGCAACGCGGCCCGCCTGGTGGCCCGCCAGATGCGCCAGCAGATGCAGGCTGTCCTGGCCGAGAAGTTCGACGTACACCCGGACGTCATTGCCTTCCACGAGGGGCTGGCCTATGTGGACGAGGCGCGGTTGCAGGTGGCAAGTGGCAAGTGGCAGGTGGCAGGTGGCAACGGGACGACGGACGGCGGACGGCAGACGAACGGACACCAATCACCCAATCACCCAATCACCCAATCTCGCTCCATCTCCTTTGCTGACGCAGTCCAAGCGATGCTATCGGAAGGCCGGGAGGCCAAACTCCAATACGAATATTGGGCACCCAAAACACAGCCGTTGGGCACGGGCGGCGATATGCACTTCGCCTTCTCCTACGCCGTCCACGCCGCGCTGGTGAGCGTGGACACCGAAACCGGCGAAGTGGCGGTGGAGCGGGTCGTCACCGGTCACGACGTGGGGCGGGCCATCAACCCCCTCAGCCTGACCGGGCAGTTGGACGGCGGGGTAGTGATGGGCATCGGCAATGCGCTGACCGAACATTACATTGTGGAAAACGGCATCCCCTGGACCGAACGGCTGGGCCAGTACAAAATGCCCGGCATCAAAATGACGCCGCAGATGACCCATTACATCGTCGAACACCAGGCCGCCGACGGCCCCTACGGCGCAAAGGGTGTGGGCGAGATCAGTTCCATCCCCATCAGCCCGGCGATTACCAACGCCATCTACAATGCGGTGGGCGTGCGCTGTCTGGCTCTGCCCGTGGATCAGGATGCGCTGCTCCTGGCGATGCAGCGGGGCGAGCGGGATATGGATCGGCGCTGGGGGGATGTGTAAGGCTTACACATTATGCTTGCATGAAGACAAAATACGGCAAAACCGATGAAGGAATGATAGGATCTGTCCCGTCGCTCCATCATCCCACCCGCAGCGAGTAGGGACTATGACCGACCAGTACAACCAGCAGCCAGCTTCCCCTCAACTCAGCGGCAGCGTCCACCGCCCGGCTGAGATCTCCCCAGACCAGCGCGCCCGTATGTGTACGCTGCTCAACGACTTTTTCGAGAATGTGAGCCGGGCACAGTTCGATGCTGACCTGGCCGAGAAGGAGTGGGTCTTTGTCTTCAGCGACGCGGCGGGGACGGTGCAGGGCTTCTCGACCCTCATGCGGCTAAACGTGACGGTGGATGGGCGACCTGTGGTGGCGGTCTATTCCGGCGACACAATCATCCACCCCGACTTCTGGCACGAGATGGAACTGCCCAAACTGTGGGGCAAGCATGTCTTTGCGCTGGCCGCAGAGGTCCACGCGGCCACGCCCGCGGCCGCAGTCTACTGGTTTCTGATCAGCAGCGGCTACAAGACCTATCGTTTTTTGCCCGTCTTCTTCGAGAATTTTTACCCTACCTACCGTCAACCCACGCCGCCGGAAATCCAGCGCACGATTGACGCCCTGGCCCGCTACAAATTTGGCGACCAGTACGACCCGGTCACAGGCATCATCCGCTTTGCCAGCGCCGCGCCCCTGCGCGAGGGTGTGGCGGAGGTGGACGAACGGCGGCTGAAGAACCGGGACATCGCCTTCTTTGTGGAGAAGAACCCCGGCCACGCCGCTGGCGAGCAACTGGCCTGTCTGGTGGAGATCGATCACGCCAACATCACCTCCGCGGGGATGCGGATGCTGGGGATGGGATGACATCCGCCACCGCGCCCGGCAAAATCATCCTTTTCGGTGAGCACGCGGTGGTCTACGGGCGACCGGCGATTGCTGTGCCGGTGGTACAGGTGCGGGCCACGGCCACAATCACAGATGCGCCCCCCGCCAGCGGTTGCCTTCTCATCGCCCAGGACATCGGCGAGGAGGTGCGGCTGGCCGATGCAGCGGTCAATCACCCCCTGGCGCTCGTGCTTCGTCTGGCCCTGGCCGCAGCGGGGATCAGCCACGAACCGGACTGGCGCGTCGTCTTGACCAGCGACATCCCGATTGCCAGCGGGCTGGGCAGCGGCGCAGCCATCAGCGCGGCACTGGTGCGGGCTACGCTAAACCACGCCCGCCAGCCTGCTCCGCCAGAGACGGTCAGCCGCCTGGTTTTCCGCAGCGAAGAACTCTTCCACGGCACGCCCAGCGGCATTGACAATACCGTCATCGCCTACGAACGCCCGCTCTGGTTTGTCAAAGGCCAGCCGCCGCAGAGTTTCGCGGTGGGCCAGCCCTTTACCCTCGCCATCGCTGACAGCGGCATCCCCAGCCCCACCAAAGAGAGCGTCGGCGCTGTGCGTGCGGCCTGGCAAGCGGACCCCGCCGCCTACGAGTCACTTTTTGACCGCATCGCCGATATCGTACACGGGGCGCGGCGGGCCATCGCCGACGGCAATTTGGCTGCACTGGGCGCGCTGATGAACGCCAACCAGCAGCGTTTGCAGGAGTTGGGGGTCAGCTCACCCGCGCTGGAGAAGCTGATCGCAGCCGCGCGCAGGGCGGGTGCCGCCGGGGCCAAACTCAGCGGCGGAGGGCTGGGGGGCAATGTCATTGCGCTGGTGGATGGAGAGACGGCGGAACGGGTGCAAACCGACCTCCTGGCCGCGGGGGCAAAACGGGTGATTGTGACGCGAATTGGCGATGTGTAAACGAACTGGCGTTAGAAGGGTGGAAATTTCTTGTACGCAGTAGTATAATCCAATGAATCGGCTTTCGTTTTTATGCGAACAAGGAGTGTTGGACATGAAACACGTCGCCCCACTGCGCTATGGCGTGATCTTCAAGAAAGCCTTCTGTGATCCCGAAACCTTCACGGCTTTCGTGTACGATGTCTTGGGCATTCAGTTGGAAATCGACAAGGTGGAGACCGAAAAATCCTTCGATCCGCCGATTGGCAAGGTGGACTGTCGCTTCGATCTCTTTGCCGAAGATGTCAAAAACCGCACGATTGTTGATATCCAACATGAAAAATATGCCGACCACTACCATCGTTTCCTGC
>CAMDEX010000264.1 GCA_945897075.1 Litorilinea aerophila
GGATGCAGGCTGGGTTCTCAGCCTGCATCCGCAACTGCCACAAAGTTACTGACCACTCGGTACAATTGAGTCTTGCAAGAACTGGGCAAACTCTTCTACCGTAATAGCATCGGTAAACAGCTCTTGCACGTGGGCGATCACAGCACCGCTCACGCCAGCGGTTTCGGGGTACTCGTACCAGACGCGCACGTCATTGCTCTTGGAAGCCTCGATCATCTCCTTCATTGTCGGGTTGTCAGACGGGGAGATGCCCTCGATGGTGGGCAGTGTAATCGTGTCCACGACCATCTGCCCCGGCGTCTTCGACATCATCCATTGCAGGAAGATCACAGCTTCGTCCAGGTGTTTGGTGGTTGCGCTGATGGCAAAGGGCACCTCCATACCGGTTACCGTCGAACCAGCGCCTATCCCGTCGGGCGACGGGAAGGGCACCACACCCAGATCCACGTCAGGGTTGACCTCCGTGAAGCCGGCATAGTCGGCAGAACCACCCTCCATCATAGCGGTCTGGCCGTGGGCAAAGAGCGCCTTGCCCTCTACATAGGTCATGCCCAATGCGCCCTCCTGGAAATAGGGATAGAGATCGTGCAGGAACTGGGATACTTTGAGCAGGTCGGGGTCGGTCAGTTTGCGCTCTCCGGAGCGCACCTTTTCAAAGCCATCCGCTTTCAGGATGCTGGAGGCGGCCAGGTAGTAGAGGAAAAAGGGAATCACGCCGTCCTGGGCAGGCACCATCAGCGGGGCCACGCCCTCGGCTTTGAGCTTTTCCGCCACCACAAATAACTCCTCCCAGGTGGCGGGCGGGGTCAGGTTGTATTTGGCGAAGATATCCCTGTGGTAATAGAGACCCACCGTATACGAACCCAAAACCGGCACCGCATAGACTTTGCCATCCACCATCGAGGCGTCGCGCGCCGAGGGTGTCAATGCCGTAATGTCCAACAGGTCGGTCAAATCGTGGATATAGCCGGATTCAGCTGCACCGCGCAATTGCAGCCCAGGGGCATAGCCGAAAATGTCGGGGGCTTCTCCAGCCGCCACCGCCGTGTTGCGTTTGATGTCGTAATTGGGGCCGGGAATCTCTTCGAGGGCGATTTTGATGTTGGGGTGTTCGCTCTCAAACACGTCCAGAATAGCCTGCACCCGGTCTTTCCATTCCGGGTGGTTGTGCCAGAGTACCAGTGTCACCGGCTCTGCCGCTGCCGCGGGGGCCGCGCTCTCGCTGCTGGCCGCGGGCGCGTTGCCCGCCGCTGGCGGTTGACCCGGTGCGCAGGCCGACAACAGAAAAGTAACGATCAGCAAAAGGGATAGTACAATTCTAACGCCACTTCGAGACATACCGTTTTCCTCCTTGAATCGATGGGACTACACGTGGGGTACAGAGAGCGAGCAATGGGGTGGCACGACGGGATAAAAGCCGGTAAGAGAGGCTTTCGGGGGAAGAAGCGTCTTTCACCGTTATACAAAACGTAAAAGAGGGCCTTTGCCAGATCGCCCTTTTCGCTTACAATGCGATTTGCGGGCAGAGCGCACGTATCAGTATACGCCAAAGTTCACTGTTGTAGAGCGCCACAAACCCGCCATAAGTCCGCCACGAGAGATAAAAAGAGGAACGCAGATTACGCAGAAAGAGCAGATTTGCGCAGATTTTTCATCCGCGTCAATCCGCCTTTTCCGCGTCATCCGCGTTCTATTTCCAAGTCAAATAAGGCAATTGTTGTGGAAGAATTCCGACACGAACTGCAAGATGTGCTGACGCATCTGCACGACCCCGACTTTGAACCCGCCGAACAACTCTATGCCGCCCTGGGCTGTGGACGGGAGCAGGGTTCGGCCGCGCTGCAATTGGCGTTGGTGCGCCGGTTAGAAAGTTTGCAGTTGGCCGAAGAAGGGGCCAGCGACGGACAAACCGCAACGGAGATGCGCGTCCTGCACCAGCGCTTTGTGGCGAAACTGACCCAGGAAGAGACGGCCAACCGCCTGCATATGAGCGTGCGCACACTCCAGCGCGTTCAGCGCCGCGCCGTCTATCTGCTGGCCCGCGATTTGTGGAATCACATCCACCCGACGCCAACGCTGGATGAGGCTGAAACGGCTGGCGAGGTCGTCCCGGCCCAGCCGACAACCGATTGGCGCGCCCAAGTGCAGGACGAATTGGCATCCCTGGGCCGCATATCGCCCAACCCGGTGGCCGATGTGGGGGGGATTGTCGCCAGTGTCGTGAAGATCGGACAGGCGGCTGGGGCAAAGCGGGGCGTAGCCGTGGAGATGCAGCCGTCGCCCCCGCTCAGCGCGGCCATTCACTCCTCGGCCCTGCGCCAGGCGTTGTTGACTGTCATCGAAACGCTGGCGCAGGCGATGGCGGGTGGCGTGATCCGCCTGTGCGCCGCTGGCGAGAGCGGTGTCGTAGTTGTTTCAGTGACTGGCGCGCCGCTGCTTGCCAGCCGTTTGCCTTCGCTGGAAGTGGCCCAGGAGATTGTCGAAGGCTATAGCGGCGCTTTGGCGATCGACAGCGCAGGCGATGCGCTCTCCGTACAGATTCGGCTGCCCGCCATCGCCAGTAAAATCAGGGTGCTGGTGGTGGACGACAACGCCGATCTGGTCACCTTTTACCAGCGCTTTTTGGCCGGCACCCGCTACGAAATTACCCATCTGAGCGAAGGCAAGCATCTCTTCGCCCAGTTCGCGACGAACGCACCGGATATTATTGTGCTGGATGTGCTACTGCCCGATATCGACGGCTGGGAGCTGCTGACCTATCTGCACGAACATCCGCAGAGCCGCACAGTGCCCGCTATCGTCTCGTCCGTTGTGCGCGGCGAGGAGCTGGCCCTCTCGCTGGGCGCGGCGGCCTATCTGCCCAAACCCGTGCGCCGCCAGGAGTTTATTCAAACGCTGGATCGAGTTCTCGCGCTGGCGCAAACACCAGCCTGGAAAACCAGAGCGCAGAGTGCAATAGCTGGTTGATCGATAGGCCCTGCCCGGTGCTGAGCAGCAGTGCATCGCTGCGGATCGATTGCGTCACCAAATCCTCCGCCGAAATCACAATGACCGGAATCCTCTGAATCGCCTCGTCCCGACTTTTTAGCGCCAACAGTTGCCAGCCGTCCATCTTCGGCATCACCAAATCCAGCAGCACCAGGTCCGGCAGAATTTCACGGAGTTTTTGCAGACCCTCGGTTCCATTGGCCGCTGTCTCTACCACCAAATTTTTGTCGCACTGGCGCAACATCCGGCTGTAGAGCAGGCAAACGTCGGGGTCGTCGTCCACAATCAGCACCCGCCGCGCGCCCCGGCCAACCGTCTGCAACGCCTCTTGCAGGTCGGTCTGGGTGATCGGTTTGGTCAAAAAGTCCGTAGCGCCGGCAGCCAGCGCCCGGTCTATCGGCGGCGGCAGATAGCAGCCCAGGAGCGGCGTGTCGGGGATCAGCGCCCGGGCCTGAGCCAGCAGCGGCCCCATCTGGTTGGGTGAAATCGCATTGCAGATCACAGCGTGGGCGGGGCAGCGCCGCAACTCTTCTACCACCTGGCCCAGACTGTTTAGCTCCACAAAGTCGACGACATCGCCGTATTGCTTCAACAGCGTATGCGCAAAGCCCGATTCGTCACACAAAATTATCCGGGGCAAATGGGGCAAGTGGGGCGTTTGTGACCAGACACTGCGCCCGCGAAAGACCCAATCGTCGCTCAGACGCCGTTCCGGGCTGCCACTGACTGTCAGCGGTGGGGAGATGGGCAGGCGAAAGGAAAAAGTGCTGCCCGCGCCTATTTCGCTCTCCAGCCAGATGCGCCCGTTGTGCAGTTCGATAAACTGTTTGCTGATGCTCAGCCCCAGACCGCTGCCCCCCCGATCCCGCCACAGCCCGCCCGTACTCTGCTGAAATGGTTCAAAGATGCGCTCCACATCTTCGGGCACAATGCCCGGACCCGTATCGGTCACGCTGATGACTACGTCGCTGCCCTTTGCCTCAGCCTGCACTGTAATGCCGCCGGCATCGGTAAAACGCGCGGCATTGCTGACCAGATTGAGGATCACCTGGCGGATGCGGGTGCGGTCACAATAGACCGGCGGCAAATCTGACTGCATAAGCAGTTGCAGGGCAAGCTGCTTCTTGTCGAGCAGCGGTCGCACGACTGTGACAGATTTCTCGATGTCCTCGCGCAGATCGACCCACTCCCGATGCAGAACCATCTGTCCGGCTTCCGCCTGGCTCAATGCCAGCACGTCATTGATCATACTGGTCAAGTGTTCCCCGTTGCGCCGCACAATCTCCAGATCGGTGAGCAGCGCGCTGGGCAGCGTCTGTCCGTAGGCTTCAGGCGCATTGGCCAGGCTGTCGATCAGCCCGATAATCATATTCAGCGGTGTGCGGAATTCGTGGCTGATCTTTGCCACAAAAGCGGCTTTGCTCTTCTCGGCTTCTTCGGCCACCATACGCATCGTCGCCAAGCGTTCGTTGAGCAGGGCCAGTGTGCGGTTGGCGACCAGCAAATCCTCTTGGGTCTCTTTCAGCCCGACGCTGGCCTGCCGGCTCTCCTCGATCTGACGGCGGGCTTGCTGCGAATGGTGCAACGACCAGCGGAGCGTTTCGTCGCTCCGCCGATGCAGATAGTAGACGACGCCAAAGGTGGACCAGAGCGCCACAAAAGCCAGCCCGATCCAATCGACGGCCTGTGTCCCAGCTACGCCTGTATACCAGAGCCACCAAAGCAGAAGAGAGGAGAGCAGCGCGCTGACCCCGGCGGCGCGCTGACCCAGCATCGCCATTGCCAGAATAACGGGGAGTGTGATCAGCAGCCAGAGCGCGGCCATTCCCAGCCAGACAAGGCCGAGATAGAGCAGGGCAATCGTTGCCAGGGCCATAAACCAGCGCCCAGCCAGCGGCTGCTTCGTCTCCCACTGCCAGGTGACACCGGCAACAGCCAGCAGCAGAATCGCATAGCGCAGCGCGGCCAGCCGCTCTGTCTGTCCCAAATGCGCATCGCCCAGATAGACCAGCGCCACCGCGCACAGAACCAGCGCGACACTGACCCATTTGGCGCTCATAAAAAAATCATCGTTGAACTCATCAGACGAAATGTTCATTGGGTTATGCGCCTCCGCAGCCGTCGCCAACGCCAGGGTTGGTTGAACAATAGACTTGGTGCGAAATAAGAAATTGAATAGAATAACGTAAGCGGGATCAAGAAATCTCAAAACCAAAGGAGAAAATCAAATGGCAGGAATGATCGAGCAACTCAAAACAATTTCCTCTTTCTCTATCTGGAAGACCTGAACGCCAGCCGCTGGACAATGGGTCTGTCGCTGAGTGTAGCGACACTCAGCGAAGTAGCTATCTTCTTTTTTGCCGAAAAGCTGCTGGCCCGTTGGGGGACGGTGCGGGTATTGGCAATTTCTCTGGCGGCCCTCGCCCTGCGCCTGCTGGCCTATTCGTTCATAGACAGCCCCGGCTGGGTGCTGATTGTACAGTTGACCCACGGGCTGACCTTTTCCGCGCTGTGGGTGGCGGGGGTGGCCCACGCCAAAAAGCTGGCCCCGCCGGGGATGGGCGCAACCGCGCAGGGATTGCTCACCGGTGTCTATTTTGGGGTGGGCGGGGCCGCGGGTGCCGCCGCCGGGGGATTCCTCTACCAGACGGTCGGACCGTTTGCGATGTATCGCTGGGCCGCGCTCTGGGTGATGGCTGGTCTGGTGATTTTGGGATTGTCCCGGCTCTCTGCGCGATCGACCCGTGCTGAGAGCGCTCAATCGTAAAGGTGCGATTGTAGACGGCGGACCGCTGTCTCCCGTCTGCCATTGCATTACCACTCCGCCAGCTTCCAAATCTCCGCATTCGTCGGCAGGCTGCCCGGCTCGCCGATCTCCGCAAAGAGGGCCACGGCCTGCTTGAGATGGGCCATCGCCTGCTCGTCCTCCCCCGCCCGGTGCAGCAGATCGGCCAGATTGTTGCGCAGCGCCGCCTCCCGGTGGCGGTCGCCCCAACGCACACAGCTTCCCAGCGCGGCCAGCAGGTGGCTCTGGCTGGTGGCAAAGTCGCCGCTGTCGGCCAGGGCCAGAGCCAGATTGTTGCGGGCCGCGATCTCCGCCGACGGGTCAGCCAGGGAGGGGGCGAGATCCAGGCTGGCCTGCAAATGGCGGATGGCAGCCGCGCTGTCACCCCGGCTGCGCGCCAGCAGACCGAGCAGATTGAATACTTCGGCCTGGGCTTGCGCATCTTTGGCAGAGAGCGCCGCGGCCTGGGCTTCTTCAGCCAGCGCCAGGGCGCGGGTGTCGTCGCCCTGGCGGTGGGCGGTGTGGCTGAGCGCACTGAGCAGACGGGCGCGGGCCGCAAAATTTTCGTCTCTGCCCAGCGCGTCCAGTCCGGCCCGGTAGTGTTCTGCGGCCCGACGCCACTCCCTCTGGCGCTGGTAGACCCCGCCGATCTGCTCCTCCACACCCGCCAGGGCCGCGCCAGAGAGAGCGGACGCGGCCTGTTCTAAGGCCAGCAGCGCAGCTCTATACTCCCCCTGTAACGTCAATAGCTCCCCGGTGAAACGGTGCAGCCGGGATATTTCTGGGTGTCCCAGGGCCAGGGCGTTGCGGTAGTGGGCCAGGGCCTCGGCGTTGGCGTAGAGCTGGCGAGCCTCGTCACCGGCCAGCGCGTAAAGACGGGCGGCCTCCTCCTCCTGTCCAGCCCAGCGGTGATGGAAAGCAGCCTGGGCCGCCGCGCCCAACTGCCGGCCCACCCGCCGCCCCACACTCTCGGCCACCCGGCGGTGGAGCAGCCGCCGCCGGGCCAGGGCCGTCTCGGCGTAGACCAGTTCGCGCAGTTTGTCGTGGCAGAAGTCGTAGCGGGGCAGACTGCCCGCGCCTTCGCCCGCCCGCTCCACCACCAGCCGCCGCTGTAGCAGCGTTTCCAATCCCAGCAGACTCTCCTCCTCGCTGCGCCCGGCCGCGGCCTGCACCGTCTCCAAATCGAAGGATCGTCCGATCACTGCGGCCGCCGAGAGTACCTGGGCCGCCATCCCGTCCAGACTGTCCAGGCGCGAGGCGAAGAGGTCGCGCGCGCTGGCGGGGGGCAGGTGAATTTCCATTGCGCCGTCCGGCGCGTCGGTCAGCGCGGCCAGTTGCTCGGCCAGCAGAAAGGGGATGCCCTCGGTTTCGGCGTGCAGACGGCGGGCCAGCGCTAGATTCCGGGAAACGCCGACGTTTCCCGGAATCAGGCTCACCACATCCGCCAGGAGCAGACGGTTGAGGCTGAGGATCACCCCCTGTCCGCTGCGCTGGGCGGCCAGGGCAATCTGCTGCAAGGGCTGCTCCTGGCCGCTTTCCCCGCTGCGCCAGGCCAAAGCCAGACAAAAGGGCAGCTTGCGCAGGCGGTGGGCCAGCCACGTCAACAGGTCGAGGGTGGCGCTGTCGGCCCAGTGTAGATCGTCGAAGGCGAGCACGCCAGCGGCCTCTCCACGCAAGAGCGCGGCCAGCAGATCGGCCAACGCCTGGAAGAAGCGGGCCTGGCCGCCGGGACTCTCCAGCGGGGGCGCGGGCGGCAGGTCGTGCATATCCCGCAGCAGCGCGGGGAAGAGGCGGGCGGCTTCGCTCTGCTGCCAGGCGGGCAGGGCAGCCGCGGCGCGGCGTCCATTTTCTGTCAAAAGCAGTGGGGTCAGCGCCTCCAGAAAGACGCCGAAGGCCAGGCTGTTTTCGCCGGGAAAGCAGCGGGCCACGGCGGTGGGTGCGCCCTGGGATTGGGCGTGGGCCAGCAGTTCGTCCAGCAGACGGCTCTTGCCGATGCCCGCCTCGCCGGTGAGGAGGAGCAGCCTGCCCTGGCCCGCAGCTTGCCAGGCGCTCTGCATCTGCCGCCATTCGTCTGTGCGCCCGACCAGCGGCAGGCGGAACGGGGAGGGCGCAGAAGCGGTGGGGGACTGGGCCGCGGGCAAAGCCGGCGCGGCGGTGAGCCGGTTGGCCTGGATGGATTCGTAGAGTTCGCTGGTCTCGGCCAGGGGTGGCACGCCCAACTCGGCGTCCAACACCCGCACGCACTCCCGGTATTGGCGCAGGGCCGCGCCGCGCTGACCGGCCAGGGCGTAGAGGCGCATCAATTGGCGGTGGGCCGGTTCGTGGAGGTTGTCCACAGCCAGGCGGCGGCGGGCGTATTCGATGGCGGTATCCCAATGCTGTTGCCCGCTCTCCCATTGCGCCAGCCGATCCAGCGCGGCGACAAACTCCCGGCGCAGAGATTCGGCCTGGAAGTATTGCCAGTCGTCGAATTCCACGCTGTCTTTCAGGCTGAAACCGGCCAGGAAGTCGGCGCTGTAGAGTTGCGCGGCCCGGCTGAGGGGCGCAGCACAAAGAGGGCAGGGCTGATCCGCCGGATGGCCGTGGCTGGCGCATTCGCCCAGGGCGGCGTGGAAAGCCCACACATCCACGGCCAATCCGTCGGCGGCGCGCAGGGCGACGCTCTCGCCGTCCGCCTCCAACCCGCGCCCGCCCAACGCGCTTTTCAGGGTGGAGAGGGTGCGGCGCAGCGCGCCGCGTGCCCGGCTGCCGTCGGATTCGGGCCAGAAGAGCGCGGCCAGGCTGTCCCGGCTGTGCGGCGCGCCGTTGACAGCCAAATAGGCGGCCAGAGCCAGGGCCTTGCGCGTGTCCAGGGCCACGGGTTGGCCGTCGGGTCGGGTGAGGGTGGGCGGGCCGAAGAGGGTGAGGCGCATAGCAAATTGTGAATGGTGAACGGTGAATGGTGAATGGGGGAATTGTAGCACATCGGGCGGTTGTGC
>CAMDEX010000265.1 GCA_945897075.1 Litorilinea aerophila
ACCCGGTCAATGACGGGGATGGCCTGCTCGACGGTGTTCAGGAAACTGGTCTCGAAGCGGTTGAGCGGTTCGATGCAGAGGACGATCCCCTTTTGTCGCGCATAGGCGGCCAGGCTGGAAAGCTGGCGCACCAGCAGTTCCGTGTCGCGCGCCCGTTCCTGCGCCGTGGATTGCCAGGTGCGCCCCACCGCCGAATAGATGGGACCGACGACATTTTGCGCGCCAACGGTGGCCGCGGCGTCTATGCAGTGACGGATGTAGGCCAGCCCGTTCTCGCGGATGGCCGCGTCCGGGTGGATCAAATCCCGATCCGGCCCCATCGCGGCGCAGATGGTTCGGTCCAGCCCGGCGGCGTCCAGCACCCGGGCGGCCTGGGCGTAGTCGAAGTCGCCGGGGCTTTCCACGGGCAGTTCCAGCAGATCGAAGCCCATCCCCGCGGCGTGGGGAGCCAGCCGGGCCAGCTCCCCGTCGGTCAGGGGCGATGTCCATATCCACGCGCTCGCGCCGATTTGCATAGGAGTAACGTTCCTTTACGCGTTCAAAATATGCAGACGTTGCTTCGGCCCTTGCAGCCGAATGTCCAGATAATTCAACAGATTACGCCCCAGAACGATTTCGTCGCCTTCTGGATCCAGGGCAATGTCAACCCCAGGAAAAATCAATCCAACCACCCGAATATCCGCCTGTACGATATGCATCTGAGGACTCTGATCCCACTGAGTGGAGAGGTACGCCACCCGAGACGAGGGAAAGCGTAAACGGGCCAGAAGATATTCTGGAATGACCGTCATATCTGCGCCCGTATCAACCAAAGCAGAAAAGGGACCGTGCCAGTCAGAATCTGTTGGCAACGTCACTTCGATGTCAAGCGCGGGTGCGGGCGGGTAGATATCAGTTTGATACGGTAGCTGTATCATCGGGCACTCTTTGGGCCAGGCGAGGGCCACGCAGACGGATTACTTGCCTGGGCGTACTGAAAACTGGCGTGACTAACACCGGCGCACTGCCATATCGCAACCGAATCCGCTGATGAAGCGCCACGCCATCTTCATCAAAATCGATCAATTTGCCATCATACATCGCGATATGCTTGCCAAGAAATTTTTGCACCAACTCGTGATGCTTGGCCTCATAGATTCGCTGTTCTGCTTCGATACGGCGCTTATGCTCTTCCCATTGAACCTTCCAATTCGGGACTTCGGCTTCGTCGATCTTCTCAATCACCGGTTCTGTCCGCGCAACGTACTGCTCAACAGCCTCGGCCAGCACATCCGCCAGCGCAGTGCCTTCCCGATCAGCGACGGCCTGCAATTTGTCCACCACTTCGTCCGGCAAAGCAACCTGAATCATCTCTGCCTCCTTATCTCTGCTTCTCTCCTGCTTTGAGCAGTCTCACCACTTCCGCAATTCGATGCGCCCGCTCTTCCGGTCGCCGTTTGGTGGCGTCGATCCAGCGCAGATAGCCTTTGCGATAGAAGGTCGCCAGCCCCTGGAAAAAGGCCTGGGCTTCGGGTTCCGCTTCCAGCGCGGCGGTCAGGTCGTCGGCCAACTGCTCCATTTGGGGGCCTTCCGCCCGTAATTCCACCGTCACCGTAGCGCCCACATCCAGCCCGCTTCCTCGCAACCAAGCCGGGCCGAGAGCGAGGAAATAGCCGTTTTCATCTTTGCCTAACGGACCGCGCACCGCACAGCCATTGACTGCGCCTGTGATGTGATGACGATCTTTTTGGCTCCACACAGCGTTGGGGTCAAAAGGCAGGCGCAGCACCGCTCTGGTCCCCGCCTTTTCGATATTGGCCTCAAATCGCTGACCTTCTTCACGTTTCACGCATCACTCCTCAGCCAATTCTATCGCCTTTTGCGTCGAAGAAGTGTAGCCGCTCCCGTTCAATTCCAAAGGGTATCGTCTCGCCCCGGCGGTAGTGGGTCATCCCGGAGACGAGAGAGAGGAGGGTGGCGTCTCCGCTGCGGATGTGCAGAATCGTCTCCACACCCAACGGTTCGACCAGTGCGATTTCGCCCTGCTGATCCCCCTGGCCCGGTGTCACATCTTCGGCGCGCACCCCCAGGGTCAGGTTAGCGGGCAGTCCGTTGCCGGGCAGGGCCAGGGCAAGGGCGCTGTCTTTGACCCGCAGCCGACCCTCCCCGTAGGTGGCGGGGAAGAGATTGATGCGCGGTGTACCCACAGACTGGGCCACGAACAGATTGGCGGGCTTGTCGTAGATTTCCCGAGGCGCGGCCACCTGCACCAGCTTGCCCTCCCGCAGGACACCGATACGGTCGGCCAAAGTCAGCGCCTCCACCTGGTCGTGGGTAACAAAAAGGGTGGTGCTGTGCTGCTTCTTTTGGATATGTTCCAACTCCACACGCAGCGACTCGCGCAGTTTGGCGTCCAGATTGGAGAGGGGTTCGTCCATCAGAAAGAGGCGCGGCTGGCGCACAATCGCCCGCCCGATGGAGACCCGTTGCATCTCGCCGCCAGAGAGCCGCTCGGTCTTGCGCTGGAGCAGATGGCTGATACGCAGCTTCTCGGCGGCCTCTGTGACCCGCCGTTTGATCTCGTCGGCGTCCAGCTTGCGCAGCGGCGAACGCAGCGGGAAGGCCAGGTTGTCGAAAACGGTCATCGTCGGGTAGAGGGAGTATTGCTGGAAGACAAAAGCCACGTCCCGTTCGGCGGGGGAGCGGCTGTCCACCGCCTCGCTGTCAAAGAAAACGCTGCCCTCGTCCTGCTTTTCCAGCCCGGCGATGACGCGCAGCGTCGTCGTCTTGCCGGCACCCGTCGGGCCGAGGAGGACGAAGAATTCGCCGTCGGCCACCGTAAAGCTCACATCGCGCAGGGCTGTCACCCCGCGAAAGCGTTTTGATATGGCTCGCAATTCTACATTTGCCACACGCCACTCCTCAAAGAATAGAACGCGGATTTCGCGGATTGGGCGGATTTACGCGGATACTGATGGACACAGGGATTCACGCCATTCAATCCGCGTCAATCCGTTGTTTCCGTTTCATCAGCGTTCTATTCCGCTATCAGCGCCCTCTCCGTTTTTGGATCAAAAAAGCGCACCAGCGCCGGGTTCAGGTCAAAGCGCACGGGCTGGCCGATGGGGTAGTGGACAAAGCGGTCGGCGCGCACGTGGACGACGGTCTCCGGGTTTTCCCCGTCCAGCGAGAGATGCAGCACCGAATAGGCCCCGTGCAGGTCGTTGGCATAGACTTCGGCGGCCAGCGCGCCGTCGGGGGAGACTTTGGCTGCTTCCGGGCGAAAGCCGAGAATCGCGTCGTCGCCCGCCAGCTTCGCCAGATGCGCCTGCCAGGGCTGGGGCAGCGCGTAGCGATGGCCGCCCGCCAGCAGCAGGTGACCGTCCACCAGCTTTCCCGCCACCAGATTCATGCCGGGGCTGCCGATGAAGCGGGCCACGAAAAGGTTGGCCGGGTTGTGATAGACTTCGTGCGGCGTACCCACCTGCTGCACTTCGGCCGCGGACATGACGACGATGCGGTCGCTCATGGCCATCGCTTCGATCTGGTCGTGGGTCACATAGACGGTCGTGGCGTGCTGGGCCAGATGCAGCCGTTTGATCTCCGCCCGCATTGTGTGGCGAAAGTCCGCGTCCAGCGCGCCCAGCGGCTCGTCCATCAGAAAGGCCGCAGGCCGACGCACGAGGGCACGGGCCAGTGTCACCCGCTGGCGGTCGCCGCCGCTGAGATTGCCCGGTCGTTGGTTGAGCAGATGTTCGATCTCTAACAGCTTCGCCACATCCCCCACCCGCTGGGTGCGTTCCGCAGAGGAGACGTTCTGGGCTTCCAGGGTGAATTCGATGTTCTGGCGCACGCTCATGTGGGGATAGAGCGCAAACAACTGGAAGACGAAAGCGATGTCCCGCTCGCTGGGATGCTTCCAGGTCACATCCTTGCCGTCAATCAGGATGCGCCCGCCGGTCGTCGCCTCCAGCCCGGAGATCATCCGCAGGGTCGTCGTCTTGCCACAGCCCGACGGCCCCAGCAGCACGACAAATTCCCCGTCCTCAATCGTCAAGTCCAGGGGTTTGACCGCAAAGACATCGCCGAATTTCTTTTCTACCTGCCGAAGTTCAATGGTTGCCATGAGTCTGTTTCGTGGTGCGTGGTGCGTTGTGCGTGAACAAATGTCGTAAATTTATGGGTCTGGTAAGCAGGCAATTGTGCCACAGGCTGTGGCACAATTACATCAGGCTCAGAACAGGTGTGTAAGATGTCAGTATTTGCGACTACACCGGAAGACCAGCGCCGGTTGAGTAGGCGTCGCATCAGAATGCGGGGGCTGTTGCCAGCCATATCGAAACCCAGCGGGTAGAATAGAGAAAACTCGTCTACCCGTTCGCTTGATTTCGATACGACTCGAAGACGCAGAATCCGAAGGATTCTGACGTCTACTCAATCAGCGCTCACTGATCCTGACCGCCTGTGCAGCTTCTACGTTCTAGCCCAAAGCAGGCTGACGAATTCCCAGTTGGTTCATCAATGTTTCTACTGGGACATTCCGCAATTGCGCAAGTTTGATCAACTGATGTAGCCGCTCTGCATGGGCCAGTTCAATCTGGTCGATCAGTTCGAGAAATTCCCTGTACTCATCGGGAGTGATTGTCTCCTCGTGCAATTTTTCGTTGAGCATCTCATAGCGCTGTCGAACACTTGCAGGCACGCTCTGATTGATCATTTGCAGAAGATCGGTTTCATCTTTGGAAAGTTCGACTTTCGGCATCTACTCTTCCTCTGATCTCCCGCAAAAGCGCTAATCAACCCCACCTACGCAACACGAAATACGTAATACGTCACCTGCCACCTGCCACCTGCCACCCTACTGCCGTATCGCCCCGAAAGTCACGCCCCGCAGCAGGTGACGGCGCAGGACAAAGGTGACGATCACCACCGGGATGAGAAAGCCCAGGCTGCCCGCGGCGATGGCCGACCACTCCACACCGCCCCGGCCCAGAATCGTGGGGATGGTGGGCGGGGCTGTGCGCGCCCGCTCGGTGGTCAGCATCAGGGCAAAGGCGTATTCGTTCCAGGCGAAGATGAGGGAGAAGACTGTCGTGGCCGCAATGCCCGTCACCGCCTGGGGCAGGACGACTTTGCGGAACGCCTGCAAGCGGGTGTAGCCGTCCACCATCGCCGCCTCCTCATACTCCCGGGGAATCTCGTCCAAAAAGCCTTTGAGCAACCAGACGGTCAGGGAAAGATTGAAGACGGTATAGAGTAGGATCAGCCCCAGATGGGTGTCGTGCAGCCCCAACTGACGGTACATCAAAAAGATGGGAATTGTCACGACGACAGGGGGCAACATCCGGGTGCTGAGGATGAAAAAGAGCCAGTCCGACTCCCCGGGCACTTTGAAGCGGCTGAAGGAATAGGCCGCCAACAGGCCGAGAATGACGGCCAAAATCGTCGATGTGCCAGCAATAATGACCGAATTGCGCAGACGCCCCACATATTCGCTGACGCCAGTGATCTGTTGGCCGTTTTCCAGCGCGATCTTCTCGTACCAATTGAGATCGGTTCGTTCTTTCTGCGTTTGCAGCCGCCGGGCGTTGAGCACCGAGCGATCCGTGAGCAGGTTGATGAAACCTTCCAGCGTCGGCGTGAAGTTAACCACTTTGGGCGGCACGGCGATGGCATCGGCCCGGGATTTGAAGGAGGTCAGCCCCATCCAAAAAACGGGGATCAGCATCGCAAAAGCCAGAACGAAGGCGATGGCAATCCGCACAGCCCGCGCCGAACGGGCGCGGCTGCCCACTTTGTCCACCCGCGTGGAATAGTTGACCGGCGAACGGGGCTGCCAACGGTTTGTCGTTTCGCTCATTGCCTAGCCCTCGCGGATTTTGTTCAGGTTGCGGATATAGACATTGCTGATGGCGATGATCACAATCAGCACAATATAGGCCAGGGCGCTGGCCTGCCCTGTGCGCCACTGCCCCTGAAAGGCCATGCGGTAGAGATTGACTGCCACCAGTTCCGTGGCGTCCCCCGGCCCGCCGCCGGTCATCCCCATCACCAGATCGAAGCTCTTGAAGGCTTCAATCGTGCGAAAGAGGACGGCGATCAGCAGGAGGGGCATGACTTGCGGCAGGGTGATGCGTCGAAACTGGAACCAGCTACTGGCCCGGTCGATGGCCGCGGCTTCGTAGAGATAGTCGGGGATGGCGTTCAGCCCGGAGAGACAGAGCAGCATCACAAAGGGCGACCACATCCAAACATCGGTGATGACCACCGCCCACAGGGCCAGATTGCCTGTCGCCAGCCAATCCGGCGCGCCCACAGGACTGCTATAGCCCAGCAGATAATTGAAGATGCCAAAGCTGGGGTTGTAGATCAGCTTCCAAAAGAGGCCCACCACCACCGGCGAGAGCATCATCGGGATCAGAATCAGCGTCGTCACAATCCCGCTGCCGTTGAACTTCTCCCGCAGAATCAGCGCCATCCCAAAGCCGATGAGCGTCTGCAAGCCCACAGAGAGGAAGGCAAAGCGCCCGGTGGTGGCAAAGTATTTCCACATCTGGGGGTCGTTGAGCAGCTTGCCAAAGTTGGCAAAGCCGACCCAGACCGGCGGCTCTTTGGTGATGGCCGAAAAGTCGGTGAAGCTCAGATAAAGACTATAAAAGAGCGGAAAAATATTGAGCAAAATCAACAGAATCAGCGTGGGCGTGATGAAAATCCACTTGATAGCCCGGTCGCTGATCTGTCGTTGGCTCTGTCTGCCCGTGCTGTCGGCGGGGAATGTCGTCATTGGACGGTCCGATAGAGATGGAAGGTGGCAGGTATTGGGTATTGGATAGTCGATATTTCGGCAGGTGGAACGGTCGCCACTACCAAATATCCAATACCCAATACCTGACTGATTACTGTTTACTGCTTACTTGAGATACCCCGTATCCTTCAGAATCTTCTCGTGTTCTTCGGCCATGCGGTTCATCGCGTCAGCGGCTGTGCCTTCGCCACCCACAATGTAGCCGCTCAGCTCCCGCTGGGTGACTTCCAGCAGTTGGCCGAAGACGGGGATGTTCCAGTAGTCCATCACCATACCCATTGTCTCGGCAAAAGCCGCATTGTAGGGGGCTACATCCAGGAACTCCTGGGAGGCCAGCACATTGATATTGCAGGTGTAGCCGCCGAAGAGCGCCCACTCCCGCTGAATATCTTCCTGGGCAAACCAGCGGATGAAGTCCGTGGCAGCGGCCTGGCGCTCCGGGCTGGCGTAGGAGACAATGCTGATGCCTTGACCGCCCAGGGCCGCCCGACGCAGACCGCTGGGTCCGGCCGGGTTGGCGAAGTAGCCGGTGGTGGCTGCGAAGGGATTGATGGCTTCGCTGGCCAAAGCCGGGAAGAAGGCGAAGTAGTTCATAATCATCGCCGCCTGGCCGTTGATCAGGGCGTCGTTGGTCTCCTGGAAGAAGGCGTTGCCCAACCCGGGCGGGCTGCAGCAGCTATAGAGTTCCCGGTAGAATTCCAGCGCGGCGATAGATTCGGGCGAATTGACAAAGCCCTGCACTGCATTGGTGGCCGGGTCTTGCCAGCGCCCGCCGTAGCTGAAGAGGACATTCTCGAAGCCCATTGTAATGGCGTCGTAGTCCTTCTGGGTGTAGACGGCCGCGCCGTACAGCCCCTCTTCCGGGCGGGTGAAGAATTTGGCAATGTCCAGCAGTTGCGCCCAGGTTTCGGGCACGCCCAGGTCATAGCCATATTCGGCTTTGAAGGCGGCCATTTCGTCCGCATCCTCAAAGAGGTCCATGCGATAGGCCCAGCCGTCGGCATCGCCCTCGGTGGGGAAGGCCCAATACTTGCCGCTGCCGGTCGGGTATTCGCCGTAGTAGGTCAGGGTGGATTCAGTCACTGTCTTGTCAATGCCTTCTCCTACGAGGAAATCGGTCATTTCCACGTAGTGGCCCTGCTCCGCGCCCTGGCCCAGCCATTGGCTGTCGCCCACAATCATGTCGAAGCTGTTGCCACCCGCGGCAAACTCGGCAAAGGCCCGGTCATAGAAGCTGCCCCAGGGTTCCTGCACCACATTGACTTTGATGCCTGTGGCTTCTTCGTACATATTGCCGATCTCTTGCAGGTAATCGGCGGGGTCCCACTGTGCCCAAAGAATCGTCAGTTCTGTCACCGACGAAGCAGCCGGGGCTTCGGCGGGGGCTTTGGTGGCTTCGGCCGCGGGAGCGGCTTCGGCGGGGGCCGCTGTCGCGGCGGCTTCGGCCGCGGGCGCTTCGGCCGCGGGCGCTTCAGCCGCGGGGGCGGCTGCGGGCGCACCGCAACCGGCCAGGGCCAGCGCCAGAATCAGAAAAATGCTCCACACAATACGTCTGTTCATACTACTTCTCTCCTTTGGGTTGATAGAGAAAAACGAGCATCTACCGGAAGTGATTTCCAGCAGAGCAGCACGCGACTTCGATACGGTTGGTCTGTTCGGGGATGGGAATGTTGTTTGGTATTGCGACAGCCAGAAGCATCATACGGAAGCGCGGCAAATTTGTCAAGAGGCGCGCGGGGAAAGTTGCAAGTGACGGGTGGCAGGGGGCAGGGGGCAGGGGGAAAGTGGCAGGTGGCAGGGGGAAAGTAGCAGGTGGCAGGTGGAAAGTGGCAGGGGGCAGGTGGAAAGTGGCAGGTTGCAGGTGGAAAGTAGCAGGTTGCAGGTGTAGGGGCGCTGCTTGCTGCGCCCGCTGTGCGCCGGGCGCAGCAAGC
>CAMDEX010000266.1 GCA_945897075.1 Litorilinea aerophila
TCTCCTCGCCTGTCACTAATCGGTTATTCCCAACTTCTATACCTTACTCTGCGTCGTCCTTTTGGGCAAGCTTTTCCCGCTTGCTGCTCTCCCAGCCCACTTCGCCACCTCTCGACACTCCCTTTTGATTTTTTCAAGACTCTCTATACCTATTGGAACGAGCGGCTGGGGTTGCGTCTGCGTCCCGGCAATGTGGGCGAGAACTGGACGCTGGAAGAGGCCGACGAGGCCGCCATTTGCTTGCAGGACATCTACCGGGTGGGCACAGCGACGGTACAGGTGAGCATTCCCCGGGTGCCTTGCAGCAAACAGGCCAAGCGTGTGGGGCGTTCCGACTGGACAAAGCTGACGATTGACGAGCTGCGCACGGGCTTCTATCTGCGCGTGCTGGAAGAAGGCTTTGTCCAGGCCGGCGACGCATGGGAACTGGTCGAGCGGCCGCATCCGTGGGCCACAGTCACCGCGCTCAATACGCTCCACTACCGGGGCGGCGACCAGCAGTTGGCCGAACAGTTTCTGGCGATCCCCCGCTTTCACCCCGGCTGGGTGGCCCGGCTCAAACGGCTGGTGCAGGAGAGAACGGGCGTTGTCTGAGTTCTATTGCTGGCGAGTTTGATTGCTTATAGCACCTGTGAAACGTGAAACGTGAGAGTTCATCGAGTGATCTCACGTTTCACGCTTCTTTTATCTGCGTTTTCTGCGCTGCTCTGCGTCCCAATCATTCGGAAAGGGTTTGTCAATGCAAATCGGGGTCAGTTCCTACAGTTTCAGCCGTCTGGTGCGTTCCGGCCAGATGGCGCAGATCGAAGTCATCGCCAAAGCCGCAGAGATGGGTTTTGACGCCATCGAATTCTCGACGATTGCCGTGCCAGAGGGCAAGAGTCTGGCCGCCTTTGCCGGGGATCTGCGGGCAGAGGCGGCGCGGGTCGGTCTGCCGATTGTCAACTACACAATCGGCGCGGACTTTCTGCGCGGCAGCGGCGGCGATTTGCAGGCCGAGATTGCCCGCGTGCAGGCGGAGGTGGATATCGCCGAGATTCTGGGCGTGCCGGGGATGCGCCACGACGCCTCCAGCGGTTGGTCGAAGGAGCATACGGGTCCGCGCAGCTTTGCCGCGGCCCTACCCCGTCTGGCCGCGGGCTGCCGAGCCGTGACGGAGTATGCGGCGGCCAAAGGCATCCGCACGATGGTGGAAAATCACGGCTTCTTCTGCCAGGAGAGCGTGCGCGTGGAGCAGCTTGTGACCGCCGTCACTCACCCCAACTTTGGCGTGCTGGTGGATATGGGCAACTTTCTCTGCGCCGACGACGAACCAACCGCGGCAGTGGGGCGGCTGATGCCCTACGCCTTCCACTGCCACGCCAAAGATTTTCACGTCAAAGCAGGCACAGAATTTTCCCCCGGCCAGGGCTGGTTCGAGAGCCGGGCGGGCAACTATCTGCGCGGGGCCATCATCGGCCACGGCAACGTGCCTGTCCTCCAGTGTTTGAAGGTGATGCGGCGCGACGGCTACGACGGCGTTCTCTCGCTGGAATACGAGGGGATCGAAGATGTGCTGCTGGGCGTACAACTGGGCCACGACAACCTGCGCCGGATGGTGGGGATGCTGGATGGCCGATAGTCCGTTGATGGCTGACGAGGCGTGAAACGTAAAACGTGAAACGTAAAACGTAAAACGTGAGATCACCCACTGATCTCACGTTTCACGTTTCACGCCTCCTCTTCAATCTCTGGGAATCCCCGTAATGCGAATCCCGCTGCTCTTGATTTTGTGGCGGATGTTGACGCCGATGAGCAGTGCGGTCAGTCCTTCCGCCACCGATGCGTTGGCAAGCGGGCCAGCGTCAATGCCGAACATCCCCGCGGCCGCGGCCAGTTCGATGGCGATGGCTTTGGCCTCTTTGTCGTCACCCGTCACGAGAATGTCGCACTCGACCGCGTAGGAGAGGTCTTTCAGGTGGGCCGCGCTCACATTCTGGAAGGCCGCCACCACGCGCGCGCCGTCACCCAACTGGGCCTGGGCCTCCTCCGCCGCGCTGCCGCCCGTAGGCCGCCAGACCGTACTTACCTTCGGCGGCTTAATGGGTACACCGACGGTGACAACGACTTTGCCCTGGCAGCCTGCCACAATCTGGGCGATTGTCCCTTCCTGCGCCGCGTAGGGCACGCTGAGGACAACCACATCGCCCGCGCGCGCGGCCGCGCCGTTCTCGTCGCCGGTAATGGGCGCGCTGCCCGGCGGCAGATCCGCGCTCAGCTCCGCGGCGACTGTCTCGGCCTTTTCCCGGCTGCGGCTGCCGATAATCACCGGATAGCCCGCCGCGGCCCAGCGCACAACCAGACCGGAGCCTTCCGCGCCGGTGCCCCCGATGACAGTGAGGGTGGGTTTCGAGACCATTGAAAAACTCCTAACCTGGACGAACCAGAACAAAATGAGCCAACCACAAAGGCACAAAGACACTAACCTGGACGAACCAGAACAAAATGAGCCAACCACAAAGGCACAAAAACACGAAGGAAGAAAATAATCTTCCCCTTTTTTTTCTTTTCTTCTTTGTGTCTTTGTGCCTTCGTGGTTGGAATGTCTATGCCCAAAACCTTTCCCACGTGGCCTGCGCCCGTTCTCGGCTGCGCGCTGTAATCTCCGCTTCGTCCAGTATAAGCAATTCTCGGTTCTTCATCAACACCTGTCCGCGACAGATTGTGCTGTGGACGTGGCCGCCGCTGACGCCGAAGAGGATATGCCAGGGCAGGTTTGCGGCTGTGAGGGGGGTGGTCGGGTAATAGTCGAGCAGAATCAGGTCGGCGTAAGCGCCTGCGGCCAGGACGCCTACTGGTTTGTCGAAAAAGTGGGCGGCCAGCGCCCGGTTGTTGCCCACAGCCATCTGCACCACTTTGTCCGCGCCCAGCGTGCGCGGATCGCCGCTGCTCACTTTGTGGAGCAGATCGGCCACTTTCATCTCCGTAAACATATCGTTGCTGAAGCCGTCGTTGCCCAGACAGACGGCCATCCCGCCGCGCAGCATCGCCGGCACCGCAGCCGCACCCACCGCGTTGTTCATATTCGAGCGGGGCTGGTGGGAGACATTTGTGCCAGTCTCCCGCAGCAGAGCCGTCTCCCAGGCGTCTATGTGGATGCAGTGGGCAAAGATGCTCTGTGGCCCAGTGATACCGAAGCTGTGTAGCCGCTCGACCGTGCGTTGGCCGCTGCGTGCCAGAGTGTCCCAGGCGTCGGCGGGGTGTTCGGCCACGTGGACGTGAAAGCGGCTGGCCGCGGCGCGGCAGGCGTCCAGCGTCTCGTCGGAGAGGGTCATACTGGCGTGCAGGCCAAAGGTGGAGGAGATGCGAGTGGCGAGTGGCGAGTGGCGGATTTTTTCGGCAAAGCGCACGTTTTCGCGGATGCCCGCTGCGGTGGCTTCTGGCCCGTCGCGGTCGGTGACTTCGTAGCAGAGAACCGCGGCCAGACCGCTGCGCTCCACCGCGCCGGCGATGGCGTCCAGGCTGCCGTCAATGGCGGTCTGGCTGGCGTGGTGATCAATCAGCGTCGTTGTGCCGTTGCGGATGGCATCCACCAGACAGACCTCCGCCGAACTCTCCACCCCGCCCCAATCCAGCGCCCGGTCCAGCGGCCACCAGAGCTTTTGCAGAATCTCTGGGAAATCTTTGGCCGGACTGCCCGGAATGTACATGCCGCGGGCAAACGCGCCGTAGAAGTGGGTGTGGGCGCAGATTTGGCCGGGCATCAGCAGCAGCCCGTGCGCGTCCCAGCGCGGCGCGTCGGGGAAGCGGGCCAGCAGATCGCGGCTGTCGCCCACAGCTACAATGGCATCGCCGTCGTAGTAGACCGCGCCGTCGGCCAGGACGCGGTTGGCCTCGTCAAAGGTCAAAACAGTGGCGTTGTGGATGAGCATCGGCGGTCTCCAGGGCGAGGGGTGAAATTGTCAGACAACTATCCCTAAATTGAGCAGGTCAGAACCAAACCAGCCAACCACAAAGACACGAAGAAGAAGAGACAAACTCCGCTTCTTCCTTTGTGACTTTGTGCCTTTGTGGTGAAAATTCACACACAAATCACAAGAGTCTTGTTGGTATGCCCTATTGTACCTGCCTCCCCGTGAAACGCAAGCTGCGTTGCGCCAGGTAATTGTTTTCGATTTTGCAGCGGCTCTCGTATACTCAGTAGACCGTAGCGTGTTGGGTTCTCCCGGCATAGGCTGGTCTCGTAAATGGCGTTCTCTTGCCGGGAGAACCCAACCTACGACTACAGCCCCGGTCCGCGGTCTGCCGTCTGCGGTCTACAGATAGAACCGATGATCCATAGCAAAGGCAAATACCCAATGAAAGTTCTTGTCACCGGCGCGGCCGGTTTTATTGGCAGCCACGTGGCCGATGGGCTGCTGGCCGCGGGCCACGAAGTTGTCATTCTGGACAACCTGCACACAGGGAAGAAGGCCAATCTGCCTGCGGGTGCCACCTTCCACCAGGCCGATCTGCGCGACCAGTCCCGCCTGGCGGAGATTTTCGCCGCGGAGCGGCCCGACGCCATTTCCCATCAAGCCGCGCTGGCCAATGTGCGCGACAGTATGAGCGACCCGGCCACCTACGCCCAGGTCAATGTCGTGGGCACACTCCATCTGCTGGAACTGGCCCGCACCCACGGCGTGAAAAAAATCGTCTTTGCCAGCACGGGCGGGGCCACCTACGGGGAGGGATACAGCGAGGATGGCAGCAAATTGCCCTTTACGGAGGAGAGTAAGACCCAGCCCAAAGACAACTACGGGGCCAACAAACTCAGTTGCGAATACCACCTGGACCTCTACCGGCAGAACTACGGGCTGGCGTATGTGGCCCTGCGCTATCCAAATGTCTATGGCCCGCGCCAGGACAGCAAAGGCGAGGCAGGCGTTATTGCCATTTTTGCGGGCGCGATGCTGCGCAACCTGCCCACGAAAATCACAGGCGATGGCAAGCAGATTCGGGATTTTTGTTACGTGGGCGACATTGCCCGCGCCAACCGGCTGGCTTTGGAAAGTGACGCCAGCGGCATCTTCAATGTGGGCACGGGCGTGCCGACAGACATCAACCGGGTCCACGCGGTCTTGTCGGTTGCCACCGGCTACACCCAAGCCCCGGTCTATACCCCCCGGCCTGCTGGCGAAGTGCTGGCGACCTATCTGGACAGCACAAAAGCCCGCAACGTTTTGGGCTGGCAGGCCGAGGTCACGCTGGAGGAGGGGATGGCGCACACAGTGGCATGGCTGCGGGGAGCGAATTTCTAGTTGACTGTGTAACGAATACAGGCGCGAATATCGTCAATGACCAGAACCGGATAGTAGTCGCGGACAATTGTATCGAAGCTGATTCCCGCTTCCAATAATTCCAAGACTGCATAGACCGGGACACGTGTACCCGCAACGGTCGGTTGGGCAAAATGCACTTTGGGATCGATGACGATACGATTCTGATCCATTGGTCATACCTCCTGTGAATTGATCGGCAGTATACCTGAGCAGTTGGGTAAAGTCAATGGTTGGTGCCCCAATGCGCATCCTCATCAACGGCTGGTTCTGGGGTCAATCCACGACCGGCAGCGGGCAATATCTGCACCGGCTGGTAGAGCATCTCGCCCGACAGCAGAGCGGCGCAACCTTCACACTCCTGACGCCGCAGGGAGGGGAGCGGGGATTGGGGATTGGGGATCGGGACGCCCAATCCCCAATCCCCAATCCCCAATCCCCAATCCCCAATCTCCCCCGCCCACTCGCCAAACTCTACTGGGAGCAGATCGCCGTTCCCGCTGCGGCCCGGCGCTTGGGCGCGGACCTGCTCTTTGTGCCCTATTGGGCGGCTCCTCTCTGGCAACCCGTGCCGACAGTCGTCACCGTCCACGATCTGATCCCGCTGCTTCTGCCCCTCTACCGGGGTGGGACGCTCAACCGGCTTTACACCCGGTTGGTCAGCCTCACAGCGCAGCGGGCCGCGGCGGTGATTACCGTCAGCCACGCCGGCGCGCGGGATGTGACGACCCATCTGCGCATTGCCCCGGCGCGGGTTTTTCCGATCCACCACGGGCCGAACGTGGCCACCCAACCACGCCCTGACAGCCACGAACTGGCAGCCATCCGCGCCAAATATGCCCTGCCAAAGCGCTATTTTCTCTATTTGGGCGGCTTTGATGTACGCAAAAATGTGGAGGGCATCCTGGCCGCGTACCGGCGCTATCTGGAGAAGGGCGGCGACCCGGTCGTGAAGCTCGTCCTGGCGGGCAAGCTGCCCGGCGTGGACACCCCCTTCTTCCCCGATCCCTTGCGAATGGCCGCCGCGCTGGGCATCAGCGAACATCTCCACTGCGCAGGCTGGGTAGACGAGGCCGACAAACCCCTTCTCTATGCGGGGGCCGTCGCCTATCTTTTTCCCAGCCACTACGAGGGCTTCGGGATGATGCTTTTGGAGGCGATGGCCGCGGGTTGCCCGGTGATAACCAGCCAATCTCCCTCGGCAAGCTGATTGCGCGTTTGGCCGCTTTTCCGTATACTGATCTTCCATTCTGAGAAATTATACCAATCCATGCGTTTTGAACGTATGGGATAAGAGGGGGCGCAATGAACCGTCGCCGCAATCCGCTGGTCGGTGTGGGTCTGGTCGCGCTGCTGCTGGGGCTGATCGGCCAGATCGCGTGGGCAACAGAGCACCCAGCCCAGCCCACGGCCAACGAAGACATCGCTATCAACGAAGTCTATTACCGGGGCGTTTCCTCGGCGGAGGATTGGATCGAGCTGCGCAATACCGGCACACAGACGATTGACGTGGGCAACTGGTGGTTTTGCGCCCGCTTCGATTACGCGAGGGTAGGCTTATTGACAATCGTTAAGGGAGATGATTTTCTGCTCGTCCCTGGCGAAATTCTCGTCGTCCGCCCGTGGACCGATCTGGACGACAATTCGTCGGACCTGGCTCTTTATCACACAGGTGAAGACTTTTCTGATCCCGCCCTGATGGTTGACTTTGTGCAATGGGGGTCGGGTGATTTCATCGGGCGTGCTAGTGTGGCTGTCTCCAAAGGCGTCTGGCGGGAACTTGCCGCAGGGGTCTACGACTTCGTGCCAAAGGCTGGTAATGGCGAATCCGTGGCCTGGCGGGGCATCAACAGCGGCGGCGGGCTGCTCACCCACAGCACAGATTTTCAGAACGGCACGCCCAGCCAGGGGCAGAACAACGAAATACCGGCGCAAACGGGTACGCCCACCTCCACACTGACACCGACGAGTACGCCAACAAATACCCCTACACCCACCCGTACGCCGACAGCTACACCCACAGCAACCGCCACACCCACAGCAACCGCAACGACCGAACCAGACAGATCGCTCTATTTGCCGCTGGTTGCGGGGAAATGAACATCGCTCAACGCCAGCACTGCCGGCTGTACGACGCGCAGCAGTTCGCCGACGGTCAACTCCAGCATTGTGTACTCATCCCCGCCGCCGCCGTAGACCAGTACGTCTTCCCCAAAGGCGGTGATCGCCGCGTCCAGCAGAACGGGCAGGCGGGTGGTATGGCCGAAAGGCGGCACGCCGCCCGCCGGGTAGCCCAGCAGTTCCAGCACTACCGCGGCCGGGGCCAACTTTACCCGCTTCTTGCCCACCCCAAAGCGTGCGGCCAGGGGCGCTTTCTCCACCCGGCTTTCCCCGTTGCTGATGACAACGACCGGTTCTCCCTGGGGCTGTGCCGCCGTCTCCACCAGAAAGAGCAGCGTCTTGACAATCTGTTCGCTGCGTACGCCCAGGGCCGCGGCCGCGGCAGGGACGGTGGGCGTCTCGCCGATGTCGGCGATCAGACGGGCGCGAATTGACTCTTCAGCGATGAAACGGGCCAGATCGACAGGAGTTTGCAGGCGCATAGGGCACAACCGGTTGAATAGTTGATTGGTTTATTGGAAGTATAATCCATCAACCAATGAACCAATCAACCAATCAACTCTCTGGAGTTAACGACAATGTCGCCAGCCGATTGGCAACTTTCCCCACCCGTCGGTATAATAAACCTTATGAGCGGTGTCCAGCCAACCAATCAACCAATCAACCAATCAACCATTTCTCCCCTCTCCTCGGCCCACGCCGCAGACGCCGCGCGCCTGCACATTCTGGGCCAGCCGGGGACATTTCTCACGGCTCTGGGCGCGGATGTGCTGACCGTTTTTTACCGCACCCTGCCCGTGTCGCCTGTCGGCTACGGTTACACGGCGCTGGACGAGAATGGCCGTGTGCTTGGCTTTGCGGCTGTCACCACCAGCACCGGCCGGCTCTTTGTGGAGATGGGGACGCTGCGTTTGGGCCAACTCCTGCCACCCCTCCTGGCTCGTTTTGCCCGCTGCCCGTCGCTGATCCTGCGCAGCGCGCAGACGCTTCTCTACCCGATGCTGGCTGGGGATAGAGAACGCGGGGCTGGCCCCCACGCCGAACTGCTGGCGATTATGACCGAACCGGCGCTGCGCAGCCAGGGCATCGGCGCGGCGCTGCTGACCGCGGTCTGCGCCGAGTGTCGCAGCCGGGGTATCACAGAATTGACCGTCACCGTTGATGCGGCCAACGCTGGGGCGCGCCGTTTCTACGAACGGCACGCTTTTGTCTATGGCAAAGAATTTTCCCTCTACACACGGGCGATGGTTCTCTACACACGAGAGTTATTATCCC
>CAMDEX010000267.1 GCA_945897075.1 Litorilinea aerophila
CTTGCTGCGCCCGACGCACCAGAGACGGGCGCAGCAAGCAGCGCCCCTACAAATGATTATCTGAAAAATATAGCAGTGTGACCGGGGTCAGATCTGTGATTACTTTGCTGTGTACTGGCTGATGTGCTATTCTTCAGCCAGATCATCACACGAACCGGCTACCAGCCGGGTTTGCCAGGAGGCGATTATGACACAGCAACGTCTAGCAACCGTCGCAACAGAGACGACGGCGACAAACGGAAGCTACCCCCATCAGGCAGATTGGGGAATTTCGTTCGTCTCCGAGTCGCTCTACTGGGAGAAGTATTACGACACAACTTTGGGCAACTACGAGTGGAACAACGGTCAACTGGAGGAACTTCCCTTGTCGGACTATGCCAAGTTCAGGATGTATCTCTGGTTTTTCGATCTGTTGCGGGACTATCTCTACGTCCATCCGCTGGCCAAGATTATGGGGCTAGAAATGGGTTTTCGCTTGACCCTGCCAAACAGAGTTACCATTCGCAAACCCGATCTGGGGCTGGTTTTGGATACCAACGCAGTTCCTCTGCACGATCACGACCATACCTATCACGGCATCTTTGACATTTGTCTTGAATCCATCTCTGACAGCGACCAGAGAGAGATTGACCGCGATGCCATCACCAAACGCGATGAGTATGCCGCGGCCGGGGTGCAGGAATATTTTCTCCTGGACGAGCGCGGCATCGAGACCCAATTCTACCGGCTGGTCCGGCGCGGCCTCTATGCGCCGCTGCCGCGCGTCAATGGCATTGTGCATTCACAGGTATTGCCCGGCTTTCAATTCCGCGTGGCTGATCTCTACGAAAGACCAACAGCAGTGCAGATGGTGCAGGACCCGGTCTACAATGGCTTTGTCTCCCCGCTTTATCGCGCCGAACGTCAGCGCGCCGAACAGGCGGAAGCGCGTGCGGAACAGGAGCGTCAGCGCGCCGAACAGGAGCGTCAGCGCGCTGACGATGCAGAAGCGCGCACCGAACAGGAGCGTCAGCGCGCCGAAGATGCACAAGCGCGCACCGAACAGGAACGCCAACGCGCCGAACAGGAACGCCAACGCGCCGAACAATACGCTGCGCTGCTCAAGGCGGCGGGATTGCTGCCATCGGATTGATCAATTTCTTGCTCCCCAAACCCCTATAGCCGGGTCTGACAGGAGGTGGCTATGACACAGCAACGCTTGACAACCGTCGCAGCAGAAGCGACGGCGACAAATGGAAGTCGCCCCCCGCGCCCAGAGGGGTTCATTGATTTCATCTCTGAGGCGCTCTACTGGGAGAAGTATTACAATTTTCCCGACATCGGCTACGAATGGAACAACGGTCAACTGGAGGAGATTCCGCCGGCAGACTATGCCAAATATATGATGTATATCTGGTTTCTGGATGCGCTGCGCGGTTCTTTGTGCGTCGAGCCGATTGCCAGAATCATCGGGCTTAAGATGGGTTTCCGGATGGCCCTGCCGACCAAAACGACTATTCGTAGACCTGACCTGGGCGTTGTGCTGAACAGCAATCCCATTCCCCTCGGCGATCACGACCCCATTTATCGCGGCATCTTTGACATTTGCATCGAATCACTTTCGGACGGCAGCCAGACGGAGATTGACCGCGACGCCATTATCAAGCGGGAAGAGTACGCCGCGGCTGGGGTGCAGGAATACTATCTCCTGGACGAGCGCGGCATCGAGACCCAATTCTACCGGCTGGTCCGGCGCGGTGTCTATGAACCGCTGCCACGCGTCAATGGCATTGTGCGTTCGCAAGTGTTGCCCAGCTTTCAATTTCGCGTGGCTGATCTCTACGAAAAACCGACCCGGTTGCAGATGCTGGATGATCCGGTCTACAACGGTTTTGCCTCTCCGTTTTATGACGCGGAACGCCGGCGCGCCGAGCAGGCAGAAGCGCGTGCCGAACAATACGCTGCGCTGCTCAAGGCGGCGGGATTGCTGGAGGAGGCGACCGCGTGAAGTCTGTAAACCGTTTGGGCTGGCTTTTGTTGCTGCTGGTCGCCTTGCTGATGGGCGGCTGTGGCGGGCGGGATGAGCCAACCCCCACCCGTACACCCGTCCCTACCTATACGCCGACAGCGGTGGGTCAACAGCCCGTAGCCGTGGCGCAACAGCCGCAGCCACAGGCTCAATCCGCCGCGCCGACAGATACGCCTGCGCCCCCCACAGCGACATTTACACCCGAACCGCCCACCGCCACGCCAACGCCTGTCCCACCGACAGATACGCCGACGCCAACGGAAACGCCGACAGCCACACCCACCGACACGCCGACCGCAACCCCCAGCCCGACTGTGACCCCGACGCCGACGCCGGATTATGCCTTTGCCCTGGAGATGGCCGAACAATTTCCCACCCAACTGCCGGGTGTGGATGAAGTGCGGGTCTATGTCTATGTCTACACTGGCGAGGCATATGCGTTGGGGGGCTATACCATCAGTGTCACAAAGGATGGCCTGGCGCTGGCTGCCCTGGCCCGCTCCACCGACGGGCTGCCCGGCGAGACCCGCCCCGGCCCCAGCCCCTACACCCGTTTTGCCAATCTGGGCGCGGCTTTCTTTGAGAAGGCGGAGGGTGTTTGGGAAATCCAACTGACAGACCGCAACGGCTTCCCGATGGGTGAAGCGGCCCGTTTCGTCCTCGGCCCGGACGACAACCTGCGCGAACTCTATCTGCGCTACCGCGAGAAATAGGGATTGGGGATTGGGATATCGGGATATTGGGTATTTCGGCGATACGGTCAATATCCCAATACCCCGATCCCCAATCCCCTATCCCCTCTTCTTCCACTGATACTCGCGGATGCCAAAATCGGTGATGACAAAGCCGAGCTTCTGGTAGACGCTTCTCCCCATTGGTGACGACCAAATCCACGAATTGGCATAGCCCCGTGTCCGCGCCGCCAGCAGTGTGGCGTGGGTGATGGCGCTGCCGTAGCCCTGGCCGCGTAATTCTTGCGGCGTGGAGATGTTGTAGGCGCTGGCGCTGCCCCCGGCGATCAACAGTGTGGAGGAGGTCACCGGCTGGTCGCCCAGATAGCCGATGAAGTGGATGGCCTGGGCGTCATCCCCAAAGCCGTGGCGCAGATAGGCGGCGCGGAACGCGCTGTAATCAGTGCTGCCGAAACCCCTGGCGTTGATATCCACCCATACCTTAAACTGTCCCTCATTCTGCACCCGCTCCACGCGAAAATCGGCGGGGACCGGCACGCGCTCGGCCAGACTGGTCAGGTCAATGACCAGCCACGTTCCTGGCTGCTTGCCCATGTTGCCGTAGAGCATCCATTCGCCGTCAGGCCCGCCGACTGCGCCCGCTACGGCCAACAGTTGGCCCAAATTGTCCGGCTGATCGCCCGGCCAGACCATCCAATCCACCGCGTCCACCTGCCGGCCCACCCGGCGTAGGGTGTCGTCGATCTGTGCGGCTGCCGATTTTGGGGCGAAATTCGTGCGCAGCACAGAACTCCCAGGCGCTCCGTGGCTGGTTATCCAGGCGGTATCGGCATCTTCCACAAAGGTGGCGTTTAGAAGACCTGCAAAGTGGCGGTGGTAGGCGACAAAGTTTTCTTGTACTGTCTCGACTGAAATCGTGCCCGTCTTGTGTGACTGATCTGCTTGCATAAAAAATCTACCTTTCCTGGTTGTCGTCACAACAAAAAAAGCCGCAAGTGTGGAATACACCTGCGGCCATTGGGCAGAGCGAGATGAGGCTACCGAGCCTGGCGAAGGTGTATTCTGGGCGTCAATTTTGGTTGTGACAGCGGCTGTTGTTGGTACTGCGCGAGCGGTTTCGTCATCAGGATACACCTCCTTTCTGGTCTGTGGGGTTGGTAACGCTGTAGGAAACGCACTCTATCACAAGTGGGGCCAATGCGCAATCAGTTTTTTGGGGTAAAATTCGGATTGCCCTTTCCGCTCTGATCCGTTACACTAATAGCAGTTGTCACATATTCACCACGCCACATTCAACAACGGCTCCCAATCCTTTCACTTCACGAGGCGGCACAATGAACAGATACCGATACGCGACCGTCGCAACCCGAGAACAGGCGAGAAACTCGCAGTTGTGGCTTCTGCTCTTGGGAGGGCTATTGTTGGCTCTCATTCTCGCGGCCAGCGCACAACCAGCCCAGGCCCAGGAGAGTACACCGGCGGGCCGAGGATTTTCGCTGCCTTTCACCCAGCGCTATGCAGTGGATGATCCCAACGCATTTGTCTACACCGTCCGTCTGGGCGAATACTGGATACTCATTGCGCGCAAGTTTGGTGTGACCTATCCCGAACTCAAGGCCGCCAACCCAGAGTTGTGGGCCTTGCGCGGTGAGTTGATCTGGCCTGGCGACGAGATGGTCATTCCCGGCTTGACATCTGCTGACCAGTGGGAGATGCTGGAATATACGGTGCAGAAGGGCGATTCCTGGTATCGCATCGCCGATACCTTTGGTGTAAGCTATTGGGATTTGCGCCTGGACAATCTGGGGCTTTGGCGACGGCGTGGCGTTGTCATCCGACCGGGCGACCAGATGCAGATTGTCAACCCCAATCCAGCGGCGCTTGAAAAGATGTCTGTGGACAAGAGCGCCGCGGTTGTTCAACCTGCAGCCGCTCAACCTGTAGCTGTCCAACCGGCTGCTCCCGTGGCCACCCCGACAGCCCAGCCGGGCAACGTACCCGCCCAGGCTGCCACGCCCACGCCCATTGCGCCACCCTCTGCTCCCAGCACACTGCCGACTGCCACCGGCGACGGAACACCCTTCCGGGTCTCCAATCCGCCTGCCGATGCTGTAATTTATTCGGTCCGCCCCGGCGATAGCTGGTTCAGCATTGCAGGCCGCTACGGGATATCTTTCGAGACATTGCGCTCGGCCAACCAAGAATTGTGGGCGCTGCGCGGACAGAACATCCGTCCCGCCGACGAGATGATTATTCCCGCGCACGGCTCACCCCCGCCACCACTCGATATCAAGAGCCTGCCAGGCGCGAAAGACGCGCCCATCGCTGCGGACAGCAACTATACAGCCGTAGAGGGGGATAGCTGGGCAACCGTGTCTGCGCGTTCTGGCGTGACAGAAGATGCCCTCAAAGCTGCCAATGTGGAGTTGTCCGGCCGGGCGCTTGCGCCAGGAGACGTGATTCGGATTCCGTAGGGAAGGGGATTGGGGATTGGGATTCATTCAGCCTAATCCCCAATCCCCCAATCCCCAATCCCCAATCCCCAATCCCCAATCCCTATTCCCCAATCCCTATTCCCCAATCCCCTTCTCCCTCCGCAACCACCAGATAAACCCACCGCCCAGCAACACCAGCCCGACGAGTAGCCCGCTAAAGTCGCTGATGAATGTGCTGACCACTTCCCACTGGCTGCCGAAAAGATAGCCCAGCCCACCGTAGACCAGCAGCCAGGTCAGCTCCCCTGCGGCGGCATAGCCCACAAAACGCAGCGGACGATAACCGCTGCTCCCCGCAATCCAGTTGGTGGGAACAGCTATCGGTGTGAGCAGACAGCGGGTCAGGAAGATGGCGAGGCCGCCCCGCCGCTGGAAATAGCTTTCGGCGTTGCGCCAGCTTTCCAGCCCGCCAAAGCGCCGCTGCAGGAAACCGCGCAGAAGCCACCCCATGCCAAAACTCAGTGTATCCCCCGTCACTACAAAGAGCAGAGCCACAGCCAGGGTGGAGGGCAGGTCCAATGCGCCCTGTTGGATAAACGCGCCGCTGGCCAGCACAAAAACAGTGCTGGGGAAGGGCACCCCCAGCGCAGCCAGCAAAATTGTCACCCCCAGCGCCACAGAACCGTAGGTAATAATGTAGGTGAGAATGTTACCGCTCAGGTCGGCCAGGCTCATGGGCGGCCTCTACCGGTTTCTATACCGAGCGCCCGCGCCACTTTCTCCACCAGCGCCCGGGGTCCGCCAGGATACTTTTCTTCCTCGGCCAGCAAATCCAGCGGTTTGTCCGGGTTAAGCGTTGGGGAGAGACCGGTCTGGACAAAGAGTGCATCCAGAGGGACGCCGGTGCTGTTGCTGATGTAGCGCAGACTCATCCACGGGCGCACATCAACCAGCCCGGTCGCTATCGGGTCGGCCCGGTAATCCAAGACCGCGGCTTTGGCCCGTTCCACAATCAACGTGCCAAAATCGGGAATTGGCTTGGGGGGTAATCCCGTGGCAGGGGTGGGGGGCACGGGTTGGATCTGTCCCAGTGGCCGGTCGGCGTTGCGCCTGTCGAAGGCAATCTCCAGCGCGCTGTAGAGATACTCCTCTGGCACGGCGTAGGCCACGGCGATGAAACGGATGGTCATCCAGGGCTGGATGGCCTCTGCGCTGGCTGTGCCCCGATCCAACCCCTGCTGCTGGATGTATTGTAACTTGCGAAAAGAGTTCACAGAGCGCAGGCCGAAGACGATCGTCAGCAGTAGGCCGCTGAGGATCAGCGCGATGGGCACAGCGCGACGCAACTTTGAAGATTTTGGCTTTGGTTTTGGCTGGTCTGCTGGCTTGTCGCTTGTCACTTCTGTTCCCTTACCTGGCAAAGTCAGAGCCAAAGAGGCTTTTAAGCGCGAATGAGCAGGAACACGGATTTCTTCCAATCCCCATTCCTTATTTTAACGGATACCTATCTCGCATCAAGAATCTCCCGTCCGATGCGCCCCGTCTCGTGGGCCAGAAGGTCAAAATCGGCCAGGGTGCTGCGGTAGTTGGCGATGGCAACCCGAATGCAGAAACGCCCGCGCAGCCGGGTGGAGGAAGGGGCGGCGATGGCCTGCTCCTGTAGGCGGATCAGGATCTCCTGGTTTACTTCGTTCAAGCGGGCATCGTCCAGCCCGCCAGGGTTGAAACGGTAGCAGACAATATCCAGCCCAACGGGGGCCAGCAGTTCGAGTGCCGGGTCTGTTGCGATCAGCCCGGCCAGGTAGTGCGCCTGCTCCACATTGCGCGCCATCATCCGCCCTAGCCGCTCCAGCCCGTGTTCTTTGATGGTCATCCAGACTTTCAGGGCGCGGAAATGGCGGGAGAGTTGCAACCCGTAATCGCTGAACCAGACTTTGCCCCCGGCCAGCCCGCGCGTGCCGTGTTCCAGATATTCGGGCGTCAGAGAAAAGGTACGCAGATGATCTTTGCCCAGCCGCACCAGAGCCACGCCTGCCTCGAAAGGCACATGCAGCCACTTGTGCAGGTCGAGCGCGATTGAATCGGCCCGCTCGATCCCCGCCAGCAGCGGACGTACATTCTCGGCCAGCATCCCAATCGCACCGATGGCCCCGTCCACATGAAACCAGAGTTTTTCGCGCTGACAGATGTCGGCCAGCGCGGTCAGATCGTCTACCGCACCGGTGTTGACGATGCCCGCGCTGCCGATGATGCAGATGGGGCGCATCCCTGCGGCCCGATCGGCGGCCAGCGCAGCTTCCAATGCGCTCAGATCAATCGTAAAGTTCTCAGCCACGGGGATCAGACGCAGACTCTGGCTGCCCAGCCCCAACAGTTCCACGGCCTTTTGGTTACAGCTATGCACTTCCAGCGAAGCATAGACGGTCAGCCGCTGGGGGGCAGCCGTCATCCCCTCGCCGCGCACGTCGAAGCCGGCTTTGACGTTGCGGGCCACGGCCAGCCCCACGAAATTCGCCATTGAGCCGCCGCTGACGAGCAGACCGCTGGCCTCGGCGGGAAAACCGACGATCGCCTTCATCCAATTCACTACCTGATCCTCCACCAGCGCCGGCGCGTGGTTGCCGCCGCCCAGGTTGGAATTGAGCGTGGCCGCCCACAGATCGGCAAACGCGCCCAACACTGTGCCGTTGCCCATATACCAAGCCCAGAAGCGGGGATGGGTGGTCGCCATTGGATAAGGCTGGATCGTCTGTTGAAACTCCTGATAGACGTGCGCCGCATCGGATGGGGCAGACGGGGCCGGTGCGCTGAATGTGGCGCTTACTGCATCTGGGATCGGCTGCCAGACCGGGCGCTCGCCCGCGCCAGCCAGATAGTCAATTACGTCATCTGCCATGCGGTGGGCCAGGGCGCGCATGGCTTCCCAGTCCTGGGGGTCGAGGGATTCTTGTGGGGTTGCGTTGGGCATAGGGGGTTCCTGTGTGTGTTTGATTAGTGCGGAAGGATTCTTATCCGCTTTTATCCGCCTGATCAGCCGGGTACCCTTTGGGTGCCGCGTTCTATTCTTCCCGATTGACGGCGTAGTGGGCCGCGGATTCTATCACCAGACCGTCGGCGTCGAAGACGAAGGACTCGGCGGCCCGTTGCCCACCCGCGCCGGTATAGTGGATGACAAGCCTGTCCACGCCGGCAAAGATAGCGATCAGCTCGAAGTGGAGGTCAGGGAGACGCGCCAACGCGGTTGTCCAATAGGCGGCGACCGCGGCTTTGCCACGCAAGACGCCCGACGGCTCCCCCGCAATCTGCGCAATTTTGGGCGAGGACATCACAAAATCATCCCGGTAGTGGGAGAGGATACGCGCCAGATCGTGGCTGTTCCAGCCGTCAATCCAATCGGCGGCCCACGTCTGCGCGTTGAAGGGTGTCTGTGAATGGTCTCTGTTCATTCAATGTCATTAAGTTAGGGTTTTAGCGAGTTGATTTGTAAGCGAAAGCATATTTTTTTGGCCTAACTCTCAGGCGGCGAGGGACGGAACGGTTAGGACGGACAGGTTCAAT
>CAMDEX010000268.1 GCA_945897075.1 Litorilinea aerophila
AACGAAGAAGAACTCAAGCGCACGCTGTTTGAAGAGGGCGTCAGTAAAGGCAAACTTGAAATCGCCCGTGCGCTGCTGGCGGAGGGGATGCCCATCGCCATGATCGTCAGGGTGAGCGGGTTGAGCGAAGCTGAGATTGGGGCGTTGCCAACTGCCTAACGTCATAAGGGGAGAATAACTGTACAGGCGCAGGGTGCCATGCACTCGCCACACGACGCGCTCACACAATCGAGCGCACGTCCACCACCTCCTGATCCTCGACTTTGCTCAACTCCGCACGCACATCTTCTTCAGTCACATCGGGGATTTTCAACACCGCGTCGTAGAAGCCGGGTTTGTGGCGCGAGGGGAAAGAGCCGATGCCCATCACCCCCCAGCCCCGGTCGGCCAGGACACGGGTCAGTTTGGCAAATTCGCCCGGTCGGTTGGGCATACGCACAGTCACCCGCAGCCCATCCACAGGCAGACCGAGCATCTCCTGAAAGGCGCGCGAGATGTCCACTTCGGTGAGCATCCCGACCACCACATCGTCGTCGTCCACCACCGGCAAGCAGCCGATTTTGTTCTCGCTCATCAACGACGCGGCCCGCTCCACACTGCGATCCTCGTCCACGGTGACGATCAGCTTGCGTTTGATCATCATCTGCTTCACCTTCAGGTCAGCCAGATAGCGGGAAATCTCCCAGACATTCAGACTGCCCAGCATCTCTGGCTTCATCGAAAGCCGCTGGCGGGTGATCAACCCGACCAGCCGCTTGCCGTCCTCCACCACCGGCAAATGGCGGATGCGGTTCTCCGACATCAGCCGCTCGGCCTCGGACGCGGACCAGTTGGGTGAAATCAGAATCGGGTGGCGGGTCATGCAGTCGCGGACGAGCATACGAAATCTCCTGAAAAAAGTATTGGGTATTGGGGTATTGGGATATTAGGTATTTCGTAGGGATGACTCCCCTACGAAATACCTAATATCCCAATACCCAATATCTATTAACGCTGTATCACAGCATCCATCCCCGCCAACGTTTCCAGCGGGATGTGGCAGAAGATGCGGTGGCCGTCGGCGGCCTGCTGCCAGGGCGGGGCTTCCTGGGCGCAGATCGCGCCGTTGTCGGGCAGCAGGCCGCGGCGCGGGCAGCGGGTGTGGAAGGGGCAGCCGCTGGGCGGGTTGAGCGCGCTGGGTACGCTGCCTTGCAGCCGGATGTGGGCCTGTTTCACCGCCGGGTCCGGGATGGGCACGGCCGAGAGCAGCGCTTCGGTGTAGGGGTGATAGGGCGGCGCGTAGATGGCCTCGGCCGGGCCGATCTCCATCACCTGGCCCAGATACATCACCGCCACGTTGTCGGAGAAGAAGCGCACGACGCTCAGGTCGTGGGCGATAAAGAGCAGCGTCGTGCCATATTTCTCCTGCACCTCCATCAGCAGATTGAGTACCGCGGCCTGCACCGAAACATCCAGCGCGCTGACCGGCTCGTCGCACAGGATCAGCTCCGGGCGGGAGGCCAGGGCGCGGGCAATGCCCACCCGCTGTTTCTCGCCGCCGCTGAGTTGGCGCGGCAGGCGGTCGTAGTAGCTGCCGTCCAGCCGCACGGCATTGAGCAGACGGATCACCTCGGCCTGCTCCTCTGCGTGGCTGCTGACTTTGCCGAAGCGACGCAGCGGGCGACCGATCTGCTGGCCGACGGTGTAGGAGGGGTTCATTGTGGCGTCGGGGTTCTGGAAGACCATCTGCAACTCTTCGATGATCTGGCTGCTGCGCCCCGCCAGCTCTGCGCTGATGTCCACGCCCAGGAAGTGGGCCTGACCGCCGCTGCTCGCCTCCAGCCCGATAATTGTGCGGATGAGGGTGGATTTGCCGCAGCCCGATTCGCCCACAATGCCTAGTGTGCTGCCGCGCGGCACGTCGAAAGAGACGCCGTTGACCGCTTTGATCTGCCGTTTTTGGCCCAGCCCCAGCACATCGCGCACCGAATTGCCGCTGACCGGGTAGTGTTTGGACAGCCCGTCCACACGCAAAATCGTCTCGGCCGCGGCAATTTTGGCGGCCCGCTCTGTTCCATTCAGCAGAGGGATTTCCATATCCTCCGGCGGCGTCCAAGCGGCGCGGTCGATCTGTTCGGCCAGGTGGCAGCGCACGGAATGGAACTGGGCCAGAAGACGCAGCAGAGGCTTTGCGTCCCGGCAGCGATCTTCGGCGTAGTCGCAGCGGGGGTGAAAGCCGCAGCCAGCAGGCCGCTTGTCCGGCGCGGGCACGCGGCCACGGATGGGATAGAGAACGCTGCTCGATTTGTCCGCGCCCAGTTTGGGCACGCAGCGGATCAGCCCTTGCGTGTAGGGGTGGCTGGGCCGGGCGAAAATCTCGGCCACGGGCGCACGCTCCACCATTTCGCCCGCATACATCACACCCACCCGGTTGCAGACGCGCGCCACCACGCCCAAATTGTGGCTGATAAAGAGGATGGCGGTGTCGAATTCCCGCCGCAACTCGTCAATCAAATCCAGCACTGCCGCCTCGACCGTCACATCCAGGGCGGTGGTCGGCTCGTCCATTATCAGCAGGGCTGGGTTGTTGAGCAACGCCATCGCAATCACCACCCGCTGCTGCTGGCCGCCGGAAATCTGGTGGGGGTAGCGCGCCATCACATGCCGCGGGTCGGGCATATAAACCCGATCCAGCATTTCGAGACAGCGTTTGTCCGCCTCCTGGCGGGGGATGCCCCGGTGGACGGTCAGGACTTCGGCCAACTGGTCGCCCAGACGCATGGAGGGGTTGAGGGCCTGCATCGGGTCCTGGTAGACCATTGCGATCTGGTCGCCGCGCAACCGGCGCAGCTCCTCCGGCGGCTTGCCCACCAAATCCTGGCCCTGAAAGAGAATGCGCCCGCGCTTGACATAGCCGTTGGCCCCCAGAAAGTTGACAATTGACCAGGCGACGGTACTCTTGCCGCAGCCCGATTCGCCGACGACGCCAAAACTCTCGCCCCGGTAAATCTCGAAGGAGACATCCTGCACCGCCTCCACCTCGCCGCCGCGCACTTTGTAGGCAATGGAGAGATCGTCCACGCGCAGCACAGGCCGCTCGTCCGGTCGGCGCACGCCTTCGCTTGGGGTTGTCCATTCAACAGTCGTTGGCACAGAAACTCCAGGATATTGGGGTATTGGGATATCAGGTATTTCGTCGGGTAGATCGCGACAGCGAAATACCCAATAACCCAATATCTGCTTTACTTCTGAAAGCGGGTCAGTTCTTCGCGCAGACCGTCGGCGAAGAGATTGAGGCCGATGACGAGGCTGGCGATGGCGACCGCGGGCCAGACGACCGCCCACTGGTTGACAAAAATCGTGCGCCGGGCTTCGTTGACCATATTGCCCCAGTCCGGGTCGGGCGGAGGCAGACCGATGCCCAGAAAACCCAGGGTGCCGATGGCAAAGATGGCGTAGCCCACGCGCAACATCGCGTCCACCAGAATCGGGCCGCGCGCGTTGGGCAGAATCTCCCGAAAAAGGATAAAGTTGACGCTCTCGCCCCGGGTCTCCGCGGCGCGGATGTAGTCGCGGGTTTTGATGTCCAGGGCCAGACTGCGCACGAGGCGGGCCACGCCGGGCGCGCCGGTGACGGCGATGGCGACGATCACCACCAGATCGCCCTGACCCAACGCCGCAATGATGACCAGATAGAGGACGATACTGGGGAAGGCGATCATCGCGTCCAGGACTTGCATGATGATCTGATCCCACCAGCCGCCCCGGTAGCCCGCGTTCAACCCCAGCACCGCGCCGACGAAGAGGGAAAAGAAGACGCCCCACAACGCCACACCGCCGGGAATGTCGATCCCCGCATCGCCCGGCAGCCGGGTTTTCAGGAGAATCACCTGTGTGCCCGTCATCAAACGGGAGAGGATGTCCCGGCCCAGGTGGTCGGTGCCCAGAATGTTGACGCCGTTGGGCGAGAGATTCTGCTTGAAGTCGTTGGCGTTGGGCGGGTAGGGCGTCCACAGGAGAGAGACGATCCCCACCACAAACCAGAAGGCCACCATCGCCAGCCCAATCGTCGCAATGCGCGAGGCAAAGACAATAGACACGCCGCTCCACCAGCTTTGCAGCCGGGAAGGACGGTTTGTGCGTAGGTTGGCGGTGGACTGGGCGACGGACATAGGGTACTCCGTTGTGCGTTGTGCGTTGTGCGTGTACTCATTCGGGATCAGATAGCTTATCGGTGCGTCTGAGCCAGAGCGATGCAGAATGCCACTACTGCTTGACGCACTACGCACCACGCACTACGGGTTGTCACGCATAGCGAATGCGCGGGTTCAGAAAAGTATAGGCCAGGTCGCCGATCAGCCGGGTGGCGATGGCAATGGTGACAGTCAGCATGGCCGCCGCCTCCACTGCGTTGAAATCGCCAAAGATGGCTGCGTCGTAGATATATTTGCCCAGACCGGGGAAGCCGAAAAGCACCTCGACAACGACAACACCGCCGATCAGCCAGTTGACGTGCAGCATAATAATTGTGATGGGGGCCATCAGCGCATTGCGCACGGCGTGGCGCAGGACAACCCGTCTGTAGGGCATTCCTTTAATAATGGCCGTGCGGATGTAGGCTGAGTCCATCACCTCCACCATACTGGCGCGGGTCATACGGGCCACGTAGCCCAACTCGACGGCGGTAAGGGTGAGGACAGGTAGAGCCAGTAGTTTTGGGTCTTGGAAGATAGCATCGGAACTGAGAAAGACAGCCACCGCGGGCAGCCATTTGAGCCAGATGCCAAAGACCAGAATCAGAAAGACGCCGGTCACAAATTCGGGTGTGGCCGTTGCGCCCAGACTGGTGATGGAGATGAAACGGTCAATCCACTTGCCTTCGTTGATACCGGCGATGATGCCCAGGAGCAGGGCCAGGGGCATGACGACCAGAAAGGCTACCCCGGCCAGAATCAGCGTATTGCGCACGCGGGGGAAGAGAGTCACGGCCACCGCACGCGAGGTCTGCAAGGATCTGCCCGGATCGCCGCGCACCAGCCCTTTGCGCAGGGGGATGTACTGGCGCGGGCCGTCCCCCTCCTGGCGCAGACCGGCTTTGGTCAGCACCCAGACGGCCTCGCCCGCGCCGCGCACCCACTTGACCGCATTGCCTTTTGTGTCTACACCCCAGAAGAGTTCTTCCCCGTTGCCACCCGCCTGCCAGACCGTTGCCGGTGCCGGCTGCTTGTCGCTGCTGCCGTCGGGTTGGCGGACGAGGACAAAAAGCTCGCCGCTTTCCATTGTCCAGCGCGTCAGTGCGCCCTCCCGGTTGGCCCACCACTCGGCTTCACCCGTTTGCAGGTTGACTTCGGTGACCAGCGGGAAACCCGTGTAACTCTTGGCGCGCCAATCGTTGCCGATCAGCCAATCCGCATAGCGCTGCCAACTGGGCGCATCCAATCCCAACTGGGCGCGATAGGAGGCGCGCTGTTCCTCTGTGGCGAAGACGCCCAGAATTTTGATCGTTACGTCGCCGCTGCCCACTTCCAACAGAAAAAAGAGCGCGAGCGAGACAAGAAAGATCGTAACAAGCGTGGAGATGAGGCTGCGCAGCAAGAATCTTGCCATAAGCGGCTCCCTGTGGGCGGGGTGTCTGCCGTCGGCGAGTAGGGGAAAAGGAAGTGAACAGTGAGCAGTAATCAGTGGTCGGGTGTTGCCGATCTACTGATTACTGCTCACTCTTTACTGATTACTAAGCGTCCCGCCACACCTCATACAGCAGGTCAAAGTCGGTCGGATGCGCTTCGATGTTGTGGAAGGCGTTGGCGGTGATATTCCAAACGCGTTTCCAGTAGCTATTCCCAATCGGGCCACGCGACTGCATAATATCCTCGATTTTGGACATAATCTCGCGGCGCGCTTCCACATCCAGCGTGCCTTCGGCCTGACGCAGAAGGGTAGCAAATTCATCGTCGGTCCAGCGCGTCTCGTTCCAATTGCCGATAGCTTCTGCGGTGTAGGCCAGGGGCAGAACCATCGTGTCCAGCGCCCGGTGTGTCCAGGTGGTGATGCCCAGGTCCACTTCGGTCCAGCGGTCCCAATAGCCGCCCGGCTCGGTAATGTCCAGGGTGATATCGAAGCCGCCGGGCAGAGCCAACTCTTTCAGGGCCGCGGCAATCTCCGGCTCGGATTCGTCGTTCTTGGTGGACAGCGTCACCTTCAGGGGGAGTTCGATACCCTTTTCCTTGGCGTATTCTTCCAGCAGCGCTTTGGCGGCTACAGGATCGTAGGCCGGGATGGGCTTGACCGCATAGGCAGGATGCACCGGGGCCACATGCGCGTCGATGGAGAGGTCGCCCTCGCCGTAGTAGGAGAGCTGGAGAATTTTTTCGCGATCTTGACACATCTTCAGGGCGGCGCGCACCCGGTTGTCGTCCCAGGGGGCCAGGTCTACGCGCATACGCAGGACAAAGCACTGGGCCGTGCTGGCTGCCTTCACCGTCACGCCAGGAAATTCCTTCAATGCCTGCCAATCCACCGGGCGCGGCTGGAACATACTATCGATCTGGCCGGATTGGAGCGCGGCCACCGCCGCGTCCTTGTCCAGGGCCACGTAAATAATCTCGTCCAGATAGGGCAAGGGTTTGCCATCTTCGCCCATCTGCCAGTAGTCGCTGCGTGCCTTCAACACGGCCCGCTCGCCATCGGCATATTCGGCCAGGGTGAAAGCGCCGGTGCCGATGGGCTGTTTGATGTAGTCGCCCTCAAAGCCCCGGTGCAAAATAAGGGCGGGATAGTGGAAGAGATGTTCGGGCACGCCGATGTTGGCGCTCTCCAGGTTCAGGCGGATGGTGTAGTCGTCCACCTTCTCCACATTCTGGATGCCACCCACATAGGAGAGCAGGCCGAGCATCGAGGAGCCAACGCTCTCGTCCAGCCATTGGCCGAAGCTGAACATCACATCGTCGGCGGTCAGTTCGTCGCCGTTGTTGAATTTGATGCCCTTGCGCAGGTTCAGTGTCCAGGTTTTCACGTCGTCGCTGGCTTCCCAGCTTTCCAGCAGATAGGGGTGTGTAATGTTGTTCGGGTCGGTGAGGGTGAGATATTCACCGATCTGGCGGGCGACGTTGGATTGCTGCCCCCAGGAGAAACGGGCGGGGTGGTCGATCAGCGGCAGGGTCATGGCCCGGCGCAGAGTGCCGCCACGCACAATACCACCGGCCGGCGCGGCAGTGGGGGCTTCGGCCGCGGCAGGGGCTGCGGCCGCGGGTGCGGCGGGTTGCGCGGCCGGTGCGGCCACGGGCTGTCCACAGGCGGCCAGCACGGTTGCCGCGGTCAGGGATGTGCCGAGCAGTGTTGCGTAGCGCAAGAACTCCCGGCGGTCAATCCGACCTGCCGCAAGTTTTGCCTGGGCATCTAACACAAGCGGGTGAATTCTTGGGGAATTCGCCATAGATACTACTCCTTTCAATGGGAAATAATCGCTGTCAAAAGCGTAGAAGAGAAAAAAACGTCAGGTTGGGGGGAAACTAGAATGCCAGTATAGCATTGGCGCGATACTCAAACAAATTGACGACGTGGCCTCGACAGTCGAGTCATTCTCCTAACGCCAAATCTGGCAAACGTTTGGAAAAGGCAGCGATTGTCTTGGGAGCGGCATCTTCCGAGATCGTCGAATCAGATGCGATCTGTATACTGCTTTGGGATTGGGTCAGCAGAGGACGCACAGTGTTGTAGAGGGCAAAGGGCACGGAGACCTGATAGAGAATGGTACATGGCAAGAGTCCCCAGCCCAAAAAGAGCGCACCACCCACAATCACAACACAGGGGAGCGTGGCAGCCAGAAAGTTGATGCGCATATTCTCGGCAAATTCCTCGGCTAGGCTAAAGATGCGGGGCAGTTTGGATAGGTCCCCATCCATCAGCACCAGATGGGCTGTGTCGATGGCGATGGTTGTCGCACCGCGCAGCGAAATCGAGACATTGGCGCTCTTCAGGGCAATCGAATCGTTGATGCCGTCGCCCACAAAACAGACAGTGCGCCCTGCCTCCTGCAATTTTTTGACCAATCCCGCCTTGTCTGCGGGCAGCACTTCGGCATAATAGCCATCTATGCCCAACTCGTCGGCCATACGCCGGGTCGGCTCCTCGTGATCCCCGGAGATGATGTAGAGTTTCAAGCCCCTTTTCTGGAGTAGACCGACAACGGCCCGCACTTCCGGGCGCAAAGTAGGTTGCAGCACAATCCCACCGGCCACCTGATCCTCCACCGCCACCAGCACAAGAGACTCGCCCGCGCGGTGGGTCTCTTCTTGCAGTAGGTGGATGGCCGGCAGAATGGGGATATTGTGCGTCTCTATAAAACGGCTGCTGCCCACGCGAATCTGCTTGCCATTCAGTTTGACCTGAATCCCATAGCCGATCTCGTAGGCCGCATCTTCGATGGATTGGAGGTTGATCCCCTGATTGGCTGCCGCGGCCAGAATGGCCCGGGCAATGGGGTGGCTCTGCTTGGCCTCCGCGGCCGCGGCAAAGGTTAGCACATCGCGCTGGCTGTAGCCCGCAAAGGTATGGACACCCGTGATGTGGGGCTGCTCCATTGTGAGCGTGCCCGTCTTGTCAAAAACCACTGTATCCACACCCAGCAAAGTCTCCAGGGAGCGGCCATC
>CAMDEX010000269.1 GCA_945897075.1 Litorilinea aerophila
ACGGAAACCCTCTATGCGATGCTGCACATTGACGAGGGCGTCAAAGGCACCTACGAGTTCCCCGGTGCAGACGGCCCCGCGCTGGTGGATGGCAAACCTGTCACCCCGCCCTTTATGCTTACGAACTACGCCGATATGATGGCGATGCAATCGATGGATATGATGGCTGCCTCGGTGACAGTTGCCGATCAGGACGCGGCCGACGGAATGGTGAAGATCGCTGAGGTGGTGGCGGCCCAGGACGGCTGGCTGGTCATCCACGCCCAGAAGGATGGCGGCATCGGCCCGGTCATCGGTCACACCGCTGTGGCGGCGGGTGCCAACGCCGACGTGATGGTGAAGATTGACCCGATGGGTGCGACCGAAACCCTCTATGCGATGTTGCACATTGACGAGGGCGTGAAAGGCACCTACGAATTCCCCGGAGCAGACGGCCCCGCGCTGGTGGATGGCAAGCCTGTCACCCCGCCCTTTATGCTTACGAACTACGCGGATATGATGGCGATGCATTCGATGGTAGAGACGGCTGCGCCGGAGATGTTGCCGGTAACCGGTGGCGAGATGGTTGAGGAGAGCCAGACGGCGACCTCCCCGTGGCTGCTGCTGGTTGTTCTTTCCCTGGCTGCTTTTGGTGCGGCGGGTATTTATAGACGACAAAGCCGCAAGACCAATGGCTAAAGACGTTTGAGAGAAGTCAACAACAAAAAGAGCCGACGCACACGCTGCGTCGGCTCTTTTTGTGCAAAAGAGAGTTCCACTCTCTTACTGTCTTACTGTCCTACTGTCCTACTGTCTTACTGTCTTACTGTCCCACTCCCGGCCAGGAGTGTCTCTTCGTAACCGTCCAGAACGGCGTAGAGCACTTCGTCCAGGTAGTGGGCGATCGATTGGCGAATCTGCACATCGCCGGCGTCGAGCGTCTCGTCCCGGCGCACCACTTCGAGAAGCTGGCGGCGGAAAAACTGCACAGCCCGCCCGGTTTCGGCCAGAGAGAGCTGGCTCTGCGCTGCCTCCACGCCATACTCGTGCCCAATCACCCGGCCCTCTTCCAACAGACGTTCCCGCTGTTCCGGGCGAATGAGATAGTTAAGGGCCAGGGCAAAGAGCCGTCGTCCCCGTTCCCGGTTGCTTTCGGCGCTCCCGCTGCTCACTTCTGTGCGCCAGCCACCGGGGGTCGCCGGCAATTTGTCGATCTCCCGCCGGATGTGGCTGAGGGCAACCGCCATCATCCCGTCCAGATTGGCAAGCTGGCTCTGGCTGGCCCGGCTTTCCAGAAAGCGGCGCAGATCGCCCAACTGGAAGCGGCGATGGCCGCCCGGCGTGCGAAATACGGGTATGTCGCCGTTGTCGGCCCACGCGCGCAGCGTTGTATAGTGGATGCCCAGAAAATCGCTGGCGTCCTTCAGCGTCAGCCATTGGCGGCTGTCTTGGGTTGCTGTCACTTGTTTCGCCATCACTGCTCTCTCCTCTATTTCACTGCAATGGCAAGAAGTATGCCAGCAGAGCCGGGTGAGATGAAGTCGGCTGGATTGCGGCCTGCTTGCTGAATCCGTCCCTCTTTGTATTTTTTGCCTGCTCTGCACACGCTCAGATTTCCAGGCTCTGCGGGCCGAGAAGGGTGGCCGCGGCCCCCAGTGCGCCGGAATGGACAAGCGCAGCCAGCGTTGCGAAGCCATGCCCGCCCAGGCTGGCCGTCTGCGCAACCACAGCATCCACCATACGGCAGGCGTGGTCAAAGTCGTCGGCGATGCCGTGGGTGTGCATCAAAATGACAGCCACCGGACTCTCCTGGACGATACGGGCCACATCCTGCCGGGCCAGTTGGCTGAATTCGGCGCTGCGTAGCCCGGAGCCGCGCCAGGTGTATTCATTGAGAATGGGCGCTTCGATGACATCCGCATACCAGCGGAAGGGGCGGTGGGGGATGGCGTCACTCCAGACGGGCGTCAGGTCGCCGCTGTTGTGCGGCAGGTGGTTGTAACCCGTGCCGCTGATATACTGGCAGGAATGGTAACCAATCCCCACCTGGGCCAGGGCCGTAAACATCGCCTGGGAGATGGCCCCACAGGGCGCACGGAAGAGGATCGGCTCAATCTCCAGCTCCCGGCGAAAGATCTCCATCCCCTCCTCGATGCGGGCGCGCAGATTCGCCACTGTGTAGCGGGCCATCAGCTCCTCCCGGCGCTGGGTGAACTCCTCCACAAAGGCCGGGCGGATGGTGATGGCTGGCCAAGCCGGCGGGCCAAACTCGAAGCAGTCGGCATGGGTCAGCCCGTGCAATTGCAGGTCGTGGCCGCGGTCGCGGGCCGTGCGCAGTACAGCCAGCCAGTCGGGGGAGAGCGGCTGTCCATTGGGTTTGGGCACTACCAGCCAGGTGGCGCGCAGCGAACGGCTTTCCAGAAAGTCGGCCATGCGCCGGGTGGCTTCCACCAGCACCTCGCCCCCCAGGCCAGCGTCGTCAATGCTCCACACAAAATCGGTCATTTTTCCTCCTCGCTTATCCGGGTTTGCGGGCCACACCCGTGTACATCTCGCCCAGAAAGGTGGACGGGGCGCGGGCGACAATCTGTGCTTCTGACAGACTGGCTGACTGGGTCAGGGCCAAAAAATCCATCTCATGCAAAGGGTGGGGTACGGCGTAGTTGCCCTGGCGCGTGTTGTACTCGACCACAACCAGCTTGCCCTGCGCTTTGAGCAGGGCGGCCAGAGAATCGAACAACGGCTGCTTTTCCGCCACAAAGTGCAGAGCGTTGGCCAGAAGGATACCATCCAGGGGCGGCAGGCGCAACGGGCGGGTGAAGTCGGCGTGCAGAGTGGTCAGGGTGGTGGCGAGGGAAAGCGTCGCTGCACGCTGGGTGACCCGTTGCAGGGCCATCCGATCCCGATCCACGGCGTAGAGGTGGCTGTCCGGCGCAAGCAATTCACAGAGCAGGAAGGTGAAGATGCCGTCGCCACAGCCCAGCTCCGCCCACACACCGCCTTCCCCCGCGGCCAGGGCCGGGGTCAGGAGCAGGCGGGCTTTGGCTGTCCAGCTTTCGCGTTGTGTAGACAAATTGTCACCGTTTCTCGGGCTATTCCAGGTTACTGACACCCTGACCCACCATCCTTCCATTTGTAAAAGGCGTTGAGGCTGGGGTTGCAGGTGGCCCCGTATTCCAGACGGGTGGCGCAGATAGCGAAGGGGATGGGATATTTGATGAATTCGGGGATGCGCTGGATGTAGACCCTCTGCACGTCCTCAAATCCGTCAGCACGGCGGCGGTCGCGATCCTGAAACCAGACCTCCTCGCTGAAATGGAAGCGGTTGGCGGCCTGCTTGTCGAAGTTGATGAGAACGACGTTATATTCTCGCTGGAGGGCCGGGTTGGGATCACCCCTATTCATTCCCCAAATAGGCTGCGGCCGCAGTCTGGAAGGCTTCTTCGGGCGTTCCAAAGAAGCTGCCGTTGGGGAGTATCGTCAACTCATATTTCTCGTTGCTATAACCGAAAAAAGCAAAGCCCCATTCGTCTTCTTTGCCAAAATAGCGCAGACGGCAGAGATGGGTGGGGGTGTTGCGCAGCCGTTCCTGATACTCCTCCCGGCTTTCCGGCCAATCTGCCGGCGGCCATCCTTCGCGCATCACCGGCTCGGTGTAGGCGTCTATGTAGCAGAATTGGCTGCGGAAGCGGATGTCCAGGCGGGTGTATTGACCGGCAAAATGCGCTTCCGCGTAGGCGCGGATGCGCGCTTCTGTGCGCCGTTTCACCGGGTCAGGAATCTTTTTGCCGCCGCTGTCCGGGTCGAAAACCCACTGTTTTTGGGCCATTTTTGTTGTCTCCTCTTTCAAAAGTTCGACTTTGCGGAAAAAGTCAAATTTCTTTCGGGTTGCCAGGCTTCAATCAGTTCACGCACCAAAGTTTCCAATCTGGCAAAGGCTTCCTCTGCGGTGCTGCTTTGAAAGCCATGCGCAATCAGATTGCGAATTCCTAGCAGACCCAATGCAGTATCTGACTGCTCGATGGATAATTCGCCTTGCGAGTAAAGGTGATTGATGATTGAAGAAACCTGAAGACTCTCCAGCGGGGAATACTCATCTAGTGCTCGTTTGCGCAAGACAGCCTCGAAAGCCGTCCACAATGTCAGAAAACCAGCCTCGTATTCGCCTAGGGAGCGCAACCTCTCAGCGTGAGCAACACGGCTATCTATCTCGTCCCATTCGAGCGGTTTCCTCTCGCCAGCAAGTGCATCTTCGGGACCAGAATTCGTAACCAATAGAAACCGCCATCCCGGTTCTTTAGAGACGATCTTGGCGACTTCCTGGTATTTTTCCACAGGTATGGGTTTGTGTGACCCCTTTACCTCTACAAGATACCGTTCTCCATCAGGTTTGACGACCAATAAGTCCGGGCGATAGCTACCCAAATCAAAGGGCAACAAGTCATGCGTGGGGTGGTGAACCACCTCATATCCTTCCTGGCTGTATCTTTCAGCAACCTTATCTTCCCACGCACTCTCGCTCATACGCACAGCGCTCATACAATATCCTCCAAAGTAGGATTCGCCAGGGCCACCCGGACATAGACACATTCGTTCCCTGAGTATAGCCCCTGCAACAACAGAACCGGAAGATGGAGAACCTCATATTCACCGCTCAGTGAGCGGCGATGGGCTTCCACATCTGTGACATTTACATCGTTTTCGTAAACCAGCCCATCAAGAGCGTCCTGGATCGGTTTGATGATGTTGTCAATGTCAACTGGGTCCTGAGCGCAGAGATAAATTAGCTTCAGATGAATTGGCTTTTCCACAATCGGCGCGTCCGACCAGACCGCAGCAGCCGTCGCTCTGACGAACTCCTTCCAGCGACGCAGCCCAGGCGGCTTTGCCTGTAAGGAGAGTGGGCGTCGCGGGATCAAGAATTCAAGCAACAGCGGCCTCCTTATCTGACGGTTTTATAAACAAATAGTTCCGGGAATCAGCCCAGCGGCAGCCCCTCGTCAGCCAACAGACGCATCTGCCTGCTCATCAGTTGGTGCAGGATGGAACGGAAAAGGGCTTCCAGTGCGGCCCTTTGTTGCCGCTGCCCCGGCTGGCCGCACCCGTGCGGATAGAGCAGGCCGCGCGCCAGAGCCAGGATTGGAGGGTGCTGAGGTCCATGACAGCTTTCAGATTTTGTGAGGGAATGAATCACAACTGGTCACACTTGTGTTGTTCAGTCGTGTGTAACTATAGCACCCTGGCTATCCATGCGCAAATGATGACAATCCATCCTTTGGGTTGCGTTTTCGGTGTTCGCCGTCAAGTTGCCGGGTCAGTGGATCTTTGGAGGGGGAAACATAAAGGGCGTTTCCTCTCTGACACTACATACAGTGCCTAAGAGAAGAAACGCCCTACACTTCGTGGATAGGTGGCGATGACTGGACTTGAACCAGTGACCTAGCGATTATGAGTCGCTCGCTCTAACCAACTGAGCTACATCGCCGGAACGTGAAACCGCCGATCAATTGATCGGCGGCCACTGAGTAGCGGGGACAGGATTCGAACCTATGACCTTCGGGTTATGAGCCCGACGAGCTACCACTGCTCCACCCCGCATCACTGGCAGTGAGTATAACACAGGCAGGCGTTGCGGTCAAATTCAGAACGATGAGGGATCACACAGGTACTTGCACCCAGTGCAGAAGGATGGCAGACTACTCGACCGGATCGTCCACGATCTGGTTGACAGGCACGCGGCGCGTGACAATATACCAGTCCGGGAAGGTGGCAAAGCGATCCGACGGCGTATTCAGCGGCCCGATCTGCGCATTTTTCACCCGTTCGCTGACGCCGTAGGTATAGACGGGGTAGTAAAGGGGTAGCGCAGGCAGATCTTCCAGAAAAAGACGCTGAAATTGGTCATACAACGCTTCCCGTTTGTTGCGGTCAATCGTAGAGCGGGCTTCCTGGATCAGCGTATCCGCCTCGTCGTTCATCCAGCCGCTGTAATTCTGACCGCCCTCGGCGCTTTGGCTGCTGTGCCAGAGGGGAAAGGGGTCCGGGTCGCCGCGGATGCTCCAGGTGACCAGCGCCGCGTCAAAACGGCGCGGCGCAAGAAAATCGCTGACCAGCCCGGCAAAGCTGACCGCTTGGGGCACAGCCTGCACGCCGATGGCCCGCCAATCCGCGCTGATCTGTTCGAGTAGCTGCTGGCGCACGGGATCGTCGTTGGAGAGCAACACAAAACGCAAGGCGCGCCCCTCTTTGTCGCGCACGCCGTCGGCATCCCGATCAATCCAGCCGGCCTCGTCCAAGAGACGGGTCGCCCGCATCGGGTCATAGGCAAAGGTGGGGAGATCAGCGGCGTAGGCCCAACTGTTGGCGGGAATCGGGGAATCGGCCACCACCCCCTGTCCAGAGACCGCCTGCGCCACCAGCCGCTCCCGGTTTAGCCCATAGAGCAGAGCCTGGCGCACCGGCTGTTCTTGGAAAAAGGGTGTGTCGGGGTTCTTTAGATTAAAAATGACGCTGACGTAGACCGATTCCAACGCGGCGAAGAGTTGCAAATCCTTGCGCTCTTTGGCCAGGGGCAGATCGCTGGGCAGCACGCGGCTGATCCCGTCCAATTCACCCTTTGTATACGCGGCATAGAGCGACGGATAGTCCGGGTAGAAGTGGAATTCCAGGGCAGCAATATAGGGTGTCTCCGCCGCCATATAAGGGTTTGGCTCCAAGCGGATCATCTCGGCCGAGAATTGGGCCACCCGCATCGGCCCGCTGCCCACCGGCGTCAGGTTCAACGGGCTGGAAATCAGCGCAGCGGGGGGGATATCCTGCCAGATGTGTTTGGGCAGCAACCCGATGGCTGTATAGTCGAGAAAGGGGGCAAATGGCTCGTCCAAGACAAAGCGCACACTCTGGGCATCCACCATCTCCACATCCACCGCCCGCCACAACTCGGTCAGGTCCGGTACAGCGGGTGTGTCGGGCGCCTGCAACATGGCAACGGTAAAGAGAACGTCTTCGGCGGTGATGGGTGCGCCGTCGTGCCAGAACTGATCCTGGCGCAGGCGAAACGTATAGGTCAAGCCGTCGGGTGTGCCCACCCAGGACTCGGCTAGATCGGGAACAACCCGACCGCTGGCGTCCAGCCGGGTGAGACCGCGAAAGAGCAGGCTGCACAGGTCCTGGTCAATTTCGTGGGTTTGGCAGAGCAGTGGGTTGATGTATTGGGGATTGCCGGCCACGCCTTCGCGAAAGACGCCGCCCCGCTCTGGCACAATCTCGGTTGATACGTTATAGGCTGTTACGCCGAGGAGGAGCGTCAACAAAAAGAGGCCACCGATGGCAATCAGTGCCTGCCAGCGAATGTAGCGTCCGAGTGGTGCGGTGGGAAGAGGAGAATCCAAAGAGCCGGTCGAGTCCTTAGCCAACCGCCACAGAGATCAGGCTCATCAGCAAAAAGATCACGGCCAGGCTGATGGTCATCGTAAAGAGGGTCTTCTCAACGCCACGCCGGGTGCGGTAGATACCCGAATCGCCGCCAAAAGCGCTGCCCAAGCCACTGTTGGCACCCTGGATCAGAACCACAGCAATCAGGGTGATGGCGATAATAATTGTGGCAATCATCAAGATATTTTGCATCAAAAATCTCCTTGCGCCCAACGGCTACGTTACTTGAACCAAAAGTTAAGAATACGGATTACGGAATTCACGGATAAAATCTACGCAAATTTGCTGATTCTGCGTTCCTATTTTCGCCGTTATCAGTGCCCCGGATGTGTCGGCTGCCCAGGAATTTCCAGACCATACCAACGGATAGTATAGCAGCCGCCGCCGCGGAATCAAAATCCCAGCAGAGCTGCCAGCCTTTCCGAAACCCGGCAGCTCTGCACCCAACAGAGTAGTAGGCTGGGCGAGGCGAATGCGCTGAGGGCGCAGGGCGACAGTTGCAGGCGCAGACCCCACCTAACCTCCCCCGCTGCGGGGGAGGTTAGGTGGGGCGGGTGGTGTTGGGTGAAAACGCGAGAGGGGAGTGCGATATGTGCCTGAGCAAAAGTGTTTTGGCATTCTGGAATTCTGAACCGATGCCATCGAACACTCCCTACGGTTCATTTTCAGATTTTTGAAGGATAAGCAAACTCATCAAATTACCGGAAAACTTTTGCTCGGGTACTTATGAATACACCGCCAACGTTCCTCTTAACCCGATTGCGGGCAGGCAAAGCTACTTCTAAGCCAAACCAACGCCACAGACGAAACCAACTTCAAAAAACGGCAAGGTAGCAATTCGGGTCGAAGGGGTTTGTTAGGGGTTATTTGGGCTAAAGGGTAATATCTTCATCTATTCTAAATGTATCTGTTCTACACTCCAATACCTTCGCCAAGTGAAGTGAGCAGCCAAGAAAAGAGAGGCAAGTAAGGTACAGAGGAGACACTGCTGAAGTGTGCAGATAGTAAGCCGAACGAACACAAATCAGTCGATTTGCGTAAGAATCAGAGGATATCGCCTTTAGCG
>CAMDEX010000270.1 GCA_945897075.1 Litorilinea aerophila
GCAGCAAGCAAGCGCCCCTACCAATAATTATCTGTAAAACTTATAGACCCAAAGTCTTGGCGACTGATTCCGAGTCAGTATTCACGCCTCTGCGGGGCACAATCAGAAATGAAAATAGGAACGCAGATTTCGCAGATTTCGCAGATTCAATCCTGAAAATCGGTATCCTATTTTCAGGTCGGCCCACACTTCCAGCAGGCCGTCCAGAGCCTCTTGGACATTATGTGCGATTTCCTCTGGCGTGCTGCCTTCTGTGACCAGCCTGGGTACATCTGGGCTGGTCACAGTATATGCCTCACTTTTCTCGTTCAGTTCCAAATGCAGTTGGATTGAGTACATCGCTGGGCTCACCTGGCCGAAAAGAAGTTCGACTTTTCGGAAAAAGTCGAACTTCTGGCTCACTCGTACAAATGACACGCCACAAAATGGCGCGATCTCAACTCGCGCAGGGGCGGGTTGACTTCCCGGCAGACGTCCATGACGTGGGGACAGCGTAGTTGGAAGATGCAGCCCGGCGGTGGGTTGCGCAGGTCGTGGGTCAACCCTTCGGTCAACTTGAGCGGCTTGCGCTTTTTGATGGAGGGGATAGACTCGATCAGCAGTTGGGTGTAGGGATGCAGCGGCTCGTCGAAGACCGTCTCGACGGGGGAGATTTCCACCATCCGGCCCGCATACATCACCGCTAACCGATCCACCAATTGGGCCATCAGCCCCATATCGTGACCGATGACAATCATCGAGACGCCCAGCCGCTCCTTCACGTCCAGCAGCGTCTCGCCCACCACCCGCTGCACCACCACATCCAGCGCGCTGGTCGGCTCGTCGGCGATGATCAGGGCCGGGTTGAGGGCGATGGCCATGGCGATACAGGCGCGCTGCTTCATGCCGCCGCTTAGTTCGTGGGGATACATGCCGTAGACACGGCTGGGCAGCCCCACCGTTGCCAGCAGGTTGATGATGCGCTCCTTCAATTCTTTGGCGGGTTTGCGCCCCTCGTGGGTCTGGATGGCGTCGGCGATCTGTTTGTTGATCTTCATCACCGGGTTGAGCGAGTTCATCGCCCCCTGGGGGATGAGCGACATCTTGCTCCAGCGCACGGCGCGCAGCGCTTGGCCCTCCAATGTCGCCAGATCGATCCCATCCAGCAAAATCTGCCCACCCGTGATGCGCCCCGGTGGCTGCACCAGACGCAGGATGGCCATAGCCGTCGTCGTCTTGCCGCAGCCGCTTTCGCCCACGAGACCGATGATCTCGCCTTCGAGAACCTGAAAACTCACATTATCTACGGCGCGCACATCACCGGTCGGCGTGGCGTAGTAGACTTTGAGATTTTGTATATCAAGAACAACGTTCTGCTTTTTGGGGCCGCTTTCCGCGTCACCCACTGTATGAGTAGCCGAAACCGTCATTGTTGCCGAGCTCCTCTCAAACGTGGATTGGCGATTTCGTCCAGCCCTACGGTCATCAGAAAGAGGCCGGTAAAAATGATCACAAGCAGGACGATGGGTATACCAAACCACCACCACATCCCGCGCAGGATAGAGGCGGCCCGGATGGCGTAGAAAATCGTCATGCCCAGCGTGGGGATGCGGGTGGGGCCAAGACCCAGCGCCTCGAGGCCAGTGGCGGCCAGAATCGCCCCGGAGACATTGCCTGTGAAACTGGAAGCCAGATAGGGCAGCAGATTGGGCATCATCTCTTTGAACATAATGTCAAAGCGGGATGCGCCGGAGAGCCGGGCCATCTGCACGTAACCCCGTTCGCGCATCGTCAAGACCTGGGCGCGAATCAGACGCGTTGGCCCCGGCCAGGCAAAGAGGGCAAGCAGCAGCGCCATATTCTCCACGCTGACCGAGCGGACGTAGGCCGAGATGACGATCAGCACAGCCAGGGAGGGAATGGTGATGACGGCATCCGAAAGTGTGCGGATCACATTGTCCACCCAACCGCCCATAAAGCCAGCAGTGAAGCCCAGAAAGATACCGACAAGCATACCGATCCCGGCGGCAATCAGACCGATACGCAGGGAGCGGGGCGCGCCTACCAGCAAGACGGCCAGCATATCCCGCCCGTTGCTTTCCGTCCCCAAAGGATGTTCCCATGAGGGAATACCGAAACCGTAGGGATTGGTCTGCACAGGGCGGCTGGTTGTGGGCTGGGCAGATTGCGCCGCTTGACTTTCCTGGGCCGGGGCAGGCTGGAGAGGGTTGCCCCCGGTGACGGAAGAGCTACCGGAACTGCTGCTGGCGCTGGGGGCGAGCGGGTTGCCCCCCGTCAGCGAGCCGCTGGCAGTTGGCTTGGGAGCCAACGGATTGCCGCCGGTCACGGACGTGCTGCCGGAACTGCTGCTGGGGGCGAGCGGGTTGCCGCCTGTCAGAGAAGAGGCAGCTTTGGTCGGCGCAGCCGGGGCAGCCACAGCCGGGGCAGCCACAGCCGGAGCCGCTATCTCCACCACCTCTTCCGCAGCGTAATCGTAGCCGGGTGCCCAGGGGGGCGGAAGATTCTGAGGAGATGTGGCGACCCGCGCCAGGGTCACATCCCAGAAGAAGGGTCCCAGAACACCCATCAGGGCGACAAACAAGACCATCCCCAATCCTGTGATAAATTTCGGATTGAGCCAGGGTGAGTCCCAGCGGTTTATCTTGGATTTGAGCGGCGCAGCACTTTTCGTGCGATCAACAGTCGTGGCACTCATGCGCTACCCCTTCCCGTAGGTGATACGCGGATCGATCAGCGGATAGAGCAGGTCGAGAATCAGCACCGCTGTTGATGTTCCCATAATGAGAAGAAAAACGATGCCCTGAATCAATGTGTAATCGTTGGTAACAATGCCCAAATAGAGCAAATAGCCCATGCCGGGGTAGGCAAAGATATATTCCACCAAAGTAGCCCCGCCAGCAATCGCCCCCAAATTCAGAGCCAGCGCGGTAACTTGGGGCAGAATCGAGTTACGCATACCGTAGAACCAGAAAACCCGCCCGGGGGCCAGCCCTTTGGCCTCGGCCAAAATCATATAATCCTCGCCGTCGTTGGTAATCATCATTCCCCGCATCCCCAACGCCCAGAAACCCATCGAAGTAACCACAATAGAGAGCGCGGGCAATGTGCCGAAATAGATCACATCCTTGATAAACGGCCAATTCCAACCGACTTCGTTCATACTGTTATAGGCACCAGAGGGTGGGAACCAGCGCAGACCGAAGGCGAAGACATAAATTAACAGGATACCCAGCATAAAGAAGGGGATGGATGTAAAGGTGAGGCTAACAGGCAAAAGATTGCGTACCCAGCCTGGCGTGCGCCGCCAGGCCATCAATGCGCCGATGAGATTGCCCAGCACAAAAGAAATCAGTGTTGCAATAAAGAGCAAGCCTACTGTCCAGGGCAGCGCCTGGAGAACCATATCGTCCACCCGGCTGGGGAAGGAGGCCAGGGAAAAGCCCAGATCAAAGGTAAGGACACTGCGCAGATAATTGAAGTATTGCACGTGCCAGGGGCCGTCCAGACCAAAACGGGCGCGCCAGGCTTCGATCATCTGCCCTGCATTCTCCACATAACCCGCCTGGTTGAGCATCCGGCTGACCATCGCCGAGACCGGATCACCCGGCGCCAGGCGCGGGATTATAAAAATAATCGTGGCCCCCAACCAGATGGTGAGTACCCACATACCGACACGACGTAGAACGTATGTCGGTGTTAATCCAGCCATAGCGTTTATCTCCTCACCCGTGGATTACGCAGAAACGTCTGTTCACAGGACAGGGGCGCTGGAACGAACCATTCCAGCGCCCCTGCCAGTCGTTCACAAGCCGTCCGCCTTACTGAGCCGGTTGCAGGTTGTGAATAATCACATGGGTGTGCTGCCACCACGTTGGGGGATGGATGTAGTCGTCCTCAAAGGTCGGCCATCCAGTCCAATAGGTGGTGTCGAAGGGGATGATCTTCTTGGCCTGGGTCACAGGGATCACAGGCAGTTCGTCGAAGAAGATCTTCATGGCTGCGCTGAAGAGCGGGTCAATGGAGGGATCGCCCAGCGGGATGCTGCCGATCTCGTCCACAATCGCGCCGTAGGCATCGGCCGCTTCGCCGGACCAGCGCGAGGGGTTGCCATTGGCGCGCTCGCCCACCGCAACGAGCCACTTGGAATTCATTGTGTCCAGAGAGGCCCACGGCTCGTTGACCGAACCGCAGGTGTGCCAGTTGGCATGGGCTTCGAAGTTGCCAAAGGCGCGGTTGTCGTCCCAGGTGCCGCCAGCCTCATTGTGGGTGGTGGCATTGATGCCGATGGCCTGGAACTGTTCGACCAGCACCGCGGCGATGCGCTGCTTCTCGATGAAGGCTTCGTGGGTTGCAATGTCCAGGCTCAACTGCTTGCCATCTTTGGCATAGTAGCCGTCACTGCCCATCACATAACCCTTGGACTCGATAATCTCTTTGGCCTTGTCCGGGTTGTGCTCCCAGAGTTGGTCGAGATTGTAGGAGCCATCGGCAATCGCTACGTCCACATAGCGATCCAGGGGCGGGTAGGCCGGGAAGAAGTGGCGGGACTTGAGGGTCGTGCCTTCATACGCGATCTGCACAATCTGGTCGCGATCCATCGCATAGTTCAACGCCCAGCGCATATCCTTGTCGCCCCACGGCTCGACGGTGTGGTTGACCATCAGCGTGCGGGAGCAAGGATCCGGCACCCAAGCCTTGGGCGACTCGGTGAACCAGGTGATGACGTTGGGGTTCTTGGCCTGCAGAGCCTGCAACGCGCCCAGCGTAATGTCCATCAGGCTGTCCAACTGACCGTCAGCCATCAGAGCGGCGCGGGTCTCTTCGGGGCCAGCCCAGGTCCAGACCAATTTCTTGGGAGCAGGCAGGGGTTTCCAGCCGGCTTTGGCACCCCACCAGTTGTCGTCGCGCACATAGACGAATTCGGTCGGGCCGACACTGGCCAGCTTGTAGGGGCCAGTACCCATCGGCCAGCCCTGGGCCGGGTCGTAGAACTTGAAGGTCAGGGGGTCTTTATCTGCCCATATGTGTTCGGGGACGATATTGATGCCGCCCCAGATACGCACCGAGAAGTTGTCCAATTGGAAGCGGGGATTTGGTTTGTTGAGGTTCATCTGAACGGTCAGATCGTCAACCTTTTCCACGCTGGCCATCCACTCGGCCAAACCAGCCGAACGTTGTAGCTCGGGCGCGTTGTCCAACATCATCTGGAGCGTAAAGACTACATCGTCGGCGTTGAAGGCTTCGCCATCCTGCCAGGTGACGCCATCGCGCAGGGTCAGTGTCCAGACATCAAAGGTGTCGTTGCTGGTCATCGTCATACCCAGCCAGGGTTCGATGACGCCGGTCTGGTAGTTCAGAATGAAGAGGGGTTCCAGGATCGCCTGGTGATAGCCCTGGTCCAGACGCGCACCGGGGACAAAGGTGTTCCACAGTTCCGGATCCGCGGCGCGGCCGCCGTCGATGTCCCAGATGACCGTCTCCTCGCGGGAGGCGTTCATGTAATCTTCGGCCGCGGCTGGTTCAGCCGCAGGCACCGCCGTCGGCTCGGGGGCTTTGGTCGGTTCGGGCGCTTTGGTGGGTTCAGGCTCGGGGGCCTTTGTCGGCTCGGCAGCCGCGACAGGCGCTTCTGCGGCCGGGGCGGCCGGTTCGGCAGCCGGGCAGGCGGCCAAAACGAATGCGGCGATCATCAAAATGCTGATCAGCCATAGAGACTTTGTTCTTCGCATTGCGGGTTTCTCCATTTATTTCTGGTGTGTAGAAAGGTAGATCGCGGGTGACTTATTTTCCGGCACGCAGACTCGGCCATCGCTCCAATGAGTCTCGTCCCAGGTCCACCTCCTTTCTTCCGAAAATATCGGAAGGAAACTTGTTTGGTTGTATGGGTGGCGCTCCCCGATAGCAACTGTCCAGGACAGAGGCAAGGGTGGAAGCCAAAATGGGGGTTGGGGTGTTGGCTTTATACAGTCGCTACGTCGTCACCGGCTGCATAGACACCAGAACGGTGTCGCGCATATAATAAACCGATTCTGCATTCAATGTCAAACTTGCACAATGGCAGCCAATAGTAAGGCTCTTGCGGGGTTAACTTGTGGGCAATCGTTGGACGTGATAGACTGATATATTCGGTTCCCCTGTCACGACTGCGCACGGCGGACGGCAGACAGCGGACTCAGAACTGCGGACAATTTCTCTCTCAACTCGATTAGGAAGGAACTCCCCCATGTCTACACTCAAAGTTGGCGTTGTCGGCGTCGGCGGCATTGCCCGCACCCACATGCCCGGCTGGGCCGCCTCGCCCGACGCCGAAGTGGTGGCGGGCAGCGATGTCAGTCCGACCGCGCTGGCAAGTTGGGGTGCGGCCCACGGCATCACAAAACTGGTCGCCAGCCCCGCCGATCTCTTCGCTGACCCGGAGATCGACATCATTGACATCTGCACACCCAATATGTACCACGCCGAGCTGGCCATCGCCGCGTTGGACGCGGGCAAGCACGTCATCTGCGAGAAGCCCCTGGCCCCCACCCCCGCCGAAATCCGCCGGATGATCGAGGCCAGGGATCGCAGCGGCAAGAAGCTGATGACCGCCCAGCATTTTCGCTTCAAAGGCGTCTCCCAGGCCATGAAAGCCGAGATTGATACGGGCGTGCTGGGCAACGTCTATCACGGGCGCAGTTGGATGATGCGGCGCAATGGCTTCATCCCCACCGCCACTTTTGTGGAGAAGCGGCACAGCGGCGGTGGCCCCTGCATTGACATCGGCGTCCACGTCCTCGATCTGACCCTCTGGCTGATGGGCAACCCGCAGCCGGTGGCCGTGACCGGTGTGGCTGGCGCGCCCCTGGCCCATCTGCCCGGCCAGTTTGCGGCCTGGAATCGCGACGCTGCCCTCCCCGCCACCTGGGATGTGGAGGACTACGCCGCGGCCTTCATTCGTTTCGAGACCGGCGCAACGCTTGTGCTGGAAGTCAGTTGGCTGCTCCATCACGACATCGCGGGCGAGGATATGCAGATTTGGCTCTACGGCACAGAGGGCGGCTGTCACTGGCCGAAGGCGCAGTTCCTGGGCAGCAATTACCAGACCAAACAGCTTTACAACCGGGAGTTGAAGCTGACCGCAGACCCGATGGAACCCCACGCCCTGGAATGTGTGGAGTTCGCCAAAGCCATCGCCAACGGCGCGCCCTCCCCCGTCCCTGCCGAACATTCGCTGCAAGTCCTCTCCATTCTGGACGGCATCTACCGCAGCCAGCGCGAGGGGAAGGAAGTGCAGATATGACAGCCTCTCGTCTGAAAATCACCGAAATCAAACTTCTCAACCTGCGCGTAGTGGAAGATATCGGCGACATCGAGCCAGCCTGGGATCTGGGCGGCAAGATGCACTTCACGCGGGGCGGCGGCTCCGTCGTGGAAATCCACACCGACGCCGGGCTGGTGGGCATCGGGCCGGGCGTGGCGCCCGATCTGCTGCCGCTCCTCAACGCCCATCTGGTGGGCCAGGACCCCTTCGACACCGAAAAACATATCGGCGTCCTGCGCTACTACGCGCGCGGTCTGCCCTACCGGGGCGCAACCGGTGTGGACATCGCGCTCTGGGATCTGATCGGCAAAGCCTGCAACCAGCCCCTGTGGAAGTTGTGGGGCGGCGCAAAGGAGAAAGTGCCTGCCTACGCCTCGATGGTGGCCCTCTCCACCCCGGAGGAGCGGGCCGATCTGGCCCTGCGTCTGGCCGACGAGGGCTGGCAGGCCATCAAACTGCGCATCCACTGCCAGACAATGCGCGAAGACATCGCCATTGTGGAGGCAGTGCGGGCCGCGGTGGGCGAGCGTATGACGATTCTGGTGGACGCCAACCAGGCCCAATCCAGCGGCAACTGGCAGCCGGGCATCCTCTGGGACTACCGCCGGGCCGTGGAGACGGCGCGCGAGTTGCAGCGGCTGGGCGTCTACTGGTTGGAAGAACCGCTGCCCCGCTACGCCTTCGACCAACTGGCGAAGCTCAACGCCGAGGTGGAGATGGCGATTGCCGGGGGCGAGAACAACCCTGGCCTGCACGAATTTGTGCAGATGTTGGAGAAGAACGTGTATGATATATTGCAGCCGGAAAGTATGGTGGCGGAAGGGGTGACAACCCTACGCAAGATCGGTGTGTTGGCCGAAGCCTACGGCAAGCAGATTTGCCCCCATCACGGCGGGCGCAATCTGGGCACAATCGCCCATCTGCACCTGACCTGCGCCTGGCGGCACGCACCGTTTCTGGAAGTGTTGCACGACCCGCCTGTGGGCGATTACACATACGGCTTCTCCAATCTCGCCAACCCGCCCGTCATCGACAGCGAAGGTTTTATCCACGCGCCGACGGGGCCGGGGCTGGGTGTGGAGATCAACCGGGATTTGATCGAAAAATAGTACGGGCGCTGCAAGCAGCGCCCGACACAATCGAAAAACAGGTAGGGGCGCTGCTTGC
>CAMDEX010000271.1 GCA_945897075.1 Litorilinea aerophila
CGACCGTCTTCCACCACTTATTTGCCAAACAATCTCTCTTTTTCTCACCCTAAAAAATTCACACTAAAAATTCACAACAGTCGAGATACGTACTCATTTCGCATACGGATCCGCCGCATCCCGAATCCCGTCGCCCAGGAAGTTGAAGGCCAGGACAGTGATAATCACCGCCAGGGCCGGGGTAAGCACCCAGGGGGCCAGCGCGACGGAACGCAGATTCTGTGCTTCTTGCAGCAATACGCCCCAACTGATGGCCGGGGCGCGCAGACCCAGACCGATAAAGCTCAACCCCGTCTCTGACAGGATGATACCGGGGATGGAGAGGGTGAGGGAAGCGATGATGTGGCTGAGGAAAGAGGGCATCATATGGCGCAAAATGATGCGCATCTCGCTGGAACCGGCAAAGCGGGCCGCCATTACAAAGTCTTCTTCACGCATACTGAGAAAGCGCCCCCGCACCACCCGCGCTAGACCAGTCCAGCCGACGAAGGCCAGGAGAATGGTAATCCCAAAGTAGAGTTGAATGACCGGCAGGTCCGCAGGCAGGGCCGCGGCCAGGGCCATAATCAGCGGAATTTCCGGGATGGAGCGGATGAATTCGATGAGACGCTGGATGGCATTGTCAATAGACCCGCCGTAATAGCCAGAAATCCCGCCCAGAACGATCCCCACCACCAGACTGACGACGACACTGACCAGGCCGATGGTGAGGGAGATGCGCGCGCCGTAGGCGACCCGTGAGAAAAGGTCCTGTCCCAGCCGGTCTGCGCCCAGAATAAAGACGCCCTGCTCTTCCCGGGGTGCATCCAAACCGAAAAGATGTCTGTCCATCGTCCAAATGCCCCAGAGTTTGTACTCCGATCCCTTGACGAAAAGACGAATGGGGTAGATGATCGACTGATCCTCGGTGTAATTGCTGCGCAGGGTTGCCGGATCTCGTTCACGCACGATTTTATAGACAAACGGAAGGCGCAAATTGCCCTCGCTGTCAATAATATGAATTCTGGTCGGCGGCGCTAATTTGTACTGGACAAAGCTATCCGTGGGAATATAGGGTGCCACAAACTCGGCAAACAGAGCCACCAGATAAAAGAGCAGAACCAGCACCGCGCTGATCACAGCCATCCGATGTTTGACAAAACGCCAGCGCATCAGTTGCCAATAGGAGGCGACGTAGACCTTCTCATCCCCGGAGACTTCTTCGATGAACTCCTGCTGGGAGAAGGCCGCTTCCTCATCAGCCCGATCGATCCAGGACTTTTCGACTCTCTGCATAGTAAATTCTCCGCAGATAACAGAACGGGGTAGGGATTGGGTATTGGGTAGTGGCACTTCCGCCATTATTGACGCGTCAGATCTGAAATGCTCGGTAGGGGTGCTGCTTGCTGCGCCCGCAGTGCGTCGGGCGCAGCAAGCAGCGCCCCTACAGAATTTCTATCAAATAACGGCCGACACGACACTACCGAATATCCAATATCTTTTTTAACTGTCCAGGCGGATGCGGGGATCCACAAGCGCCAGCAAAATGTCCGAGATGAGTGTGCCGATGACCGTGAGCGCGCTCAACAGAAAGAGGAAGCTGCCGGCCAGATACATATCCTGGGAAGTCAGCGCGCGCAGCATCATCGGGCCGGTGGTTTGCAAACTGAGGACGATGGCAATCAGCGTTGCCCCCGACACCAGACTGGCCAGAGACCAGCCCACTGTGCTGAAGAAGGGGTTGAGCGCCACCCGCACGGGATATTTCCAGATCAGCTTGGTTTCCTTGACCCCTTTGGCCCTGGCCGTCTCCACATAGGGTTTGTTCAGCTCATCCAGCAGATTGGCCCGGGTGATGCGGATACCGCCCGCTGTGCTGTTGAGGGCCAGGATGAGCATCGGCACCCAGAGGTGTTTGAGCATATCCACTACTCTGGCCCAGCTCCAGGGGGCCAGGATATACTCCTCTGAAAAAAGTCCACCCACATTGAGACCGAGGCGGGATTGGGCAAGAAAAAGAATGATCAGCGCCAGGAGAAAACCGGGCATCCCCAGGCCAATGAAACTAAAGGTCGTCATTGTGTAATCGAGCCAGGAATACTGATGGGTGGCCGAATAGACGCCGATAGGGATAGCGATAAACCAGCTCACCAATAGGGCCGATAACGAGAGTACAATCGTCAACCCCAGCCGCTCCCAGATCAGTTCTTTGACCGGCTTCTGCCATTCCATAGATTGTCCCCAGTCACCCCGCAACACAATGCCGCTGATCCATTTGCCATACTGCACATAGACGGGCTGGCCCAACCCATAGCGTTGGCGCAAGGAGGCCAATTCGGATTCATCTATATTCTCCCCCTGCTGGCGCAGCCCGGCCACATAAGAGGTGAGAAAGTCGCCGGGGGGCAGTTGAATGATGGCAAAGGAGATGATCGAAATCGCGATCAGAGTCGGAATCAGATAAAACAACCGGCGAACAATAAAGAGCAGCATCAAAGGCCTCCCAAGACAGTAGGACAGTGGGACAGTAAGCCAGTAGGACAGTAAGTCAGTAAGCCAGTAGGACAGTGGCTGACCTACTGGCTTACTGACTTACTGTCTTACTGTCTTACTGATTTACGCGGTCTCCCAGAAGTAGTTCTCGGTGTTGAGCAGATGCTCGTCACCGGTCGGGTCGTCCACGGGCATACCGCCGATGTAGTTGCGCACGCCGTTCTTGACGATAATCAGCGCCGGGGCCTCGCCCAGATAGCCAATCATCGGCAATTCTTCGGCCCAGATGTCCAGAATCTGGTGGAAGAGAGCGGTCTGCTTGGCCGCATCCGGCTCCACAGCCACCTGACCCCAGATATCCCATATCTTCCAAACCCAGTGATCGGCTGGCGGCTCCTCACCGTTAGGATTGTTGCCGCTGTCGCGTTTCCACAGCGACCAGGCCACAGCCCACGGGCGATCCGGCTGCTCGCAGGTCCAGATAATGGGCGCCACCAGAGGCAGAACTGTGCGGTCACCCCCCCACCAGGCCGCTTCGATCTCGTTGGCGTTATAATGCTCCTCGTAGAGTGCGCGTTCGGCGAACTTGTAGGAGGCTGAGATGCCGACCGCCTTGTAGTACTTGACCACCTGCAGCAGGGCGTCTACCTCGGGGGTGCCATCCGCAGCCGTGCCTTCGACGATGAAGCTGATCGGATCGGTTGTGCCGGGCCAGAGGCGCAGACCGTCGGCGTTCTTCTCGGCGTAGCCCGCCCCATCCAGCAGGGCATTGGCCGCATCCACATCGTACTCGATGTGGGCCTCGGCCTGTTTGGGATAGGCCTGGGGCGACAGACTCAACGGGCTGTACTGGCGCGGTGTGTACAGTCCGTCAAAGACCAGTTCGTTGATCGCTGTGCGGTCTACAGCGATGGAAAGCGCGATACGCACATCGCGCTGGTTGAAGAACTCGCGCAATCGTTCGTTTTTGGTGGTCAGGTTGAGCTGGATGGCCTGGTGATTGGCGCTGGTGCCGACCAGAACCTGGTAGTCACCGCCCGCTTCGTTCTCTTTGTAGAGGGTGAAGTTGGACAACGCCACATGGCGGTTCTGGAAGTCAACCTCGCCGTTGATGATACGTAGATTGAAGACATCCGGGCTTTCAAAGAGACGGTGGGTGATGCTATCCACATAAGGCAGTTGCTGGCCTTCGGCGTCCACCGCAAAGAAGTAGGGGTTGCGTTCCATCAAGAAGAGCTCTTCTGAGAGCTTATTCTTGGAGTTCCAGGCACCAACGGTGGGCAGTTCTGGGTTGAGATGCCACAACGCGCGGTCCAGATAGTACTCGTTCCAAGCGTTGAAACCGGCGGCTTTGGTGTCTGCCTCCAGCTTGGCTGCATCCGTGGTCAGGTCTGCGTGAAACTGGGCCAGGTAGTGGCCGGGTTCGTAGAAGTTCCGGTTGAGGCGGCGCAGGTCGTGAATGAAGAGCGGTTTGGGATCGGCGAAGATGCACTTGACGGTATAATCGTCCACCACTTCCAGGGTCATGGGTGTCTTGGCTGCCCCAGAGAGATAAGCGGTACTGATGGCAGGACTAATCGTTGCGTTGGTTGCTTCTTTCTCCCACCACCACTGGATGTCTGCGGCGGTAAAGGGTGCGCCATCCGACCACTTCATGCCTTCGCGCAGGTGCAAAGTCCATTCTTTGGCGTCGGCACTCAATTCCCACGACTCGGCCATACGCGGCTGAATGTTCAAGTTCTGGTCATACCAGGCGATAGCCCGGTCCTGGCATTTGATGGGGCCATTGCGATCCGACACGCCGGAGAAGCCACGGCGCAAAGTGCCGCCATAGCTGCCGATCATCTCGACCACGGGCATGACCATCGGATTGACAGGCAGCCGTTCGTCAACGGCTGGCAATTGGCCTGCTTTCACCAGCTCGGCCAGCATAGGGGCTTCGGAATACTGCGATGCGGCAGCAGCGGGGGCCGCGGCTTCTTGGGCTGCGGGCGCGGCTGTGGGGGCGGCTGGGGCGGCCTCTGGGGCTGCGGGGGCCGGTTGGCCCGCGGCACCACAGGCCACGCTGACAACGCCTGCGCCGGCCAATGCCGAAACCCGCAGGAATTCTCGCCGCGATACGCCCCGATTGACGAGCTTTCTCATGGAATACCTCCTCTGAAAATGGGGAAAACAAAACGGACGACTCTACTGTATTGTGACGCGCCGCAGATGTGAGGGGGTGTCACACACGGCGCGGTACAGCCAAAACCTGACAAGGTGAAGGGGTGACAGGGTAAAGGGGGCTTCTGATTGTCACCCCCTCACCCTGTCACCTTGTCACCTTCCGGCACCAGCCAGGGCGGATGGGGCAACCCCTTTTCCGGCAGATAGCTGGAATAGAGAAAACGGTAGACATGGCTGACGTAGAACTGGGGATAGGATTTCTTGGGCAATGCGTCCAGAAAACGGTCATGCACCAATTCGGCCATCTGTTCATTCATCCCCGACACCGCTTCGTAATCAAAATAGATCGCCAAGTCTTTGCTGGGATCCTCAATAATGCGTTTCACACCAAAGGATTCTGGGTAGCGGTGGGCCGGTGAATAGCGCTCCATCAAAAAGGTGCCTGTAGCCGCCGAGTGGATATACTGCTTGTGGGCGTAGAGAAAATTGACCGTCTCCTGGGCATTTTCGATGCTTTCGCCGGGGAAGCCAAAGAAGAAAAATGTGTGATTCCAGATACCCGCTTCCGCGCTTTCGCGCAAAATTCGGCTCATGTGGGGCAGTTGGGTGCCCTTGACCATATGATCGATGATGGCTTCGGACGCGCTCTCCAGGCCGAAAAGAATCGTCCGGCAGCCGCCCGCCATCATCGAATCCAGCAGCGGGCGGTCGATGATCTTCTCGAAGCGTGCGCAACCACCCCAAGTCACCGGACTGCCCGCCTCCTGCAAAATACGCGAGAGGTCGCGCAGGTTACGGGGCGTCACCGCCTCGTCCGAGAAGAAGATGTGCTTGACGCCGTACTTGGCGTGCAGGGCCAGCATCTGGTCGGCCAGGGCCTGGGCGCGCAACTGGCTGAAGGATTCGGCCTCGCCGTAGCCCACATTGCAAAAGGCGCATTTGCCAAAATAGCAGCCGCGCGCCGTGAGCAGGGGCAGCGCCAGACGGGGGGCCAGATAGCGGTCCAGGGGCAGATCGCTGAAATCGGGCAGGGGTAGATTGGCGATCTTCTCCGCCTCTTTGCGAGCCGTTGTGCGAATCTCCGCCCCGTCCCGATAGACCAGATTGAGAATCTGCGCCAAACTGCCCCCGTTGACCACCGCCTCGGCCAGTTGGGCCAGGGAACGCTCACCGTCAAAGATAACCGCGCTGTCGAAGAGTTGAAAAATATCCGGGACTTTGGGCAGTTCCTCGCGCAGCATACTGATGTGGGGGCCGCCAACGGTAATGTGACAGGTCAGCCCGGCCTCGCGAATCAGCCAGGCCGCGGTCAACCCTGGCAACATCTGAATCATTGATGGGATGGAAATCCCCACCACATCTGGCTGCTCGGCCACAATATCGGGCAGCAAAATGCGCCGGTAAATCTCCAAAAAGAGATTGTGGCGCGGGTCTTTCACCGCTTCCAGCAGAAAGCGGCTGCTGTCCACCGGGCCAGCGGCTACATAGTTCTGTAGATTCAGGCTGGCCGGATAGAAAGGCAGAGAGGCGATTTCCAATGCTTCGATGACGATGCGAAAATTGCGCAACCCAATCGGCCCGTCGAAAAAGGCATCGCTGCGCAGGACGTCCGTCGCCTTCTCCACCTGGCGCGCCAGCTTTGGCCCCATCTCCAGCGCCCAACTCACCATCTCTGGCGGCGGCCCTCCCCGGCGCAGGGCGTTTCCGCGCGGCCCAAAGGCGGCGCGCACCCGCTCCACAGATTTCTCAATGAAGTCACGGGTCAGAATGTAATCGAAGACTTCTATATTCAGGTCGCGCTGGATCACCTGAATTCCCTCCTGACGCAGCCACGCGGTCAGCGTGGGCAGGGCCAGATGGGGCATGGCCGGCGTCCAGTTAGGCGGAAAGAGCAACATCACCTTTGGCGTGCGTCCCTGGCGCGCCGGTTTGGGGGGCAGCAGCCCTTCCAGTGTGATAGTGCCGTTTTTGTGGTTGTTCCCGTTCGTGTGCTGGTGGCTGTTCATTGTTTCACATTTCACTCGTCAGGCGATATGCCTGGGGGGCAAATAACAACGAAAATAGGAACGCAGATTTCGCAGAGGACACAGATTTCGCAGATTGAATCCGTGTAAATCCGTTCTATCCGTGTTCATCCGTGTCCTTATTTTCAAGTTAGATTAGAGCAATCGGTAATGGTTTCCCCAAAATCTCATACCCTTCCACCAGAGCGGCAATCGCATCGGCGACATTCTCATTGACCTCAGCGACCGTATCCGCTTCGGTAATCAATTCCGGCCAGATCGGGCAGGTGATTGTATAGCCGCCCTCTGGTTGTGGTTCTAGCACCAATGGCAATTTGTAAACAGTTCTCATCATCGCATTATCCCATCATCACTGGCCTACACCGCCACCCCGCGCAAATTCAATTCCCCCGCGTAGTGGCAGCGCACAAAATGGCCCGGCTGCATCTCGCGCAGGGCGGGCGTCTCTTTTGCGCAGCGATCCTTGTCGTTGTAGCGGCAGCGGGGATGGAAGTAGCAGCCGCTGGGCGGGTTGGCCGGGTTGGCTACGTCACCTTCCAACACAATCGGCTCGCCGCGCTCGCGTGGGTCGGGCTTGGGCACCGCCGAGAGTAGCGCTTCGGTGTAGGGGTGCATCGGTGCCGTGTAGAGCGTCTCGGTGGGCGCGCTCTCCACTAGCATCCCCACGTACATCACCGCCACCCGGTCGCTGATGTGCTCCACAACGCTCAAGTCGTGGGCCACAAAGAGATAGGTCAGATTGAACTGATCCTGTAAATCTTGCAAGAGATTGAGAATCTGGGCTTGCACCGAGACATCCAGCGCCGAAACCGGCTCGTCCAGCACGAGCAGTTGGGGGTGCAGGGCCAGGGCGCGGGCCACGCCGATGCGCTGGCGCTGGCCGCCGCTGAAGGCGTGGGGATAGCGGTTCATATATTCCGGGCGCAGACCAACCACCCGCAGCAGCTCCGCCACCCGATCTTCCAGCTCTTTGCCGCTGGCAACCCCATGCACCAGCAGCGGCTCGCCCACATTTTGCAGCAGATTCATGCGCGGGTTGAGCGAGGAGTAGGGGTCCTGAAAAACCATCTGCATATTGCGGCGATAGCCCTTCATCTCGCCTTCTTCCACGGCGGCCAGGTTGATGCGCCCGTGGTCCTGATCGTCGAACCAGATTTCGCCGGCGGTGGGCGCGTAGGCGCGCATAATCACCCGGCCTGTGGTCGTCTTGCCACAGCCGCTCTCGCCCACCAGCCCCAGCGTTTCGCCGGGGCGCACGTAAAAGCTCACCCCGTCCACCGCCTTCACGTGGCCGACGGTCCGGTTGAAGAGACCGCGTTTGATGGGAAACCACTTTTTTAGCTCCTTGACTTCGAGCAGGGGTGGTTTCTCTCCGTCGGCGGCAGCAGATTGGGTAATGGTCGGATCGTTCAGCGTGCGTTGGCTCAACTGCCCATCTCCTGGGGAAATGATATTGGGGATCGGGGATCGGGGATTAGCGAATCCGTCAATTCCGAAATCCGTGTTCTATAGTTTTGCAGAGAATCATTCGTAGGGGCGGCTGCTTGCTGCGCCCGGCGCACAATCATCCGTAGGGGCGCTGCTTGCTGCGCCCGGCGCACAATCTTCGTAGGGGCGACTGCTTGCTGCGCCCGACGCACAATCTTCGTAGGGGCGCTGCTTGCTGCGCCCGACGCACAACCATCGTAGGGGCGCTGCTTGCTGCGCCCGACGCACAATCTTCGTAGGGGCGGCTGCTTGCTGCGCCC
>CAMDEX010000272.1 GCA_945897075.1 Litorilinea aerophila
CAGGTGAGTGGCTCGAAGTTGTTTATCGTTGCCAAAATGCCTTTTTCCCGACTGGAATCGACCTCCCCCGCACCCGTGTGCACGATCTATTGATGGTTTCGCTTGTTAATGTACGCTGAGATCTGTGCACGATGTATTGATGTACGACACCTACATACTACCCAATATCAGTAGACCGCAGACTACGGACGGCAGACCGCTCTGTGTACGCCTTCGGCAGGGCCCAATGTCAGCCACCCGTTGCGGTCTACTGAATATCTAAAACCCAATTGCATCAGATTTGCTTGACGGCGTTCTTGACGTCGCTTAGCCGCCGCTCCAATTCGTCTTCAGCGCGCTCTTTGGTGTACCCATACTTCTGCTGGAGCAGACCGATCACCTGCTCTGACTTGCCGCCCGTCTTGTCCAGTTCGTCGTCGGTGAGTTCGCCCCACCACTCCTTGACCTGGCCGCGCATTTCCTTCCACTTGCCTTCGAATATATCTCTGTTCATCTCTCATCTCCTTGAATGTGGGGCAAAGTGCCCGAATTGACAACCGCTACTCCGTACCGCAAAAGGATCGACGTCATACGCGTTAGTCGCTCGCCGATACCCGTAGTGCGTGAACCAACTTCACTACCAGTTCACGCACCACGCACTACGCAATATGCGCATCTGTGGCTTGTGGCTTCGCCACCCTATGCCCCTGGGGGCTTGCTTACTTCTTGACTTCAGCCAGCAGTTCCTCGCCCCGTTTCTGCAGGTCACCAACCCCTTTGTGTACACTGTTCTGTACACTGTCGGTGCCCTTATTGACACTGGACTGTAGACTGTCGCTGCCTTTGCGGACAGTGGCCTGCACATTGTCGGTGAACTGGTGGGCCATGTCGCCCGCCTCTGTCACCACATCTTCCATGCCTTCAGTCGCCTGACGGCGCAACTTGTCAGCCTTCTTCTGGATTTTGCGGATGGTCTGCTCGCCCGTGCGGGGGGCCAGCAACAGCATCACCAGCGCACCGATGAGACCCCCACTCAGAAATCCGACAAAAAAACCGATCACCCCACTGGCGTTGATGCCCTCTTCACTGCGTTGATTCTTCATTCTCGTCTCCTCTGCATTGAATCTAAGTACTTCGTAAGCAATCATTTCCTGATTTTCACCTTCCGGGAAGGGGTCACAAGCTGGTTGAGCTTGCGCCAATCTGCCTGACCCCTTCCCGGAAGATGCTGTCCCACCATTTAGAACCAGCGCCTGTTTACGGGGACGGTCGGCAGAGATTCGATCTGATGCTTCGTAAGATTCAGGTGCATGATTTCCTCATCAGTCTTCCCAATCGCAGAAATGGGGATAGTCACATCCTTCTGCCCCCACAGATGCCCTTCGCGCATGATCAAATGGCTGATGTGTCCACCCTGTGGACTCACCAGGAATTCGTCTATTTTGCCCACGTAGCCGTCGGTTGCCTCCACGCGTGTACCGCGCTGCACCGCCACTTCCCCAAGCGGGATCTGCCGATCCTCTACGGGCACACGAATCATCTTTTCAGACGAGACGTAGGGCCAGTAATAGTAGCTTCCCAATCCATAGGAGCCGGGCAATAGCTGTTCAGTTACAGGCTCTTCAATGAACCTTGTTTGGACAAATGGGTTCATCTTCTCCAACGCTGCCTTGCTACACTGCAACTCAATCGTATCGGCTGTTGTTGCGGATACAACATTAATCGGTACAATGAACTCAGTGTGGGGCGATACGTCGGCCTTCACCACCAGATGCGTTATCTGGTCAAGAACCGGGTTCATCAGAACATACGCCGAACGCCCATAGACGCCGTCTGTACAGCTAACTTGCGCTTTCAAAGGAATTTCCATCGTATAGCTCCATAAAAGATGATTTGGACTGTCACAGTCTTCTCTGCTTCTGACAGGTGTAGTATAGCCCCGGCCAACAGCCCTGTCGTCAGCGCAAACGATAGGTTTTGTATAACAAAAAGGCCGCCCCAGTGGGCGGCCTTTGCTCTCTTTGGTGTACGCTATTTGGTGTACAGCTTCTGGTGCGTGGTGCGTGGTACGTCAGTCAGTCGTAACAATTGGTCCACGCACTACGCACCACGCAACAAAACCAGAGGGGTATGTACGATCCAGTAGACTACCCGCCTTCGGGGCTGGCCGCGTCCTCGCTTTCCAGCCCTTCGCGCACGGCGTAGAGCGCGGCCTGGGTGCGGCTGGCCAGGTGCAGCTTGCCCAGAATCCGGCTGACGTGGGTGCGCACGGTCGGCTCGCTGACCGAGATTTGATCGGCGATCTCCTGGTTGCTCAACCCCTGGGCAATCAGCCGCAACACCGCCATCTCGCGCCCGGTCAACGCCTCCGGTGCAGGCGGCAAGTCCACAGGCTGGGCGATCTCCTGCAAGAGCTTGCGGGCGATGGTGGGATGCAGGGCTGGCTCGCCCCGATGCACCTGGCGGATGGCCCGCAGGAGATCTTCCGGCGAGGAATCTTTGAGCAGATAGCCCAGTGCCCCCGCTTTGATGGCGGGGAAGAGCTTGTTGTCGGCGGCAAAACTGGTCAAAACCAGAATGCGCGCCCCTGGCTGTTGGCTGGTGATGCGCCGCGTCGCCTCAATACCGTCCATGACAGGCATCAGCAGGTCCATCAGAATTACATCGGGCTGGGTTTTTGCCACGGCCAGCAGCGCCTCTTGCCCGTCGCTGGCTTCCGCAACGATCTCAAAACCGCTGGATTCGGTGAGCAGGGCGCGAATGCCTTTGCGCACGATGGCGTGATCGTCCACAATCAAAATTCGAATCATACCGTCACCTCGACAGTCAGCCGTGTTCCTCGATCTGGCCCGCTCGCATAGATCATTTGCCCACCCAGGCGCGCCGTGCGTTCGCTGATACTGCGCAGGCCACCGCCGCCCCGCCCTTCGGCGCGCACCGCAGGCAGATCGAAGCCCACCCCGTCGTCCACCACATCCAGACGAATGGCCGCCGGGGAGAAGTGTAGATAGACGGTCACGTGGCGGGCCGCGGCGTGTTTGCGCACATTGTTAAGAGCCTCCTGCGCGATCCAATAGAGGTCTTCCTCGATGGCGATGGGCACACGCCGCTCCCCCTCCACGCGAAAGTGGGTCTGTAGACCGGCGCGCTCTTCCACCGCGGCCAGACGCGCCTGCAGGGCGGCCACCAGCCCTTCGGCTTCCAGCACAGGCGGGTGCAGTTGGAAGATGAGCAGGCGCATATCGCGCATGCCCTCCTGGGCGGTCTCCTGTAGCTCCCTCAGATAACCGACCACCACCTCGCCCTTGCCCGCGGCCTGGGCCAGCGTGGCCGCGTTGGCATAGAGAGTCACGCTGTAGAGGGATTGGGTGACCGAATCGTGCAGATCGCGGGCCAGCCGTTGCCTCTCCTCCAACACAGCCAACTGCTCGGCCTGTTCTTGCAGACGGGCGTGTTCGATGGCCATGGCGGCCTGGTTGGCAAAAACGGACATCACGCGCACATCTTCCTCGGTGAAGCCGCCCGCCTTGTTGACCACATCCAGCACACCGATAATTCCTCCGTTGACGTGCAGGGGCAGGGCCAGCAGCGCGGTCAGGTCTGTAGGCCACTGATAGACCTGGGCCTGCTCGACGAGGGTCGGGTCATTCAACCGCACTGGTTCGCCCTTGCGCACGACCTGACCGGCCAGTGAACCGTCCACGGGCAGACGTTCGACGATCGCCAAAGGCTGGCCCAAACGGTGCTTGACCTCCAGCCAGGCCTGATCGGTCAACAGGAGCACCGCGCTGCCCGTGGCCCCGATCAACCTCTGGGCTTCGGAACAGACGATATCCAGCACCTGGTCCAAAACAGTCTTTTGCAGCAGACTGACCAGCACGCGGTTGAAACTCTCGCTTTCGGCCAGCCGCCGCTGCAGCTCGTTGTGGAGTGAAGCGTTCTGTAGCGCCAGAGCCGCGGCAGAGCGCTCGCGCGCATGGATATCGGCATCCAGGGCGTTGAGAATCTCCTGCAGATGGGGGATATTGACTGGTTCGGTAATTGTGTAGGGCATTGTGGTGACAAGAATTTTAGCAATCATCAAAAACAATCTGTTGAGTCTACCACAAGGCCCTATCAACCAGAAATGCGCCACGATCTCTACGACCGGGTTGATGATCTACCTTCCGGGAAGCGGCCACAACCACCTCCCTACGCCCCTGCTTCTGTGGCCGCTTCCCGGAAGGTTCTCGAAATGCCCGGCGGACACCGGTAACGACGAAAATGCTGGTCGGACTGCCAGTCCGACCTACGCTGGCTATTTGCCCAGGGCGCGGGCCAGGAGCGTTGTCAGTTCTTGCATGTCGGGCGGTTTGAGCAGCCAACCGGCCAGCCCCTGGGCCTGCATCGCCTCCATTTCGTTGGTCAGCGGATGACCGCTCAACACAACCAGCGGCAGGGTCAGCCCGCGCTCGCGCATCGCCTGCAAGAGCGCCTGCCCGCCCATCTCCGGCATCACCAGATCGCTCAAGACCAGAGCGATCTCCCCCGCCTGCTGCTCCAGAAGCGCCAGTGCCGCGCGCCCGTTGACTGCTTCCAGCACGCGATAGTTGAGCGTTTCCAGTATCTCCACCAGCGACAAACGCAGATTTGTGTTGTCTTCCACCACCAGAATCGTCTCGCCCTGCCCCTGGACAAGAGCCGCTTTGGGCGCGGGCAGTGCCACGGGCGCGGCCAGCAGCGCGGGCAGGTAGAGGGTGAAGGTGGTGCCCTTGCCCTCCTGCGTCTGCACAGCGATGTGGCCGTCGTGCTGCTTGACGATGCCGTAGACCTGGGCCAGGCCCAGCCCGGTGCCCTTGCCCGGCTCTTTGGTGGTGAAGAATGGCTCGAAGAGATGGGGCAGCGCGGCCGCCGGAATCCCCGTGCCCGTATCGGCCACGGCCAGACAGAGCCATGCGCCAACAGCCATATCCGGTAGGGGCGGCGTTTGCTCCGGGGTCAGCGAGAGGGTGGAGCAGGTGAAGCTGAGGCGACCGCCGTTGGGCAGGGCGTCGCGGGCGTTGACGGCCAGGTTCATCAAGACCTGTTGCAGACGGGTGGGGTCGCCGTTGACGATATACTCGCTGCGGTCGTAAGCAAGCTCCAGATGGATGTTTTCGGGCAGCGTGCGCTTCAGCAACGCCACCAGCTCCTTGAGCAGGGGCAGCAGGTCCAGCGGGGCGCGTTCTATGACCGACCTGCGGCTGAAGTCCAGAATCTGGCTGATCAGGGCAGCGGCGTGTTGGGCCTGCTCGTCTATGGTCTCCAGTTGGCGCTGTTGGCGCGGCGAGAGACCGGGAGAGTCGCGCAGCATTTGGGCATAGAGGACGATGACGCCCATAATGTTGTTGAAGTCGTGGGCGATGCCCGCCGCCAGTTGACCCACTACGGCCAGCCGATCCTGGGCTTCCTGATAGCGCTGGCGCTCGCGCTCTACGGTCACGTCGTTGAGCGTCAGCACCCAACTGCGCTTGGCATCCCCCTGCGCCATCGGGCGGGCCTGGGTTTCAAAGGTGCGCCCCCCGGCCTGCACTGTGTGCCAACTGCCCTGGGCGGGCGGGGCAAGCAGATCAGCCAGGGCGCGGTCGCCCAGGTGGGTAAGGGGTTGCCCTGTGCCGGCCGCGGCCAGGAGGCCCAGGGCACGCACGGCCATCGGGTTGGAGAGCAGGATGCGCCCGTCGCCGTCGAGCAGGAGCATTCCCGCGGGTGATGTGTCCATAATCGCCTGCACCCGGCGCGCCTCTTCCTCGGTCTGCTGGTGCAGGCGCATACGGTGCAGGGTTGTGCCGGCCATCTCGGCCAGGGATTCGAGTAGCTTCACCTGCTCCGGCGCAATCTGACGCGGGGAGGTTACGGAGACGAGCAACACACCGATTGTTGTCGCGCCGGCGCGAATGGGTATACACGCCCCACCCCAACCGGGTGGCGTCTGCCCGCGCGCGGCGGCGCGGGTGAGCGGGTCGCTGTGGAATTCGGCGGAGAGGTGTGTCTGCCCGCTGTGAAAGACGGCACCGGCAATGCCCTCGTTCGTTTTCATCGAGGTTTTGCTAAATTGCTGAAACCAGCCGCGCGCGACGACGGCGCGCAGTTCGTCCACGGCCGGGTCGTAGAGCCAGATCGCGCCGGCGTCGGTCTCCAGCGCGGCCAGGGTTTGGTCGAGGAGGAGGGGCAAGGCTTCGTCGCTGGTCTGGGCCGTGCGCAGGGCAGCGGAGACGGTGTGCAGGGCTTCCAGTTCGGCGAGTTGCTGCTGGATTTTCTGATCCGCCTCTTTGATCTCGAAGAGTTCTCGTTCAACAGAAGCATACAGCTGGGCGTTCTCCAACGCAATCGAAACCTGCGCCGCCAGAACGTCTACTGCCGGAAGATCGGCTTTGGTCAGCTCACTGCTCGAAACGATCATAATACCGACGGGTTGGCCGCCAACCGTCAGGCTGGCATAGATGCCCTGCGCAATCTTGAACTGGCTGACGATTTGACCAGCCAGGGGGCGCAGCAGCGGCGGCAAGGTCTCTTTGGTTATACTGGTGATATCCTCATGCAAGACCGCCCGCCCGGCGGAGAGGATTTGATCGTATACGCCACCGATGGGGATTGGGATGTAATAGTTTGCGGGAGAGAGTCCGGTTAATTTCTCAGCAAAGGCCAGTAGTCGTGTGGCGTAGGACATGTAAGAGAGGTTCAGTTGGCGTTTCTGCATGTCGATGTCAAACACAACCAATTCAAAGCCCAGTTTTTTTATTTCGTCGCCCACGGCCTGATAAATGGCCTGAGGCCCGCGGGCGCGCTGGGCCGCTTGGGCGGCAAAGCTAAGCGCTTGCAATGTGTTTCGTCCGCGCTGGGTTTCTTCCAAAGCGCGTTGCAGGGCGTCCTCTGCCTGCTTGCGTTCGGTGATATCCTGGATGGTTCCATACATCTTCAAGATGCGGTTTTCGGCGTCAATTTCCAACTTCCCCAAGCCATGCACCCAGCGTTCGGCTTGGTCGTTGTGTCTGATGATTTTGTATTCTTTGTCAAAACCCAGGTGTGCGCCGATGACTTCGTTGGTGAGATAGTCCACCAACTGTTGGCGGTCGTTGGGGTGGACCAGCGCCCCCCAGCCAGCCACCGAGCGTTCATAGGCTGCGTCGATCCCGAACAGTTTATCCAGCACGTCCGAGCTTTTCCACAACCCAGTGGGGACATCCAGAACATAACTGCCCAGCCCCGCGATGATCTGCGTCTCGCGCAGAAACTTTTCGCTCTCGCGCAGTGCTTCTTCGGCCAATGTGCGCTTGTCGCGCAGCCGCTTTTGCTCCAACGCGTTCAGCGCGGCCGGCCCCAGGCGGGCCATGCGGTCTTTCAGCACATAGTCGCTGGCCCCAGTGCGCATGGCGTTGACCGCCCGCTCTTCGTCAATCGAGCCAGAGACGATGACAAAGGGAATGTCGAGGCCGCGTTTCTGGGCGGCTTGCAAGGCGCTGATGCCGTCGTACTGGGGCAGGTTGTAGTCGGCCAGAATCAGATCCGGCCTCTTCTCCAGCGCGGCCAGATAGTCGGCCTCGCTTTCCACGCGCTGCCAGGTCGGTTCAAAGCCGGCCGCACGCACTTCATACGCCATCAGTTCGGCGTCGCTGGCGCGGTCTTCCAGGATTAAGAGATTCAGAGGAGTAGCCATTGGTTACCTTTCAACCTGCCCTGAAAAAGTCCCCGGCACTTCACGAACTTCACTGGAGGGAACTTCCTATACAGACTCGCTGGGATAGAAAGTGCCGGGGACTTTTTCATCCCCCGTGGCGCGCCTAATCGCGCATGTGCATCTTCCGGGAAGGGGTCAAGCAGATTTACACAAGTGCAACCAGCTTGTAACCCCTTCCCGGAAGGCGCAAATTCAGGCCGACGGCTGATTCAGGAGTGTCCAGTACAGGCCCACCTGCTGCACGGCCTCGACAAACTGTTCAAAGTCCACCGGCTTGACGATGTAGCTGTTCACGCCCAGCTTGTAACTTTCGGTTATATCACGATCTTCGTGGGACGACGTCAAAATGACCACAGGGATCGCGCGCGTGCGCGCATCGGATTTGATCTGTTTGAGCACTTCCAGACCGTCCACTTTGGGCAATTTGATGTCCAGGAGAATGACGCGCGGGCCGTTTTCAATCCGGCGCTCGGCAAAAAGCCCGCGACAAAAAATAAAATCCAGCGCCTCCGCGCCATCGCGTGCGACAAAGATGGGGTTGGTGAGCTTGTTTTTCTTGAAGGCGTAGAGGGTAAGCTCCACATCGTTCGGGTTGTCTTCGACGAGCAAAATTTCCACACGATTATCGGTCATACGACTCTACTCCTTTTTTGTAGGTAACTGCTCAGGACAAGTCGAACTTCTGATAAAACGTAGGTGCGGTTTGTAACCGC
>CAMDEX010000273.1 GCA_945897075.1 Litorilinea aerophila
CACCAACGGCGGGCGCAGCCAGCAGCGCCCCTACATTTCCATCAACACCTGACGGGACACCAGCCATTATCCCTGTCCTCCTGTCCTCCCTTCCTCCTGTTCTCCCTTCCTCCTGTCATCCCTTCTCTTCCAAAGCGGGAGGGCGTGGGAGTCGAACCCACCGCAGCCGGCTCTGCGCCGCCTGCCACTGATTTTGAAGACCAGGGCGCCCACCGGGACACATCCCCCCCCAGGGGTATTGTAGCGGAGGGAGAGGGAATCAAGAAATAGCGAATGGTGAATAGAGAATTATGAATTATGAATTGTGAATTGTGAATGGAGGATCGTTGGGTCGCCCATTCGTAATTCACCATTCACCATTCACAATTCACAATTTTTTTCTTCTATCCCGCCATCCACGCCTGCACCTGCGCCACACTCTCCGGCGTGTCAAAATACTGGAAGTGGTTGCCCGTCATCTCGGCCACCTGTAGGTTCGGCCAGTTGCCGTGACGCACGGCGCGCGCACTGGATACACCCACCAGCAGGTCGTTGGGGCCGAGGAGCGCGTCCAGCCCTTTGTCAAAGGCTTTTTCCAGCCCGGCTTTGGTGAAGAGCGAATTCCAATCCACGCTGCCATCAAAGGCTTTGTTTGTGCCGATCAGAACGTAATACTTCACATCCAGCGGCTGCGTGCCACTGTTGAGCTTCTTGTACAATTCCGAATCGGGCATCAGATCGCCCACGCTGACCGCGCTCTCCAGAATTTTTTTGAGAAACCAGTTGGCGATCAGCGCGGGCGGCGCAATCCCCGCCTGGTTGAGCAGCGCCGTCCCCGCCCAGAAGATGAGCTTCTTGGCATCGGCCAGCCGCGTGCCCGCGTTGGGCGCGCCCGCCATAAAGACCCGATCCGTATAGGCGTGACCGCCCTCCAACTCCACCAGCGCCCGCGCCACCTGTGTGCCCATACTGTGGCAGAAGATGTCCAGATCTACGCCGTCGTCCGCGCCAAAGCCCAGCGCGGTCAACTGCTGGGCCAGCAGCTTTCCATTCTCCGCCATCCCCGTATGGAAGGTCTCGTAATCGTAGGTCAAGACCAGATCGTAATCGGCCAGTTTGCCCAGGTAGGGCCAGGCCCGCTCCACCAGCCAGCCGGTATCGCTGGTAAAGCCGTGGATCAGCAGCGCGGCCCGTTTGGCCCCGGCCACATCCGCCGCGCTCGCTTTGTCATAAACGGGCAGTTTGCCATCAAAAACCGGCGTCTGGTCGGCATTCAAGCGCGGCTTGCGCACGCCCGTATCCGCGGGCAGCTCTTTGCGGTAGACTTTGTAGAAGAAGAGGCGCGCCGTCCGTTTCAGGTCACGCGTCGGCGCGTCGCCCGCTGTGCGTGTGCCGCCACCGCCGCCACCGCCACCGTCGTCAGCGGGCAGGGGCAGATGGGTGATGGAGAGGGCAAACCGTTTCCGGCTGGGGTCCCGGGTGCCGGTGACCGCTTCGTCTATCTGCCCGGCCAGGAAGTAGTGCTGCCCGTCGAAGGCGATGGGCAGGACGCCCTGCAAATCCTCCTCCGCGTCCAGCGTCAGCTCCAGACGCAGAGGATTCTGCGCGCTGATCTGGGCCAGCTCCTCCGGCGTGGCGTTGACGGCCAGAATGCCGGGTGAACCGATGGCCGAGCGCGTGCCGCTGGCAAAGGTGACCGGCACAAACATCTCGGCGGCCAACCCACTGCTCAGACCGGGCGGCGGCTGGATGGCATTTTCGAGGCCGCGTGTTGCCTGCACAACACTGCTGGCGACCACCTGGGCGGTGAAACCGGCGGGCTTTTGCAGCGTAATTTCCAGGGACGAGCCGATCTCCACGCTCGTCTCCCCCACGGCCAGGGATTTGGACGTGTTTTCGGCCAGCACGGCAAATTCAATCTGCTGGATGTACCAGAGATCGTTGGGGTCGTCGTCAATAAAAGCCCCGCCGCGCGTCCCCGCCCCACGCACGCTGTTGAGCAGACGGCGCAGAGGGTTGTCGGATTCCATACTGCGCGTAGCCGCGCCCATCGGCGGCTCGTTCAGGTCTTCCTTCTGTAGTACATCGAAGCTCATCGGCTGGCGGGTGACAAAGACTTTGAAGATGGCCTGGGTGCGCCCCAGAAAGGGATTGCTGACCGGGTAGCGAATGTTGGGGACAAAGAAATCCTTGCCCGCCGCCACTTTCTGGTTGGCTGTGTTGCGCGGGTAGAGCCGTTTGATGCCAAAATCCGGGTTGAGGTCAAAGATCGAGACGTAAAGGTCCTCGCTGCTCTGGTTCTTTACGGCCAGCCAGATTTTGCGCCCCGGCGTCAGCACCGCATCCGGCGTGTGCAGGGGAATGCCGTCTTTGGGTGCCGAGAAGCTGGCGTCGGTGTAACTGAAGGCTTCCACCTTCAACGCGCCGGCCAGCGGTGGATTGGGCGCAGAGTTGCGCAGGTTGCGCACATTGTTGTAGACGGCCAGGTGTTCCAGAATTTCGACCACCCGGCCCGCGCCTTCGGCTGTGTGGGGCGGCGTCTCTACCACAATTTGCACACCGCTGGCATCCTGCACCACATATCTGTCGCCGTGGGTCTGGATATTGAAGATCGCGCCCGCGCTCTCGTTCGCTTTGGTCAGACGCAGGAAGGGGTTGACCGGCTCCTCACTCAGTGCGCCGTCCGCCTCCACCCGTTTGACCAGCGCCTCGCGCACCAGCGGATTATCGGCAGCAACCGGGTAGACCAGTTCATTGTAGCTCTGGGCCGCGATCTTTACGCGCGCCAGCGGTGGAAAGACCCCATCCGCCGTAGGAACCGTCACCCGCGCCCAGACGTGATCGACCTCCACCAGCTCGACGACGCCCCGCGCCAGCGGCGCGCCCTTCATCTCTCCCGCGCCCGCCGCATAGAAATCCACGCGGCTGCCCATTGTCAAACCCACGGGCGGGCCGCCGTTGATATAGACGTGGATGCCATCCATATCCACTTTTTCCACCAGCAGATAGGGGTCTGCGGGCGGGGCCAGTTCGCCAAAGATCGTGCGGTTTTCCGGCCCTTCCAGCTGGGGCATCTGGTTGTTGTAGAGGGCGTTGACCCGTGTGCGCACGCTGTCGTAGACCTGACCCCAGGTGGTGGCGGCCTGCGCGCTGCGTAGACTCTGCAGTAGAAAATAGGTGGTGGCCCCGTGCCAGGCACCGCTCTCCACGTCTCGGTATTCGTGGCTGAGCTGCTCGTCGCGGCAGCCAGCCAACAGGACGTGGCCGCCGGAGATGTGCCAGCCGCTGGCCGTGACCGGCTGGGCGACATTCACTTGCGCGGTCAGCCGGGCCGCGGTGCGGGGTTCCACACTCTCCAGGCTACGGCTGCGTTCATCCGCGGCTGTCTTGCGGGTCAGAACTTTCTGCTCGCCCCGTGTGCCGGAGCCGGAGTGACAGCAATCGAAAAAGATCGTGACGAATGCGCCGCTGGCCTCGATCAGGTCAATGTAGGTTTTGATCTCCTTGTCCAGCACGTCGTAGACCTGCTGGCCGTCCGCGCCCACCATCCGGCTGTCGCAGGGCACAATCGTTTCGTCCAGACCGTCCGGCTCGTTGTTGGGATCCACAGTGGGGGCCTGGGAGCCGTGGCCGCTGTAGTGGATAAAGACCTGATCGTTGGCCCTGGCTGTATTCACCAGCCAATCGAAGCCAGCCAGAATATTGGCCCGCGTGGCGAGTGCGTCGGGCGTTTCGGCGCTTGGGGCGCTCGCGTCGCTGGATGTGTAGACGCGCAGATTGGCGTGGGGCAGATTCAGTTTGGCGCGCACAAAGGCGGCCATCGCTTTTACATCGTTGACGCAGCCGCGCAGGTCGGTGACGTTGGGGCTGCGGTAGTTGTCGATGCCGACAAAGAGGGCGTAGAACTGGGGTTGGGTGGACATGGACAGACTCCTTTGTTGAACAGAGGGAGACACGGGTTAGGAGAGAGGCGTTAGGAGTTATGAGTTATGAGTTGGGCGGCTTTTGCGCGCCGCGCTGATGGCTTTGCAAAGTGTAGCGGAAATCGGGGAAGAACGCAAGGGGAGCGAAAGAGGGGACAACCGATTGCGGGAATGGCCCAGACGTTTATGGGTTGTCAGAGTGGTGCCGTGCCATTCTCGGAATCAGCCCCGCTGTCTACTCCCTGGCCAGGGCCAGAATCTCCTGCAAGCGCACCTCCGCCTGGCGGCGGAAGTCGGCCACTTCGATGGAGCGGAAGAGCCAGACAGCCAGGAGCAGCCCGACAATTTCCATACTGAAGACGGCGATGTAGCCAACCAGCGGCGCGCCGGTCAGCCAGAGGAAGAAGTCGCGCAACAGCCCGCTGATCACATTGCCGATGGCCTGCCCGGCAAAGTTCGCCACCCCCCACGCGCCTACATACAGCCCGGCGGCCTGGGGCAGAGTCATATCCAGCATAAAGCTCAGATTGCTCACCGTCATCAGCCCGCCACCCAGCCCGAGCAGAAAGACCGCAGCCATAAACAGCCCACTCTGTCCCATCCACCCGGAGAGCGAAATCAGCCCAAAAGCCACCGCCGCCACAAACGCGCCGATGTTGGCGCTGCGCTTCTTGCCAATGCGCCGCACGAGGGGCAGACTGCCCAGCAGCGTCAAGAACACGCCCACGCCCCAGATGGATGTGAGGCGGGAGGTGGCGGCAACGGGCATCTGCAACGCCTCGGCCCCGAAGGGTTCCAGCAGCACGTCCTGGGCATGAATGCTGATCAGCACCAGCACCAGATAGACGAAGAAACGGCGGGCCACCGGGTTGAGCGCCAGCAGACGCATGGCCTGGGCCGGGCTGTCTGCGCTGTGGCGAACGGGCGTCGTGCGTTGGGATGCAGGCGGCTCCAGGCCGTAGGCCCCCACCAGCACAAAGACGACTGAGACAAGCCAGACCGCGCCAAACGCGGTGTAGAGTGCTTGCACAGTGTAGGGGTCAACCAGACGCGAGATGCCCAGACTGACAAAAATTGTCGAGAGGATCATCGCCGTCCACATCACACTGACGGCCCGACTGCGCCCGTTTTCGTCGGCCAGATCGGTGACGAGGGAGAGGTAGCTGACCGAAGCCACGTTGACACCCATCCCCCACACAGAAAAGGCCAGCAGCGCGCCCAACAGCCCCGGCCAGAAGTTGGCATCCATCCAATAGGCGGAATGGGCGGTGAAGTAGCTGCCCGTGGCCGCCATCAATCCGCCCACGACAATCCAGGGTGTGCGGTAGCGGTTGCCGATGGGGTTGCGGTCGGCCCACGCGCCCAGAGCCACCTGCAGGGGCGAGAGAAAGTAGGGCAAGGCGACGAGCAGCGCGACGAGCAGCGCGGACATACCCAAGTCGGCGATCATCACCCGGTTCAGGGTGCTGGTCACCGGCACGACGGTAATGGATACGCCCACATGGACGAGGGAGAGTTGCGCAATGCGTCGCCAGTTCATAACTGGCAGTATAGCATAGGTTTACTTAGATTTACAAAGTTTTGGATAGCTATTTGACAAAAAACAGGACGCAGATTTTGATGATTTGGATTGATCTGCGCAGATCAATCCAAATCATCAAAATCTGCGTCCTCTCTACAGCCAGGCGCGCAACTCAGCCAGATCGGTGATGACCAGATCGGCCCCGGCGAAGTCGGACTCGACGACCAGATCGCCCAGCACGCCGCAACGCAACGCACCGGAAGCCTGGGCCGGGCGCAGCTTCCATTCACTGTCACCCACCACCAACACCTGTTCCGGCGTCACACCCAACTCCTTCACCGCCTGGGCCAGGGCTTCGCCGGGCGATGTATAGACGTGGGGGTTTTCTTGGGCGGCAATCGTCCCAAAGAGTGCGGGGGAAAGAGCCGTCTTTTCCAAAACGTAGTCCACTTCGCGGCGCGGGCGGACCGTCAACAGCCCCAACCGATAGGTGTGGCTTAATTCGCGCAGAAGTGCTTCCACGCCAAGTCGCACACGCAATTTTGTAGCGGGCGGAAAGGCTCTGGCTCGGTTGAGAAAAGCGCTCATGCGCTCCAGATCGTCATACAACTGAATCCAAAGCAGGATGCTGATCCACCAGTTGACCAGCCCTTCCATTTTGAGGAGCAGACGGCGTAAGTTTCTGCGGCGGACCTCGGCGGGCCAAAAGCGATTTGTCCAGCGCAAGCGGTCGGTGAATTGATCAGCCAGACTGAAATCAAGTTCGGTGAGTACGCCGTCCAGATCGAAGATCACTGCCTGAATGCGGCGGCCCGCGATCAGGCCGGGGATACGCACATCGCTCTGGGTGTAGTCGCTGGCAAAGGGTTCGACGTCGCGCAGTTTGCGAACGACATACGTCAGCAATGTACGCACGCTGGCGATGGTGGGGATGATGAGCAGCACACCCAGAAAGCCGAAGATCAGCATCCCGCTGATGACGCCGGTGAAGGTGACGGCCGGGTGTAGATTGACCCGCCGCCCCACCAGGCGGGGGATCAGATAGACGCTCACGATTTGGTCTATGAAGCTATAGAGTCCCGTCACAATCAGCGCAAAGACGAAATTGTTGACCGGCAGCCAGGCAGATCCCTGGAATAGGGCATAGAGCGTGCCAATCGCGCTGCTGATCCCCGGCCCGATGGTGGGCAGAAATATCATCAGCGCGGCCAGGAGTGCAAAGCCGGCCGCGTTGGGCAGCCCCACAATCCACATCGCGATCCAGATCATCACACCCACCACCAGCGCCAGCACAAATTGTCCGCGCAAAAAGGCATACCAGATGGCGGAGAGTTCCAGCCCCAAGCGGCGCACATCCTCCCGGTATTCGATGGGGACGACATTCAGGAGCGTGCGTTGCAGAATGTGGATATCCTTCAAAAGCCAGAATCCGAGTACCAGAGCGTAGACTGTACTGAGAACCGTGGACGTCAGGCTGAGGGCAAAGCCCAACGCACCCGCGGCCGCTGGTGAAAGCACATCCTGGATGAGCGTGCCCACCTGTTGCAGCAGGCTGTCCAGGCTGAGTTGATAGCCGCCGAACTGAAGGATAGGGCCGAGCGCGGCCGATTGTAAGTTTTCCACCAGCGTGCCCAATGCGCTGCTTAGGGATTGCAGGGAATCAATCAAGCGCGGTAGAAAGGCAACCGGCGTAATAATCAACAACAGAATCAGAAAAAGATAGACAGCCGCGACCGCAGCACCCCGGCTCCAGCCTGTGCGCCCCTGCACCCAATTGACCGGCTGGTGCAAGATAAAAGTGAGGAGCAGCGCCACGATTGTCGGGCGAATCATCGCCCGGAAGGTAATCAGCAGAATCACTGCCAGCAATGCCAGCAGGGAAGCCACAATGATTTTGGTTGTCGAACTCCAGCGTTTGGATGTCATACGTTGCAATCAGCGCAGATCAATTCAAATCACAAAAATCTGCGTCCTTTTCTTCTCCTGGCTGTAGAGTGGGATCAATCAAAAAGCGTGAAACGGTTGAGCGGCCAGTAGCGCAGCCAGGCTTTCCCAGCAATCTCGTCGCGGTGGATGGGGCCAAAGGTCCGGCTGTCGTTGCTGTTGCTGCGGTTGTCCCCCATCACAAAATAGGAGTCCGCGCCCAGCGTGATGGGTCCGTAGGTTGTGCCGCCAGGGAGGAGGACGAAGGATTGGTCAATGGCCTCCCCGTCGATCAGCACCGTACCCCGTCGAATTTCGATGGTTTCGTTGGGCAGCCCGACCACCCGTTTGATCAGCAATTCGGCCACTTGGGGCAGGTCCAACACAACGATATCGCCGCGCTGGGGTACGCCGAAATAGTAGGAGACCTTCTCGATCACCAGCCGTTCGGCGGGCTGCAAATTGGGCTGCATACTCTGGCCGTAGACGACTGTGGCCTGGGCCAGAAAGATGTGGATGGCCAGGGCCAGCAAAACCGCCGGCACCACCACCTGTAGCACCTCTTTGACAAGCGTGCCCAACCACGAAAGCGCCTGCCCGACACCGGCCAAGCTCTGCGGGGGGGGCGCGGGCTGCGCAACGGGCGGATCAGCAGACCGACCGTCATCGGCAACCACTGGCTGATCCGTCGTCGGATCGGCGTCGGAGCTTCGGATTTCTTCGCTCACAGGGACACCCTTTGGAAACGCAAGCGTACTCTATTTTTCGGATGGGCGCAGCAAGCAGCGCCCCTACCAATATCTTGTGTAGGGGCGCTGCTTGCTGCGCCCGTTTGTATCGCCAGATTCGTAGGGGCGCTGCTTGCTGCGCCCGTTTGTATCGCCAGGTTCGTAGGGGCGCTGCTTGCTGCGCCCGTTTGTATCGCCAGGTTCGTAGGGGCGCTGCTTGCTGCGCCCG
>CAMDEX010000274.1 GCA_945897075.1 Litorilinea aerophila
AAGGCGAAAATCTGGGCGGCCATCGGTCAGGGCGTCTCCGGCGCGGGCCAGGGGTGGGCGGCCATATAGTCCAGCACAGCGGCGTGGGAGGGGATGGCGGAAATGCCCGGCCCTTCCACACCGAAGGAGGCGGTCACATTGGCATAGCGGGCCGCGTCCAGCGGGTCGCCCGTCTCTTGCAGACGGAGCAGAAAGGCGGTGGCGAAGGTGTCGCCGGCACCGGTGGGGTCCACCTCATTGGCCGGGCGGGGTGGCACTTGGGTCACAGCGATTGAGCCGTCGGCCTGCTGCTGATAGACGGTGCTGCCCTCCCGGTATTGGGTCATCACCAGCAGAGGGACGTGCGTGCAGTATTCTTCGATGATCGAAAGATCGCCATCCACATCTTCGATGGAGAGAATCAGCGCGTCCAGATGGGGCAGAAACTCCTCGGCGGTCGTCCACGGCGTAGGATGCACGCGCCCGTCCGCGTCCCAGCGGCGCATCCAGCCCTGGGGCACAGCGGCGACAACCGTCTCCGGCGGGAAGATGTGGATGATGTCCGGGCGGAGTTCCTGCACCAGCGGACCGAGGAGGACGACCTTTGGATGGCGCAGATGGCTGGGCACGTCGGCGGCGGCAATGACGGGCGCTGGGGTGTAGCAATACTGCACCCGGCCCGTGGGCGTGTAGAGATTGGCAAAGGTGGTGGTGTGGTCGCTGGGCAGGACGCACAGCCCACCCACCGCGGCCAGCGCCGAGAGGTCCACATCATCCCCGGCGCGGGTCAGGACAGTTGGGTGGCGGCCCAGCTTGGCCGCGGTGACCGCGGCGAAGCTGACTGTGCCGCCCAGAACGTACTCACTGGTCGCCGGGTCTGCCGTAGGGATGTCCCGCGTTACGTGGCCGATAACCAGAAAATCGAGGGGGATGGGTGCAGATGTTGGCATGGAATCACGGGTTCGTGTGGTGGTGTATAAAAAAGCCCACCCGCTCTGGTCGGGTGGGCTGTATTGTACTGTCTGGCTGGCTATTTCAGCAAGATTTGGATTTTGCGCCGGGTGTCTTCGCCGGTGCTTTCGGTGTAGACTTTTGGGTGGTTGCGCAGGGCAATGTGGATAATGCGCCGCTCGTTGGCGGGCATGGGTTCCAGGGCCACGGGGCGGCCTGTCTCCACCACCTGATCGGCCATACGCAGGGCCATGTGGGCCAGTTTTTCGGCTCGGCGGTCTTTGTAGCCCTCCACATCCACGACGATATTTGTCCAGCGATGCACCTTCTGGTTGACCATCAGACGCACCAGATATTGCATACTGGCCAGGGTTTCGCCGTGGCGACCGATGAGCGCCCCCAAATCGTCGCCCAGCAGATTGAGATAGATGGCGCTCTCTTTCTCATCCGGGTCATCGCGCTGGCTGCCCTCGACGCGGGCGTCCAGCCCCATCAATGTGACCATCTCCAGGAGCATCTCCCCGGCCAGGGCCACCACTTCGTCGCGATCCAGATCGGAATCGTCGTCGTAGGCTTCGTCGTCGTCGCTTCTCGGCAAGCTGTGCCCGGCAGAGAGGGAAAGATCATCTTCTTCCTCGTCCGCTTCTTCGATCTCTTTTGGAATGGCAGCAAGCGGGGGCGGCGCAACAGGCGCAGCCACAACCGGCGCAGGGAGGGGCGCAGCCTTCGCAGCGGGTTTGGGAGCAGGGCGCAGGGTCAGGCGCACGCGGGCGTTGGTGCTGCCGATCCCCAACAAACCCCGACTGCCTTCGTGCAAAATCTCGATCTCCACCCGATCCAGTCCGACACCCAACTGGCGTAGACCTTCTTCGATGGCGGCTTCTTTGCTTTTGGCGGAAAATTCGTGGCTCTGTTCAACCATTGATCTACTTCCTTCGTCGTTGACGTCGGGTCGTCCGGCGGGCGGGCTGGGCTGCTTTGTCGTCGCTCTCGCCGCTGTCGTCGTCTGTGCCAGCGGTCGCTGTGGAGACGATTGAGGCGCTGGCCGTGGCGAGGGCTGGCGTACTCTTCTTGCCAAACATACTCAGTATACTACCACCACCCTGCATCTTATTGACAACGACAGTCTGCCCCATCTGCAGGAAATTGCTGGTGACCCAATAGAGAGTGAGACCGGCTGGAACCTGCAAAGTGAAAAAGCCAAACATCAGCGTCATAATTGTGGTCATCTGGCCCATCATTCCCGCCATGCCTTCGCCGCCAGCGGTGGGCGTGCTGGCGGTGGTCATCTTCTGCATATAGAATTGGCTGACCATCAGCAACGCGGGCAGGATCAGATAGGAGACCAGCCGCACATACTCTCCATTGGAAAAGAGTTGGGTAATCCAGCCCATCCCGTCGGTGTAGTGGGGAAAGCCCAGATTGGGAATCCAGAAAAAATTGGCGTCCTCCAGTCGGCTGCCCAGACTGATCAGGGCCGAATAGAGGCCAAAAAGTACAGGCATCTGTATAAGCATGGGCAGACAGCCACTTAGCGGGTTGACGCCTGCCTCCTGATAGAGCTTCATCTGCTCCTGGGAGAGCTTTTCCTTGTCTTTGCCGTACTTCTTCTGCAATTCCTGGATGCGCGGTTGCAGGTCTTTTTGCGCCTGCATGCCTTTGAGTTGGGTGACGGTCAGAGGGAATGTAATTACTTTGATGGCGAGGGTGAAGAGGATAATGGCAAAACCCCAGCTATAGGGGAGGTTTGCGCCCGCCAGGGTATCGTTCAGCCAGATCAATCCTTTGGCCAAGGGCCAGACAAAGAAAGTCTGCCACGGCCCAGATGGATCGGTCGTTACTACATCTACTCCCCCGGTAGGGACACCACAGCCGCTCAAGAGCAGCATGGACACCACCAGGACGAGCAGAAGAATCAGGTGTTTTCGTTTCATCTTTGCACTCCTCAAAAACTCCAGCCCTTCCCAGCCCACGAATGCGGGGTGGAAGGGACGTTTCATCAATTCAGGAGACCTGTCAGGTGCGCAGACAAAGTTCTGGTGGATTTCCAGAGTGCTGCACCTGCGCACCTGACCGGTCAAATTCAGGGCACGGGATCGTAGCCGCCGGGATGCCAGGGATGACAACGCCCGATCCGCTTGACCCCCATCCAGCCACCCGCGGCCACGCCATACTTTTCAATGGCTTCGTACATATAATGGGAACAGGTGGGGTAATAGCGGCAGTTGCTGCCCAGCAAAGGGGAGAGAAAGCGTTGGTAGAAACGGATCAACCCCAACACAATCCAACGCACACTGCGATCTCCTGGTAGGTATTGGTTATTGGGGATTGAGAGATTAGAGATTGGGAGATTAGGTAGATGTGACCCAATATCCTAATAACCCAATCTCCTAATAACCAACTACCCACCTGACAACAAAGACGCCCGCCGAAGCAGGCGGGCGCATGCGGCATCCATCTCGCCATACTCTGCGCTCTGAATGGGGGTTCGGGCAATCCAGACCAGATCCCATCCTGGCAGAATTTTGTCCATCCTCAAACGCACTGATTCGCTCAGGCGGCGGCGGATTCTGTTACGCTGCACAGCTTTGCCAATGCGGCGGCTGACCGAAAAGCCGTGACGGCTGTAAGGTAACCCATTGGGCAGCAGGCAAAGGACGAGCAAGCGGTCAGTATACGAGCGGCCCAGGCGACGAATCTCCTGAAACCGCTCATTTTCACGCACACGATAAAGACGCTTCACGCTGATTCACACAAGGCTTCCCCGCGGACGGAAGTAAGACAGTCTATCACTGACTGGCCTACTGTCCCACTGTCGTACTCTACTAATCGGTCGACTTGCGAATGGACAGGCTGACGCTCAGGCTTCGGCGCCCCCGCAGTCGGCGTCGTTTCAACACATTCTGGCCCCCAGGGCGCAGCATCCGTTTGCGAAAGCCGTGGACACGCAGACGGCGGCGGGTTTTGGGCTGCCACGTTCTTTTCACCATTTCGACTCTACTCCTCGCACAAATAAGAGGCCAACATCCCGTAGGGATGGCAAATACTTAACCGACAAGCAAAAATTATACGTCGGGACGGTCTGCTCTGTCAAATCATCGGCTGCTTTTCCTCACACGTCTTCTTTGCCCTGAAAAAGTCCCCGGCACTTCACGCACTTCGACGTCTGGAACTTCGCCTACGAACCCGCTGGGGCAGAAAGTGCCGGGGACTTCGGAAATTCCCCGGCACTTGGAGATCGGGCAATTCCCGGAATCAGAGGCCCTGTGGTATGATAATCAAAGTCGATCCACTAACTCGATTGACGCCTCGGATTTTGCTGCTGCCGGAGTTGAACCGCGTTGCCCTACTCACCGACCGAGACGATTTTTGATTTTCATGTGGCTGAAAGCGCCCCCGAGCAGATTCACGCCTGGCAGGAGCGCGCCGAATATCTATTGGACGAAGCGGTCGCCGGCGCGGCTTCCTTTCAGGCGGTCGAGGAAGAACCACTGCGCGCGCAGTGGGGTGCGCCCAGCCGAGCCGATCTGCTCCCGGCTGTCAATGGCAGCGCGCACAAGAGCTTTGTTTCAGACAGTTTTGGCGCAGACAATTTTGGCTCAGGCAGCGCTGAAGAGACGCACACAGGACGGCCAGCGTCAGTGGAGAGGGGTGTAGCTGATTTTGGGCTGCTGCGTTCCGAGATCAGCGCGCTGTTGGACGTGGAAGCCAACCAGATTCGGGTCTTCCCCGAAGCAGAGCTGCCCGCCATCAGCCAGCGTGTAGCGCCCCCCGCGGCGGCCCTTGCCCCTGCAATGGCCCAACCAGTACTGGATGTGCCACGCACCACTTTTGTGAATTCCAGCCAGCCCTCCCGTTTTTTACAGACACCAACCGAAGCCCCGGCCCAATCTGTGGCTTCTTTGCTGACCAGACCTGCACCGGCCCTGGGCAAAATCCCGCCCCCCAGCGTCCCGGCCGTTGCGTTGAGCGCAGGCCAGGTGCGTTTTCTGGACGAGGAGATCGCCCATCTTTACGGCGAAGTCAACCGGGTATTGGCAACCCGGCGCGAGATCACCGGTCACGCGCTCTCCCTCCTGCGCGAAGCCCGGGAGATTCTCTTTGCCGAACCGCACCGCCTGGGCCGGGCCGAGTACAACCTGACCCAAGTGCGCTCGATTTTGGAGCGGGCGCAGGAGACCCGCCGCCAATCCAGCCGCCGGGGGTTTCAGGTGCTGCTCTATCTGGCGCTCTGGTTGGCCGGAACAGTGGCCGCGGGCGTTGCGCTCTTTCTCTACGGCGCGGAGCTGACGCGCCTCTCGACAGATATTCTGGGCAGCCAGAGCCGTGTGGTGGCCCATCTGCACCCCTTTTTGTGGGTGATGATCACCGGCAGCACGGGCGCTGTGGTCGGGGCGATTGTGGGTTTTCTGGCCCACATCCGCTCGGACAATGACTTTGACCGGCAGCATATCGTGCGTTTTGCTATCCAGCCTGTGATGGGTGTTGTCCTCGGCATCCTTCTCTATCTGATCTTCTCCCTCCTCTTTGCCTCGATGCAGATCGATCTGACGGCCCGCGCCCTCACCCGCGCCCTGCCGGTAGTTCTGGCTTTGCCAGCCGGTCTCTGGCAGGAGTGGATCTACGCCTCTCTCTACCGGATGACAGGCTTCTTCACCCTGCGCCCGCGGCGGAGGTAATTTGCGACTGGGGACTGGCGACTGGCGACCGGTGACTGGCGACCGGCGACCGGGGACTGGCGACCGGGGACTGGCGACCGGGGACTGGCGACCGGTGACTGGCGACCGGGGATCGGGGATTGGGTCACACGGATTCCCCGATCCCCGATCCCCGATCCCCATTCTCCAATCCCCAATCCCCAATCCCCAATCCCCAATCGCTAAACCGCCTATGAAATTTCTCTCGCTTCTCGTTTTTACTGCTGGGGCGGTGACGCTGGGTCTGGAGTTGAGCGCAGCGCGGCTGCTCGATCCCTGGTTTGGCAACAGCCAGATCGTCTGGGCCGGGCTGATTGGGCTGATTCTGCTTTATCTGGCTGTGGGTGCGTGGCTGGGCGGGCGGCTGGCGGATCGCTACCCGACGCTGGATGGGCTGTTGGCGGTGGCGTCTGTGGCCGGGGTGGGCGTGGCGCTCATCCCCAGCCTCAGCCCGCCCATTCTGGGTCTGGCCGGCCAGGGGCTGAACAGCTATGCGCCCGGTCTGCTGCTGGGCACGCTGCTGGCTGTGCTGATGCTCTTTAGCCTGCCGGTCATTCTGCTCGGCGCGATCAGCCCCTGGGCCGTGCGTCTGGCCGTGGCGGATGTAGACGAAGCCGGACGGGTGGCGGGACGACTCTACGCGATTGGCACGCTGGGCAGTATCGTCGGCACATTCTTGCCTGTTCTCTGGCTGATCCCGGCCTACGGCACGCGCTGGAGCTTCTATACGCTGGCGTTGGGTCTGTTGCTGATTTGCAGTGCGGGCGCGCTCTGGCGTGTGCGCCGGGGCAGGCTGCGCTGGCTGCCATTGGCCGCGCTGCTGCTGGCCGCGCTGCTCCTTCTGCTCGGCGACCCCGCGGCTGTGCGCGCCCGTTGGGATGACAACAGCGACGGCGCGTTGCTCTATGAGGACGAAAGTCTCTACAATTATATTGCCGTGCGCGCCTGGGGCAGCGAACGCCATCTGAAGCTCAACGAAGGCGTGGGCATCCACAGCGTCTACCACCCGCAAAGTCTGTTGAGCCAGGGGATTTGGGACTACTTTTTGCTGGCCCCTCTTTTTCGGGCAGAGAATAGGGATTGGCGGTTGGCGAGCAGCGAACGGGTGCTGGTGATTGGGCTGGCCGCGGGGACTGTGCCGGGGCTGTATACGGATGTCTACGGTCCCTGGCCCATCACCGGTGTGGAACTGGATGCGCAGATTATTGCCGTCGGCCAGCGTTTTTTCGGGATGGACCAGCCCAATCTGACCGCCATCGCGGCGGATGGCCGCCGCTGGCTTCAGCAGCAGCCCGCGGCCAGCCGCTTTGATCTGATTCTGGTGGATGCCTATCGCCCGCCCTATATCCCCTTTCATCTGACGACGGTTGAGTTTTTTACGCTGGTGCGCAGCCATCTCAACGAAGGCGGCGTCGTCGCCGTCAATGTGGGGCGCACGCCGCGCAATTTTGCGCTGGTGGATGCACTGTCACAGACTTTGGGTGGGGTTTTCCCTACTGTTTTTGTGGTGGACGAGCCGGGTCCTGCGGACGATCTGGGCAATTCGCTGGTGGTGGCGACGCGAGAGCCGTTGGCGTTGGCCGCTTTTCAAGCGAATGTGGCGGCCCTGGCGGATAGCCTGCCCGCCGAATTTCGCGTTTTTGCGCGGGAAGCAGCCCCCCGCGCCCGCGTTGCTGCCCCCCCTCCCGGCACACCTATTTTCACCGACGACCGCGCACCGGTAGAACAAGTGGTACACGGAATCATTTGGGACTTTTTGCAAGGAGAACGCTAAATGGAAAAACGTACACTGCTGGCCCTCTTTGCCCACCCGGACGACGAGAGCTTTGGCCCCGGCGGAACGCTGGCCCGCTATGCCGCCGAGGGTGCGCATGTCCACGTCATCATCGCCACAGACGGTGACGCCGGGTCGGTCGAAGAGTCACACAAACGGCAGGACGGGCGCAGTCTGGCCCAGGAGCGGGGCGAGGAACTCTCCAACGCGGCCGTGGCCCTGGGCATTACCAGCATCTGGGATCTGCCCTACCGGGACAGTGGCATGCGCGGCTCGCCCGACAACCAACACCCACAGGCGCTGATCCAACAGCCAGTGGAGAGACTGACCGTCGAACTGGTGGACTACATCCGCCGTCTGCGCCCCCAAGTCGTCCTGACCCACGACCCCTTTGGCGGCTACGGCCACCCGGATCACATCCGCTGCTGCGAGGCGATGACCGCGGCCTTTCACGCGGCCGGACAGAGCGACCCGCTGCGAGGTGACAACAGTCTGTTGCCCTATACACCCCAAAAACTTTATTACACGGCTTTTGACAAGCGGCTGCTCAAACTGATCGTCCGCGTAATGCCGTTGTTGGGCAAAGACCCCAGCAAAATTGGGCGCAACCAGGACATTGACCTGGTGGAGATCAGCGGCTGGGTGACGCCCGTCCACGCCAGAATCAATGTGGCCGCCTATGCCCGCCAGAAGGATGCGGCCAGCCGCGCCCACGCCAGCCAATACGGGGGCGGACCCGCGTTTCTGCGTATGCTGCCCGCCTTCCTACGCCAGCGCATCGCCAGCCACGACACTTTCACCCGCGCCTATCCCGCGCCGTCTGTCCAGATAGAATCCGATCTCTTTGCCGGGGTGCGATACCGGTAGGGG
>CAMDEX010000275.1 GCA_945897075.1 Litorilinea aerophila
TTTTGACGAGGTTGTGAAAGCCTCGAAAATAACCGAAGATGGATATTTTGAACCAGTTTTGGGTCAATTTATCCGATAGAATGGCCTAGTTTTCGAGTAGAATGGCCTGGTTTGCGAGAACCAAATCCTTAACTTAATGACATTGAGTGAAGAGTAATCAGTGAACGACGGCAGACCACTGTTCACTGTCCCCCGGTATTTGAAGCAGCCCACGACGTGATCATCCACCATTCCCACGCTCTGCATAAAAGCGTAGCAGATGGTTGGGCCGACGAAAGTAAAATCGGCCTTGCGTAACGCTTTGGAAAGGGCGCGGGCCACATCTGTCTCGGCGGGGATCAACTCCTGCGTCAGCGGTACGCTGGGCAACACCGGCTTGCCATCCACAAAACGCCAGAGCCATGCAGAAAAAGTGCCCTGCTCCTCCACCAGGCGCAGAAAGGCTTGGGCGTTGCGCACAGCCCCGCGCACCTTTAGCCGGTTGCGCACAATCCCCGGATCGGCCAGCAGGCTGGCGATCTTCTCCTCGCCGTAGGCCGCAATTTTCTCTGCATCAAAATTGTCAAACGCGCGCCGGAAATTCTCCCGCTTGTGCAAAATCGTGCGCCAGGACAGCCCCGCCTGGAAACATTCCAGCAGCAGCCGCTCGAAGAGGTCGCGGTCGTCGTAGACCGGCACGCCCCACTCCGCGTCGTGATACGCACACATCAATTCGTCGTCCCCCGCCCAGAAGCAGCGGGGGAGAGGGGAAAGATCATTCATCGGTTGTTTTCTCCGTCGGTGGCAGGTGGAAAGTGGCAGGTCGCAGGTCGCAGGTGGCAGGTCGCAGGTGCGGATCGTTCACAATTCACCATTCATAATTCTTCCCCCTCCACATCCCTCCCCACCAAATCCTCCACCCGCTCCCGCCGCTGCACCAGTCGAGCCTGGCCCCCAGCCAGCCAAACGACGGCTGGACGCAGCGCACCGTTGTAGTTGCTGGACATCATCAGGTGGTAGGCCCCGCTGACAGGGATTGCGACCAATTCCCCCGGCTGCACGTCGGCCATCGGCAAATTCTCGATCAGCACGTCGCCGCTCTCGCAGTAAGGGCCGCCCAGCCAGGCCGGGTCCAGCGCCGGGCGCAGGGGATTGACGACAGGCAGGGCCGCATAGCGCGCGCCGTAAAGACTGGGGCGGATGTTGTCGGCCATCCCCCCGTCCAGCAGCAGCCAGCGCCGGTTGGGTGTGCGTTTGACCGCGCCGACCCGGTAGATCGCCACACCGGCCACCGCCACAATACTGCGCCCCGGCTCCACATGCAGGATCGGCAGAGGCAGATCGTTGGCCGCACAGCCCGCGACCAGCCGCGCCGCCAAGAAGGAGACGTAATCGTCAATCGAGGGGTGGGGCAGGTCGTCCTCGTGATAGGGCACGCCCCAGCCGCCGCCGGGGGAGAAATAAGTCGGGGTCCAGCCGCTGGCGTCGCGCAGTTCGGCCAGCAACTCAAGCACCCGTTCCAGCGCGGGGCCGATAGGCTGGGGATCGTGAAAGTGTGAGCCTTGATGAAAGTGGACGCCGGCAAGGGGCAGCCCCTGCGTCTGACAGAGGCTCACGGCCTGCACAGTTTCGGCAAAACCCATCCCGAATTTGCTGTCATCCTGCCCGGTCTGGCGAAAGGCGTGGGTCTCCACTGCCAGACCGGGGCGCACGCGCAGCCAGAGTTGGGGGAAGTCGGCCACACTCTCGGCCAGGTCAGCCAGCCGTTCCAGTTCGGTCAGATTGTCCACAACGATTGTGCCCGCCATTTCCAGCGCAGCCCGCAGATCCGCTGCGGATTTGTTGACGCCGTGGACGAGAATTTGGGATCGGGGCACACCAGCGCGTGCCGCAATGTAAAGCTCTCCCGCGCCCGTACAGTCCACCCACAGCCCGCGGCCCGCGGCCCAGCGCGCCGCGGCCAGGTTCATCAGCGCCTTGCCCGCATAGGTAATCCCCGCGCGGCCGGGATAGTGCGCGGCCAGGGAAGCCCGGTATTCGTCCACCGCGGCGTCCAGCGCCGACTGATCGTAGACATAAAGTGGCGTGCCATACTGCGCGGCCAGTTGCGCCAGATCACAGCCGCCAATCGCAAGCCTGTCCACGCCGTCGAACCGGTGAATTGTAGTTGATTTCGGAAAAAGTTGTAGCCGCTTCTCCATCTTTTCTCCGCGCTCTCCGCGCCTCCGCGGTGAAGAATCAAAGCACAACCAGCACAATCCCAGCCAGTGTCACCAGCGCGCCGATGAGAGTGGCGAAAGTGGGCATTTCCTGGAGGAGCAGCATCCCCAGCACAATGCCGCCGGTCACCTCCTGGGTAGCGACCAGATTGACGACTGTGGCGCTGACCCGGCGCAGGGCAGCGTTGTAGAGGGTGTGGCCCAGGCCCAGGGGCAGCGCGCCCAACGCCAGCACACTGAGGACGGCGGGCCAGGTGTAGCCGTCGGGCGAAAAATTGGCGGCGGCCACCGGCAGCAGCCAGAGCGCACCCACCGTGTAGACCGTCCCGGCGTAGGCGATGAGGGAAAAACGATCGCGCTGGCTGCGCCCGGCCACGCTGTAGATGCCGAAACAGAGCGCGCTGCCCAGGGCCAGCCCGTCACCGATCAACATACGCCGGGTCAGCGTCGGCTCGAAACCGGCCAGCACGGCCACACCCGCCACGGCCACACCGATCCCCAGCCATTTGCGCAGGCTTAGGCTCTCTTTAAGGAGCAGCCAGGAAAAGATTGCAACAAAAATCGGCGCTGTATAGACAAGCGCCAACGCGTGGGCAATGGTTGTATATTCCAAAGAAGCAATATAAAGCGCGAAGTGGAGTGCTGTCACCAGCCCGTAGAAGACGAAGCGCCCCCATTCCTGACGGGCAGGCAGCGCTTCCTTACGGGCCAGCGCCAGCCCTCCCACCAGCAGAGCAGCGACCAGCAGGCGGCCGGCGGCGATTTCATAGGAGGAGAGGCTGTGGGCGGCCCAACGGATCAGAACCGGGCTTGTGCTGAAGAGAAGAACAGCCAGCGCTACAAATCCAATGCCACGACGCTCTTCGCTGCTCACCCGCAACTCACTTCGCCAGTTGGCGTAGGGCGGATTGGCAATCCGCTCTACGCTTTAGAAATTGGGTGTCAAAACCATATAAACCGAACTAAGCACCATACTGAGAATGATGAGAAGGCTCAAAGCATAGAACACCTTCTCGTTACGTGTAAACTTCTTGCGGCGGTTGTTGTTGCGGCTCATGCCAAATCTCCGTAGAACAGAAAAAAGATGCGAATGTTGCAAGTATAGCATAGCGAGAACGAAAGTAGGAAGAACCCGTAACGCAATCTGTTCGCTTGCGCTGGGCAGACCGCAAGCTGACAGCTTGCGTTACGGCTGGACGCGCAGCGGGCCGAGGAGAAAGCGATCTGCGCCCTCCGCACCCGCCGCGCTGAGCAGATGCAGACGGCGAAAGTCTGGCTGGGTGTAGAGACCGATTTCAAACTGATAGAGACCGGATGGCGCGTCCGGGCTGAGCCGAAAATGGTGGACACTTTCCACAACGCGGCCGGGTTGCCAGTCGCCGGTGGCGGGCGATGGACCCACATCCAGCCCGCCGTGCATCTGCAAATTCCTGTCCAAAATGTGAGCAAAAATCGTATACTCGGCAGAGATTGGACCGCGGGCCTGCCAGTAGAGAGTGACGGTCATAGCGTCGCCGGGGCGCAATACGCGCCAGTCAAAGGCGTAGCCTAGCAGCGAAATGTTGTCGGCAAAACGAATGTCCAGGGGATTGGGCAAAGAAGCATCCCTGGCAGACTCGATTTGGGCCGCGCCAAAGCTGTAACTCTCGCCGCCGAGATGGAGCAGTGGCAGACGCCGCCCGCTCCGCTGATCGTACAGCCCGACCTGCCAGTGGGCCTGATTGGGTGTGTAGGCCGTCGTCGGGATCGCCACTGCGTACTCCTCCCACAGCACGCCGCCCACCTCCCATCCGCTGGTGGGGCGCAGACCGCCACCGGGCATTGTGTCCAACTGGGCAATCGTCAGCCCGGCTGCATCCACCAGATGGAGAAAGATGGAATAGTCCGTGGAAACCGGGGAGCGGGAGAGCCAGGCCAGATGAACCGTCGCGGTGTCGCCGGGGCGCAGATTTTCCGGCGCGGCGGAGGCTGCCACCAATTCGATCTGCGCGGCGTCCACGCCGAAGACGGCCAACGTCTCGCTGGCCTGGGCCTGGGGCATTGGCGGCGGCTGGTAGAGGGGGCGGATCAACCAGAAGGGGGTTGCCGTCGAGAGGACGCACAGCCCGATCACAATCCCCCAGCCCAGGCGCGGGCCGATGCCTCTGCCCCAACCGTCCACGCCCCAGACAAACAACAATCCCAGCGCGGCCGCGGCGGGGAAGAAGTAGCGTCCCTGCGCGGCCGGGGCCACGCGCATAAAGTTGAGCCAGGATAGGAAAAGGAGAAAAAGCCAGAGGAGGGGAATAATTGTGAATGGTGAATGGTGAATGGTGAATGGTGAATGATCGGCGGTGGTGCGACGGAATAGGGAATACGCAATGCGAAATACGCCGATAAGAAGACCGGTCAGCAACAGAATTTCCATACCCCGAAAAGTCGTATACACCCATTCCGGGTAGGGCAGATTGAGCCAGCCGAAGAGACCCCAGAAGGAGCGTTCCAGGCTGCCCAGTTCGCCGACAATCACCCGCCAATCCGCGGGAATGACGCGCAGGAGGATGTTGGCTTCCCAGACATTCCAGGCCAGGAAGTCGCCATAGAGCCGCCAGTTGCGCACGTACCACCAGCCGGCGATGAGCAGCGCCGGGACACCGCTGCACAGGGCCGCGCTCCACAGCAGCCGCCAGGAGCGGGCGCGCCAGGCCAGCCAGAGGATCACCAGCCCGGCCAGAGCGACGAGGGCCAGGCTGCTCAGTTTGGCGAGGAGGGCGAGGCCGAGGAGAAGACCCAAGAGGAAGAGAGGAAGGGAGGAAGGGAGGAAGGGAGGAGAAGAAATGGTGAATGGTGAATTGTGAATTGTGAATTGTGAATGCGTCGGGGCGTCAACTGCAAGTTGCGAGTTGCGAGTTGCGATTGCCACCTGCCCCTTGCCACCTGCCACCTGCCACCTGTCACCTGCCACCTGCCCCTTGCCACCTGCCACCTGCCACTTGCCACCTGCCACCGCAACCAGCCACCAGATCACCAGAGCGGCCGCGGCGTTGATGGCGTTGTCGTTGCTGGCCGCGGCGCTGATAAAAAGAAACTGGGGGATGAAAGCGACGAAGGCCGCGCCCAGGAGCGCTTTGCTCTCGCCCAAGAGGAGGCGCAAAGTGCGATACACGGCATAGACGGTCACTGCGCCCAGAAAGACGGAGAAGAGGCGGGCGATGCGCAGAGCCAGAATCGCACCGCGCCAGGGCCACTTTTCGTCCGTATGATGAATGAGAAAGTTGCGGTTGATGGCCGCGCCGGGCTGACCGATGGCGGCGTGGGGATTGGCCCGCGCGTAGATGGCGGGAAAATCGGACTGATCGATGGCGGCGGTGAGCAGGGCCGCGGCCAGATAGTAGCCGGGCGCTTGCACGCCCTGCTGCCGCCACATCTCTTGGGTCTGCGGTGTGGAGACGGGCAGGCTGCGCTCAGTGACCAGATGGTGGATGAAGGCGAAATGCCAGATTTCGTCCGGCGTCTCGAAAGGGGGGACGATCACACTGTAGGCGGCGGCGAGGAGGACGAATAGAGCGAGGAGAAAATGAATGCCCCGGTTGCGTACTGCGTATTGCGTATTGCGTAGGAAGGGATGACCCGGCATCGCAGCCTGTCCGTTTCATTTGGGCGCGGAAACCGGTAGCGCACTCGCCTCTGCGTCTCCGCGCCTCTGCGGGAGATTCTCTTCTCTTTGCGCTTCTGCTTCTTGGCCTCTCTGCATCGAAGCATCTACCTGCGCGCGCTGCGGCTTCCAGAGGAGCAGATAGTAGAGCCAACTGCGCACGTAGCGCGGCCAGACGTCGAGTACCCGGAAGTTAGATTCGCCGTTGGCGCGCACGTACTCGTGGGTCGCCACTTCACCCAGCCGGTAGCCCAGGCGCACGCTTTTGATGACCATCTCCTGCTCAATTGTCGTGATATTTTCCTGCAACTCCAGCGCCAGGGCCACATCGCGGCGGATGGCCCGCAAGCCGTTCTGACAGTCGGTCAGACGCACGTTCTGGGTATAGTTGACGCTGAGGGTGATGATCTGGCTGCCAAAAAGCCGCACAAACTGGTGGAGAGTGGCGTGCAGTTCGTCGCTGCCCCCCAGCATCCGCGAGCCAGAGACGTGATCGGCGTAGCCGTCTATAATTGGCTGCACGAGCGCGGGGATGTCGCGCGGGTCGTGGCTGCCGTCGGCGTCCACAAAGACCAGCACATCGCCCGTGGCGTGGGCCATCCCCACCCGGATGGCATCGCCTTTGCCCCGTCCGTTGTCCAGCACAACGCTTGCGCCCATCGCCTCGGCGATCTGCCGGGTGTCGTCGCTGCTGTGACCGTCCACCACCAGCAGCTCGTCGGCGTAGGGCGCGGCCACTTCCAGCACCGGGCGCAGATTGCCCGCTTCGTTGCGGGTGGGGACGATGACCGTCACCCGCCAAATGCGGCCATCCGCCCCTGTCCGGTTGATAACAGAGGGGCGGTGGGGGCGGGTGTACCAGGCAGGCAGGGCAGGGGTCACGGCGGCCTCGACGGAATCGGAATGGAACGCGGATTTTGCGGATCGGGCGGATTGGAGCGGATAGAGACAGATCGTTTCATCTACTTTACCACTTGGCCGGGGATCGCCAAACTACGGCTGCCTACGCTTGCGTCCAGCCCGTCCAGCCAGAGTCCTTGCCACCGGGCTGGCTTTTGTGCTACTATACGCGGGAGTGAATGAACATTTGAAGGAGACGACTTTCTTATGAATCCATTTATCCCCGGCCTCACCCTCTGCAGTCATTTCTACAGCGAAGCTGTCCGCCCCATTTTGGAGGACGCCTTCCCCGGCCTGGCCTACAGCGCCGCGCTCATCGGCAGCGGCTCGGAGGTGCTGGGCTTCGACGACGCGATGTCCACCGACCACCACTGGGGACCCCGCGTGCAACTGTTTTTGGGCGAAGACGACGACCAGCGGCTGGCCGAGGCTATCCATACAGCCTTGGCGAATCGTCTGCCCTACACCTTCCGGGGCTACTCCACCAACTTCAGCGAACCGGACCCCACAGACAACGGCGTACAGATTCTCACCGTCCTGCAAAGCGGCCCGGTCAACCACCGGGTAAGCGTCTCCACCGTCCGGGGCTTTGTCCAAGATTATCTGGGTTATGACATTTCCACGCCATTGACGCCCGCGGAGTGGCTGACCTTTCCCCAACAGAAGCTGCGTACACTCACTGCCGGCGCGGTCTATCACGACGGAATTGGGCTGGATGCGGTGCGGGAGCAGTTCGCCTGGTACCCTCGCGACGTCTGGCTCTATCTGCTGGCTGCGGGCTGGGCGCGCATCGGCCAGGAGGATCATCTGATGGGCCGCGCTGGGCTGGTGGGCGATGAACTCGGCTCGGCGCTGATCGGATCGCGGCTGGTGCGGGATGTGATGCGGCTGGCTTTTGCGATGGAGCGACAATATGCGCCCTACCCGAAATGGTTTGGCACAGCCTTTTCCCGCCTGGCCTGCGCTCCAGAACTGACGCCCCATCTGCTGGCCGCCCAGACCGCCGCCACCTGGCAGGGGCGGGAGCGCCATCTGATCCCCGCCTACGAAGCGCTGGCCCGGATGCACAACCGGCTGGGCCTGACCGATCCGCTGCCGGAGACGACGATTTCCTTCTTCGGGCGACCCTTTCAGGTCATCGCGCTGCACGGCTTTGGCGATGCTCTGCTGGCCCAAATCAGCGACCCGGAGGTGCGGACGATTGCCTCCCGGCGTCCCATCGGAAATATAGACCTGATCAGCGACAACACCGATCTGCTGGAAGGGACAGATTGGCGGCCCGTTTTGCGCCAGCTTTGGGAGAAATAGGGTTGTTCGTATGTGTACCAATCCGTGTCCGTTTTTCAAGCAGGAGAGCCAACAATGAAATTTCTCGTCCTCGGCAGCGGGCTGATGGGTCCGGCGGCCGCCTATATCGGGATGATTTCTGATGACGTAAGCGAAGTCACCCTGGCCGACCGCAGCCCGGAACAGTTG
>CAMDEX010000276.1 GCA_945897075.1 Litorilinea aerophila
GGTTTTGACGAGGTTGTGAAAGCCTCGAAAATAACCGAAGATGGATATTTTGAACCAGTTTTGGGTCAATTTATCCGATAGAATGGCCTAGTTTTCGAGTAGAATGGCCTGGTTTGCGAGAACCAAATCCTTAACTTAATGACATTGACGGTTGATTGGCTGCTGGAGGAGAGCCTGACGCTATGATGAATCTTGCCGAGATTCCGACTGGCAGTGGAAAAGAGAAAGCCGGTGCCACGCGCCCGGCCTTCTCTTTTAGTTCTGTTGAAAGCCAGTAAGAAAATCTGTCAGGTGTGGCAATCAGCGCAGATCAATTCAAATCATGAAAATCTGCGTCCTATCTTCTCGCCTACACCTCAATCACCACCGGCAGAATCATGGGCCGGCGGCCCATCTCCCGGTGGCAGAAGGCCGACAGTTCGTTGCGGATTTTACGCGTGAGAACCGAAGCCGGTGTGTTGGGTTTGATTTCGTTGCGCACCGTATCGCTGGCCCGTTTGAGCAGCCCCTCGTTGTCGCGCACGTAGACAAAGCCGCGCGTGATAATCTCCGGCCCGTAGAGGATCGAGCCGTCGAATTCGTCCAGCGCCACGATGCAAACCATAAAACCGTCGCTGCCCAAATGCCCGCGGTCGCGCAGGACGACAGTGCCGATATCGCCCACGCCCAGCCCGTCCACAAAGACGTGGGCCGCGTTGACGTGCTCACCCATCCGTCCCTGCACCTCGTCGCTCCCGGCGACGAAGCGGCCAAACTCCAACACCTGGCCGTCCTCGATCACATAGACATTCTCCTCACGCACACCGGTGCGTTGGGCCAGTTCGCCGTGCTGCACCAGATGGCGGTATTCGCCGTGTACCGGCACGAAGTAGGTGGGGCGCACCAGTTCCAGCATGTGCTGGTAGTCGGCCTGACCGCCGTGGCCGCTGACATGCACCGAATCGGCCAGCTCGTGATAGACAACTTTCGCGCCCTGGCGGTAGAGGTTGTCCACCGTGCGGTTGAAAAGCTCCTCGTTGCCGGGGATGGGCACCGCGCTCAGCACAACCGTATCGCCCTTGCGCAGGGTCAACTGGCGGTGATCGCCCATACTCATGCGCACCATTGCGCTGGTCGGTTCGCCCTGGCTGCCCGTGGCCACAATCGTCACGTGGCTGGCGGGCAATTCTTCCATCTCGCGCGGTGAAAGCAGCTCCTCTGGGGTCAGGTCCAGATAGCCCAGTTTCATGGCGATCTTTACATTGTTGACCATTGAGCGGCCCACCGTGCCCACCTGACGCTGGTGGCGGCGCGAGACGTTGACGATCTGCTGCACCCGGCTGATGTTGCTGGCAAAGGTCGCCAGAATCACCCGGCCCGGCGCTTTGGCAAAGACATCATCCAGCCCGACCTCCACTGTGCGTTCGCTGGGTGTGGTGCCCAAGCTCTCGACATTTGTGCTGTCGGCCAGCAGCAGGAGTACGCCCTCGTCACCCCAGCGCTTGAGTTTCTCGGTCTCGGTCGGTTTGCCATCCACGGGTGTGGGGTCGAATTTGTAATCGCTGGTCATAATGACGCGACCAGCCGGGGTCAGAATCGAAACACCCACGCTGTCGGGGAAGCTGTGACAGGTGTGGAAGAATTGGATGGTGAAGGGGGCCAGGTCAATTGTGTCGTTTGCGGTGACGGTATTCAGCCGGACTTGACCCAACGTGCCCTGTTCGCTCAGCTTGCCTTCTAGCAGACCGCGCGTCAGGGCGGTGGCATAGATGGGTGCGTCTATGCCCTCTTCGAGCAGATAGGGCAGCGCTCCGATGTGGTCTTCGTGGCCGTGGGTCAGGACAATCCCCCGAATCCAGCCTTTGCGTTCCAGCAGATATTCGATGTCAGGGATGACGACATCCACGCCGTGCATATCGCTGTCGGGAAACATCAATCCGGCGTCAACGATGACGATATTCTCGCCGGATTCGATCACCATCATATTCTTGCCGATCTCCCCCAGACCGCCCAGGGGAATCATACGCAGGTCGGCGGGGACGTCCGCTGTCTGCGCGCCATTCGTGGGCTGGCCGTCGGCGGCCAGCGCTGTTGAACTTTTCATGCAGTTGCTCCTTCTTGAATCAAGAATCTATCGCTATAAAAACGCCGGGCGACGTCACGCGTCCAGCGTACCGATCTGTGGGAAGTGAGCAGTTATCAGTTATCAGTTGGCGTCTCGACGCATCCTCTGTTCACTGCTCACTGTTTACTGTTTACTGTTCACTAAAACCTGTGCGTACACAGGCTGTCTTATTTATTGTACCGTTGAACGGTTTCTTTTGTCCATTGATAGGGAGATAGGAACGCAGATTGTGCAGCAACGCAAAACTCCTAACTCCTAACTCCCAACTCCCGCGCAATCTCTGCCGCTACTCGCGCATTATTCTTCAACAGCGCCAAATTGGCAGCCAAACTGCGTTCGCCGGTCAATTCAGCGATGCGGGTGAGGAGAAAGGGCGTCACCTGCGCCGAGCGCAGGCCGCGTGCGATAGCCTCCGCCACGGCCTGCTCGATGGCCGGTTCGATGTCGCCAGCCGGGATTTCGTCGTCGAGCGGCACGGGGACAGTCACCAGCAGGCCGCCGGGCAGACCCAACGCCCGTTTGGCGCGCCAGATGGCCGCCACTTCGCCTGGGCTGTCACAGCGCACATCCACCGGCAGCCCGCTGCTCCTACTGTAGAAGGCAGGGAAGTCGTCAGTCCCATAGCCAATCACCGTTACGCCGTGGGTTTCCAGATATTCCAGGGTGGCGGGCAGGTCCAGGATGGCTTTGGCCCCGGCACAGACGACGATCACCGCTGTCTGCGCCAGCTCTTGCAAGTCCGCGCTTACGTCGCTGCTCGTCCCCGCTCCCATCTGTCGGTGGACGCCGCCGATGCCGCCGGTGGCAAAGACTTCGATCCCGGCGCGCTGGGCAATCCACATTGTCGTCGCCACAGTCGTCGCGCCATCTTCCCGGCGCGCGGCCACAATCGGCAGGTCGCGGCGGCTGACTTTGCGCACATTGGGCGCGGTCGCCAGATGTTCGATCTGGGCCGGTGTCAACCCGGCGATCAGTTCCCCGGCGATGATGCCGACGGTGCGAGGGATGGCTGCCTGGCTGCGGATGATGGCTTCCATCTCCTGGGCCAACTGGAGATTGCGGGGGTAGGGCAGTCCGTGGGAAATAACGGTGGATTCGAGGGCAACTTGCGGTCTGTTCACAAAACAGATTCCTATTCGATGTTAAATACTTCGTCTACCGCCACTGCAAAACCGGGCAAGAGCAGCGACGTAGCCATCTCACCTGGCCCAAAGAGGCCGTGTTGGCGATACTGCTTGCCTTCCAGCCACAAGACAACAACCGTCTGGTTTTGCGGATCAACGATCCAATACTCCGGGATGCCCGCTTGGGCATATTCGCGTCGCTTTGTCACCAAATCCCGTCGCCGGTCTTCGGGCGCGTTGCTCACCACCTCCATCACCAGATCAGCGCCGTCCCAATAGCTATCGTGGCGACGCTGCGCGTGGTGGCTGAGCATAAAAACCACATCCGGTTCCCTATATTTGCGCTCCCACAAACGCACGCGCAAGGCAGCGGGCAACACATAGCCGATAGCGGCTGCCTTTGCAAAGGTGTGCAGCAAGCGTGAGAGTAGAAAGGCAATCGCTTGATGGGTTTGGGTGGGCATAGACAGGACCTCCAAATGGCCGTCAGAAAATTCTACCAGTCGGTTTGTTTCCAATCCAAGATATTCTTCTTCGCTCCATTGGCCCTGGTCAGGGAAAAGCGTGGCAATCTCCCAGACCGGTTTGCTATTGGCGGCTCTGATCATCGTTTTGTCCATTTTGGCACCTCCTGCATAGCTGATAGAAGTCCGACTTTTCCGAAAAAGCCGGACTTCTATCTTCTCATCCCAATCCGTTGATAGGCACGTAACGATAGCCCTGACCCCATTCGTTGTCAATTGTCCCCACCGCCCCGTTGAACTCGACCAGACGGTGGCGCAGACGGCGAATCCCCTCCTGCACCCGGCGCACGGAGCCGTCGGGCCGCTGCCAGACGTCCGCCAGCAGTTCGTCCACTGAAACGATCGTGCCGGGCCGCTCCAGAAAATAGAGCAGCAGAGACTTTTCTTGGGGTGTAAAGCGGTGGCTCTCTCGCTCCACCAGCGCGTGAACAGCGTCCTGGCCCGCTTCGACGACAGGCGCAGCCGCCGCGTCTACCTGCCATTTTGTCGCCAGATATTCCTGGAGAAGGGGCGAAAAGAGGCGATAGCGGTGGCCGTCAACCCCCACCAACCCCTGTACCAACAGCCAATGCATTGGCTCGGCCTGGGCGGGGGCAAGCTCGTCAAAGCCCAACCCGCGGCGCAACATCTGGCGCAGCAGATGGGCGATTGGCTTACCGTCGGCCTCGTCGTGACATTCGATGGCCCGCCATTGGCTGTCAAAGAGCAGCCGCGCGTAGGCCGCGGCCAAACGCAAACGGAGCAACGGCAAATGGGTGGGAGCAATCGGCACGCCGGCGGGCAACAGCCCCGCCACATCCGCCAGCAGTTCGGGCATCCTGTCCAGCAAAAAGGGGTGGCCGCCGCACCACTCGACCAGCGAAACCAGCAACGGCTCGTGATCAGGCACGCCAGCCAGCAGGTCACGCAGGATACGCGCCGCCTCCTCGCCGTCAACCAGCCCCAGAAAACTCTGTTGAAAATAGGGCAAAGCAGAGCCAAAATCCGTGCCGAGCGCGTAAAGCGGGCAGCGGCTTGCCAGGAGCAGCCCCCGCGTCGGTTGGGGCGATACAATCCAATCAACCCAGCCGCGCCGCTCGTCCGCGCGCCAACGGCTGATCGCATCGAAATTGTCCAGCAGCACGACAGCGCCTTCACCCTCTGGGGGGGCAAGCGGCGGCGGTGTGCCAGGGCCTAGCTGGGCGCAGTTGACCTGCACAACAGAGCGGCTGCCCCCATCTGCTCCCGCCAATTCTGCGGTCAGGTAGGCCAGAATAACGCTCTTGCCCAGCAGCGGCCCACCCACCAGCGAGACGCTGACCGGCGGGTCCGCGCAAAAATTTTGGATGATTCGTTGCAGCGCAGGGCGCGCAAAGATGGGTAAGTTGCGCATCTTTACCATCTTTCGTGGAAAACTTGTGGACAAATGTGGATAACTGGGGATTTCCAACTTGTCCAACCGCAGCGGCTGTGGATCATCCCAAGTATATCACACAATTCTCAATTTTGCGCATGGAAATTGTGTGATTTGCGCGTACTTGTCTTTCTGTTTGTGGATATTCTGCGCGGATGTAGAACACGGATTACAGAATTGACGGATTAAAAAATCCGTCAATTCTGTAATCCGTGTTCACTTTTCCCGTTTTACTCTCCCGGTCGTCACAAAGAGCCAAAAATTCTGCCGCCGGTGTAGTCTGTGCCGCCACACAAACCAGACCAGCGCCAGCAGTCCGCCCAGTTCCCAGCCCCACAATTCGGGCCGCCGGGTAAAAGCATACCAGTAGGCCCAGCCGATCTTCTCCTGCTCGGACCCCCGCTTGCCCCAGACGTGAAAACGCCAGCCCCGCAGCGGCCAGTAGAAAGTGTCGCGGAAGTGCCAGAGGCGGTCCAGCAGCGCGTGGCCGCCGTAGGCCAGGGCATAGACCAGCCCGATTGTCCCCCGCAACCCCAGCCAGAGAACAAAGAGAAACGACCAGAGGGTGTGGGCAAAGAGGACAGCCGATTTGTACTTTTGGTAGAAATAGGCCAGGGCCAGGGGTTTGTCGATCAAATCCGGCCCAGCCGCGGCCAGCGCCACCAGCCGGTAGTCGGCGTCGGGGGCAAAGTCGAGATGTTCCTGGGCCAGACTCAGCGCAGCCCAGGTGTAGGCGATGTGGGATTGGGGGAGCATAGGGATTGGGGACTGGGGATTGGGGACTGGGGATTGGGGATTCGACGAACGCCCAGTCCCCAGTCCCTAATCCCCAGTCGCCGTTTACAGTCCTCTCTCCCCCCGCACATACGGCTCGCCCAGGGCAGCCGGCGCGCCCAGCCGTTTGCGGGCCGCGGCCCGCGAGCCGATCATCAGGGCGATGATTGTGAGGAGATAGGGGACCATTTGCAGGAAGAAGCCAAAGTTGGAGTTGATAAATAGTGGATTGGTGAAGCCCAAAAGCAACGGAACCCCTTGCAAGTCCAGGATAGCCCGGCGCAGCGCGCCGAAGAGATAGGCCCCCAGCGCGGCCCGCCAGGGATTCCACTGGGCAAAGATGACCAGCCCGATGGCGATCCAGCCCTGGCCGGAGGTGGTCTGGGCGCTGTACCAGCCCGGCGAAACGGAGAGGCTGATGGTCGCGCCGGCCAGCCCGGCCAGACAGCCGCCGATAAAAACATAGAGATAGCGCACCCGGTAGACGTCGATGCCCATCGTATCCGCCGCGGATGGCTTCTCGCCCACCGCGCGCAGATGCAGACCGGGGCGGGTCTTGTGGATGTAGTACCAGACCAGAGGCGTGAACAGATAGCCCACGTAGACCAGCGGGCTGTGATCCGCAAAGAAGGCGGGGCCGAGGAATGGAATCGCGGCCAGGCCGGGGATGTCCACGTCTGGGATCAGAGCCACCGTCTGCCCAGTCAGTCCGTTGCCCAGCACCAGCGCCAGGCCAGTGCCCAAAAATGTCAGCGAAAGACCGCTCACCACCTGGTCGGCCTGGAAGTGGATCGTCACCAGCCCGTGCGCCAGACTGAGCGCACCGCCAGCCAGCATCGCTGCCAGCAGCCCCAGCCAGGGATTGCCCGTTGCCAGCGCCGTGCCAAACCCGGCCATTGCGCCCAACAGCATCATCCCTTCTACGCCCAGATTGAGGATGCCGGCCCGCTCGGAGAGAATTTCGCCGATGCCCGCAAAGAGCAGAATCGTGCCGGTGGCCAGCCCTGCGTGCAGGATAATTTCTAGGTTCATGCGGCTTCCTCCACAGGGGCAGTGCGGATCAGGCGCACATTGTAACGCAGCAGAACGTCGCTGCTGATGACGGCAAAGAGGACAAAGCCCTGGATCATCTGCGCGATGCCCGACGGCTGCACCTCGCGCCCGGCCACAATCAACGCGCCAAAGAGAATGGCAACAAGAATCACCGCGAAGGGGTTCAACTTGGCTAGCCAGGCTACGATAATCCCGGTGAAGCCGTAGCCGGGAGAGATGCGCTCCTGCAGGCGATGCACCACCCCGCTGATCTCCGCCATCCCGGCCAGACCAGCCAGGGCACCGGAAAACATCATCACCAGCACGACATTGCGCGCGATGTTCAGACCGGCGTAGCGCGCCGCGTTGGGGTTGTCACCGATCAGCCGGATTTCATAGCCCCAGCGGCTGCGGCTCAACACCCACCAGACCACAATCGCCGCCACCAGCCCAAAGATGACGCCCAAGTGCAGCGTAATCCCGGAGAACATTTTGTATTGGCGGGCGTAGTCCGAGAGGCGGGGCAGCCAGGCCGTCTTGTCGAAGGTTGGCGTCATCTGAAAGCCAGCATCGCTCCAGCGGTCGAAAATCCAAAAATTGTTCCACAGAATCGCCACGTAGTTGAGCATCAGCGTACTGATGATTTCGTTGACATCGAACTTTGCCTTCAGATAGCCGGGGATGAAGCCCCAAATCGCCCCACCGATCATCCCCATCACAACCATCGCCGTCAGCACCAGCCATTTCGGGCTATCCGGCGGCACAATGGGGATCAGCACAACCGTACTGGCGAAGAATGCGCCCAGGTAGAATTGCCCCTCTGCGCCGATATTCCAGAGCTTCATTTTGAAGGCGACGGCGCAGGCCAGCCCCACCATAATCAGCGGCGTGGCTTTGACGATTGTGTCAGAGAGCGCGGGCCAACTGCCAAAGGTGGCTTTGAAGAAGAACTGGTAGACGGTCAACGGGGGCACACCGATCAGCGCCAGGACAACGCCGCTGACGACAAAGGCCACGATCACCGAGCCAAGCGATGTGGCCGCGGGCAGCCAGCCGGGAATGTCCGCGGTGCGTTTTTCGATATACAGCGTAAAGGGAAATCGCATAGGCTTCCTCATTCAAAGGAAGCGTGAGACGTGAAACGTGAGATCATCCAGCGATCTCACGTTTCACGTC
>CAMDEX010000277.1 GCA_945897075.1 Litorilinea aerophila
TCCCCAGTCCTATACTTGATGCAGTGCCTCGGCCGGCTGCTTGCGGGAAGCCTGCCAGGCCGGGTAGAGCGAGGCGGCGGCCACGATCAGCACGACGGTCAGCCCGCGGTTGATGGTGTCGGCCAGCGCGATGCTGGGGTAGAGGCGGCTGCCCATCAGCACGCTGAGCTCGCCCATACCGGAGGTGGGGAGGGCCACACCTACGCTCCCCAGCAGCCCCACCAGCCCCGCACCGAGCAGACAGCCGACCAGCGCGCCGAGCAGCCCGATAAAAAGCCCTTCCCAGAGAAAGAGGTTCATCATCTGCTGCGCCTTCATGCCCAGGCTGGCCAGCACCCCCATCTCGCGCGTGCGTTCAAAGACCGCCATCAGCTGGATGTTGAGAATGCCGATGCTGGCGATCAAGATCACAATCAGCCCAAAAATTGTGGTAAAGGCCAGCTTTGTGCGCAGGGTTTCGGTGATCTCCGGGCGCAGGGTGGCCCAGGAATCAATCTCGTAGCCGGACAAGGCGCGCTGGAGATCGGCGATGAGTTGCGCCTCTTGGCCCACATTGCGCAGGGTAATCGCCACCTCCGTCACCTGGCCGCGCAGGTTGTAGAGGGTCTGGGCTTCGGCCAGGGTGATGAAGACCGCGCCCTGTTCGGCCTCGTCCATGCCCAGATCGTAGATGCCCACAATTGTCATGCTGCGCTGGCGCATCGTCTGGTCTGCGCTGCGCCCGATCAGCGTCACCCGGTCGCCCACGCCCGCGTTGAGCAGCTTTGCCAGCCCCTGCCCGATGAAGAGCGCGTCGCCGTCGTCGGCCAGCAGATAGCGCCCGGCAGAGACATTGGCGGCCTGGATGCTCAGCGCCTTTTCAATCTCCGGCTCGACACCGGTGATGGCGACGGGGAACGAGCCTTCCCGGTTGGTGATCAGCCCGCCCGTGTGAATGCGCCGCGCCGCGGCCAAAATTTCCGGCTGCGCCTGGCTGCTGCCCACGCCCGCCACCGCCACGGCTGGGCGGTTGGCCGCGGCGGTCACCACCGCGTCGGCATCGGCCAGGGGCAGGAGGGGCAGACGGCTGGCTTTGACGCGGTAGCCGGGCGCGTGAACCTGGATGTTGCCGCCGTAGAGTTTGACCGCGTTGCCAAAGATCGCCTGATCCGAGCCGCGGATCATCCCATCAAAGAGGAGCAGGAGTACCAGCCCCAGCACAATCGCCACCAGAGCGATGGCGGTGCGCCGCCAGTTGCGCCAGAGATTGCGCCAGGCCATTGTCGCGATTTTGCCCATTGGGTTTCTCCTGGAAATTCAGCGATGAAAGGTCTCGCGCAGAGGCGCAGAGGGGGAAAGAATGAGAAATGTCTGCTTTTCTCTGCAGCTCTGCGTCTTGGCGGGAGAAAAACACGAAAAGTCTCGCGCAGAGGCGCAGAGACGCAGAGGGGGAAAGAATGAGAAATGTCTGCTTTTCTCTGCGGCTCTGCGTCTTGGCGGGAGAAAAATACGAAAAGTCTCGCGCAGAGGCGCAGAGGGGGAAAGAATGAGAAATGTCGGCTTTTCTCTGCGGCTCTGCATCTTGGCGGGAGAAAAACACGAAAAGTCTCCCGCAGAGGCGCAGAGACGCAGAGGGGGAAAGAATGAGAAATGTCTGCTTTTCTCTGCGGCTCTGCGTCTTGGCGGGAGAAAAAGTGGTACGGAGTAAGAATCCGTCTTATACGTGTCCATCCGTGTCCTTAGTAATTGTCCGTTATTAACGTAGCGGTTTCGGCGACACGATTCCGGGAATCGGCCAGACGTACACGGGAATTCGAGATCTCGTGTGGCCGATTCCCGGAATCAGCGCACCCAAGTTGTTTACGGACAGTTACTTATTTTCCGAACCGGCTTCCAAAACAAAGTGACTACCCAGTCGTTGACCGGATAGTCACATTGTCGCGTCGGTGGGCAGAGTTGTCAAGTAAACCGAGATAGCTTCAATCGCCGGCCAGACCGAGCATCTCCAACCGTTGCGGGTTTTCTTCCAGGGCCAGACGGGCGATGGCGGCAAAGTCACCCATCCAACGGTCCAGCACGGAGATCGCTTCCTGGCGGACGCGTGTGGCCCCCAGCACCTCGCCATTCTCCACCTCGCGTTGAGAGCGGGCACTCTCCAGCGCGGTGACCAGGGCAAAATCGTTCTGCAATTGGCTCTGGGTGAGGCCGTAGTCGGTCAGGGTGGAGAGAATGGCCGGGCTGCCCAGGGCCGCAGTGTAGAAGAGGCGCATCTGGGCCACGCGGCGGGCAAAGGCAGTGCTGCGCGGGCCGTCCAGCCCCAGGCTGCGGTAGGTGACGGGATCGTCGCGGTAGAGGGTGCGGCAGAGTTTGACCGCACGCATATAGACCCGGTTGGCCGCGGCATCGGCCTGGTGGTAGGCCGCGCTGGCCGCCCGGCGACGGCCCTGCTTCTGCTGCTGGCTCTGCCAGACAGCCAGGGCGCTCTCATAGAGGCTTCTGCCCTGTTGCAGACGGCTTTCATCATAGCCGAACTGACCGAGCGCGGCGAGAAGCTCCGACTCGGCCAGGGCGTTGTGCAGGGCCAGACGGGCGGACTCCAGACGGTTGGCGATAGAACGAGATGACATGGGAAGCTCCTTTCAAGCGGGCGTTTGGCCGGGCTGCTGCAAGAGCCGCGGCCACGACAGAGGTTCAAACCGGCGTTAGAAACCGGTAATCGTAAATACGATTGTGTACACTCTAGCGCACAATGCGCAAGCAGACTATAGTAGATTATGCGTAATCGTACCAAGTATTGTATTGGTATCGCACCTGCGTAGGGGCGCTGCTGGCTGCGCCCGAAGCCGAGATCGGAAAGTCGTAGGTTGGGTTCTCCCGGCCAGAGATCACCGCTTACGCTCCATCGTGCGCCGGGAGAACCCAACAGCGCCCGTTTCTTTCTGAATAGTTCTTCATGCACTGTCGAGCGCCACGGGGGATGAAAAAGTCCCCGGCACTTTCTCTCCTCGCGAGTCGGTAGATGAAGTTGCAGCCATGCAAGTTCGTAAAGTGCCGGGGACTTTTTTCAGGGCAGTTGAGGAGCGGCCACCAGCAGGTGGGAAGCCGCCACCAGCTAGTGTGCGACCGTCACCAGGGGAAGTGCGACTGCCACCAACAGCAGGGGGAGCGACTCTGGGGGGTTGGGGAGGGGCCACCAACGGGTGGGAAGCCGCCACGAGAGGGTGCGCAGTAGCCACCAACAGCCGGGGGAGTGGCTCTGGGTAGTTGGGCCGCCGCCACCAACAGGTGGGAAGCGACCACCAGAGGGTGTGCGACTGCCACCAACAGCGGGGGGAGTGACTCTGGGTGGTTGGGCAGCCGCCAGCAACAGGTGTGCGACGGCCACCGGGCAGTGAGAAGGGCTTCTTTTGACAAGAGAGAGGGCAATCGCGGGCGTGGCTGAAGCCCGCAAAGAGCAGGCTGACAGGGTATGCGGCTGGTTTGCGATACGGCACAGCTTGCTTTCTGTTTGATTGCGTATTTTTTCAAAATGGCGTATGCTTTGTTCGCCGCCACAACGCTTTGCGCATCATCGCGGCGGGTGTGAAATTGACTTGCAAAATTCGTTGCCCGCTGTTGCTGTACTGGCAACACCCGTCCTCCATTCTGGAATCATCGTCAAACGCTGATTGCAGAATGGAGCAACCCAATGGCTTTTTGGAGCAAGAAAGAGACAGAGATGGAGCAGACCTACGCGCAGATCGCCGAGAACCCCGGATTGAATCCCACCGAATTGGCAGAACGGTTGGGTGTGGCCTCGTCTACTATCCAACGCCGTCTACCCAGCCTGGAGGAGGCCGGCTTTTTGCTATCAGAGGATAAGCAGGGCGGTCTATGGCCTTTTGGGAAGAGCCAATAGGCAAAATGTGGCCCATTTGCGGGATTTGGCAACAGGGCGTGCTATGCTTGGATTATTCCATCCGTTATAAGCAGAAAGGGCAACCAATGAACCGGGCACAAGAAAAATCACAACGATTGTTGCAGATTGAGCAACTCTTGTGGGCGCATCCAGAGGGAATGACGCGGGCGGAGATTGCGCGCCGTCTGGATGTCAACCGTTCAACCATCACAAAATATCTGGACAAAGACCATCTGCCGCCTAGCATTTACGTAGATGACCTGGACGGGGATAAACTGAAGATCGATCGCGCCTCGGATCTGACCAAAGCCAGCTTTAGCCTGCATGAGGTGATGGCTATCCATCTGGCTACCCGTTTGTTGGCGACGCGCACAGACAAGCAAAACCCCCATGCGGCCTCGGCCCTGCGCAAATTGGGGAAGGCGCTGCAACGGCTGGATCAGAATGTCAGCAGCCATCTACTGCGCTCGGCGGACGCCATGGACGAGGCAGCGGTCTACCGGGACCCGGTCTATCTGGATGTGTTGCAGAAGTTGACCGAAGCCTGGTCCAGCGGGCACAAGCTGACCGTGAGCCATCAGATGGAGGATGGACGGGTCTTCCAATACACCTTCTCGCCCTATCTGATCGAGCCATACGCGGTGGGCCAGACCAGCCATGTGATCGGGCTGCGGGAGCCACCGGGGGCCGTGCGTACTTTCAAGATCGAACGCCTGAAAGCCGCTGTGGTTTCGCAAGAGAGCTATGCCATCCCAGCGGATTTCGACGCGGACGCACTGCTGCGCAACGCCTGGGGTATCTGGTACACCGAGGGCGACCCGGTGGAGGTGGTGCTCAAGTTTCACCCCCGTGTGGCCAACCGGGTGCAGGAGAGCCACTGGCACCGCTCCGAGCAGACTACCCTGGACAGCGACGGCTACCTGCTCTGGCGGGCGCAGGTAGCCACAACCCAAGAGATGCTGCCCTGGATTCGGGGCTGGGGTGCGGATTGTGAGGTGGTGGGGCCGGTGGGGTTGCGGGAGGAAATGACGGGAGAAACCAAAGCAATGGCCGAATGCTATGGATGGATCGTACAAAGCGAAATGACCGACAGTATTTCGCGGACATTAACCGACTTTTTCGGCGAGTAGCTTTATAGGAGGCAGCGACGTTGGCACTTTATCCTTATCAGGAACGAGTCAAGACACTCATCCAACAAGGAAAATCGGTCGTATTGCAGGCACCCACAGGTTGCGGGAAGACGCGGGCGGCGCTTGCACCCTATATAGAAGCATTTTTCGATACGTCACCGGATTCTTTCCCGCGCAAGTGTATCTATTCTGTGCCGATGCGTGTGTTGGCAAGTCAGTTTGAAGCGGAATATGCATCCCTCGCAGTCAGCTACAACAAGCGATTCCGAACGGACTTACGGGTAAAAATCCAAACCGGCGAGCGTTCCGAAGACCCGCAATTCCTGGGTGATCTGATCTTCGCCACGATTGACCAGAGTTTGAGCAGTGCGCTGGCCGTGCCGTATTCACTCACACCGGGGCGGGCCAATATGAACGCAGGCGCGTTCTATTCCTCCTATTTGGTCTTCGATGAATTCCACTTGTTTCCCTTCGGTGAGGATGGCGGCGCTTCGGGTGCGCTGGTGACGACGCTGCAATTGTTGGCCGAACTGAAGGGAATCGTTCCTTTTGTCTTGATGACGGCAACCTTTTCCAGCACAATGTTGGACGAGCTGGCCCATCGGCTGGGCGCAGAGGTGGTGACTGTCTCCGCCGAGGAATATGCAGCGATTGCATCTGGCAACGGTAAGACTGCGCGGCGGCGTTTCTTTCATACGCAAGACCAGCCTCTTTCAGCCGATGCCGTGCTGACGGCCCACGCCGAGACGGGCGTTACCCGCTCAATCGTCGTCTGCAATCAGGTGGCGAGGGCGCAAAACTTGTATGAGTCGCTGCGCGACCACCCACAACGAGGAGGGACAAAAATTCGGCTATTACACAGCCGTTTTTTACAGGAAGATCGCCAGGGAAAGGAAAAGGAGATTCGCTGTGAATTCGGAAAGGATATTGACAAACGCCAGAGCGACAGCCTGATTCTGATTGCAACGCAGGTGGTGGAAGTTGGTCTGGACATCACCTGTGACCGCTTACACACGGAGATTGCGCCAGCCAATTCTGTGCTGCAGCGGGCCGGACGCTGCGCCCGCTATCCAGGCGAAGAAGGTCACGTATACGTCTATCCCGTTCCTACCCGCCAGCCCAAGCCGGAAAGCGAAGCAAAGCCGGACTTTATGCCCTATGGCGCGGCTATCTGTCAGACCAGTTGGGATAGTTTTGTACAGCGCAACGGTCAAGAGATTAACTTTCAAACCGAGCAGGCTATTGTGGATGAAGTGCATACGGAAGGAGACAAACAACTCCTGACTGCGATAGATCGCCAAAAGGGGATGATCTGGCGGCAGATTTACGCAGCGATTGAGAGTCACGACCGGGCGCAACGCCAGGAGTTGATCCGCCATATCGACAGTGTAACTGTGCTGGCCGCGCCCACAGCAGAGGCGGTAGGGAATCCATATGCAGCGCAAGGCTTCAGCTTCCAGCGGGGCAGTGTTTTTGGACTGTTTCGCTCTCTACAGGAATTCCGGGATGGGTGGATCGGTGGTGAATTTGAAGATGCTCCCTGGCTGATGGCATTGCCGATTGTGGACGAAGGCGACGGGGAGACGCCGGGTTCTGTGCCTTCGGTACGCTGGCAGCAGATCACTGACACTGGCCTGCTGAATACAGCATCGGTTGTCGTAGTCAACAGCGTCTTCGTCCATTACAGTGAGGAGATTGGCTTTCGTGTGGTGTCCGCAGAAGAAGCAAATGGCTGGTCTTCAGCGCCGGGTACGTGGCCGCAGGGCAACAGCCGCCGTCCGTTTGCCTACGATTTAGAGAGCTACGGGGAACACATCAGCCAGATGTTGAAGGTCTATCGGCGGGATTTTGGCAAGGATTACGCGTATGTGGAGCGACGAACGGCGGAATTGGGACTGTTGCCCGCGGGCGGATTGGATCGGGCGGTGCGCTTGGCGATTGCCTGCCACGACACGGCCAAAATGGACAGCCGCTGGCAGAAGTGGGTGCGGCTTTATCAGAAAGGGATTGGGGAACCGATTTCTGATCCGAGTTATATGGCGGTGCATACCCATCTCAACCCAAACAATCCGGCGCACACAGCAGCGCGCAAAGCAGCAGATCGACAGGTCAGCCGTCCGCCCCACGCTGGGGAGAGCGCAGTGGCGACAGCACGAGTTGTGGCTGAATTGATGACAGACGCTTCGGCTTTAGGGCGAGCTGTCCTGACGGCGATTGCCCGGCATCACAGTACCGGAACCGAAAGCTTCAAGCCATTTGCATTGGACCCGGCAGCGGCGAAAACGCTTGCAGACGCCCTGGCTGCGGCCGGATTCGCTGCTGCAAAACGGCCAGTCACCGAAGCAGACCGAATAGGTGGCTTATTGGACAAAATACTGATTCAGCCCGGTGAGTTTCAACAGGTGTTGCTTTATTTGTGGATTGTGCGGCTTCTACGGCTATGCGATGGATTGTCACAGGAGGAGTAATAAATGATGCAAGAATTGGACAGGTTGTATTTCTGCACCTTAGAGGAGGTCGGATGACAAACGCACAACGCTTTTATGTACCCAAATCCACCGGTACGTTGACCGATACGCTCGTAGCCTTCGGGTTGGCCGGGGTATTGGGAGACTTTTTGAAGAACGTGCAAGTTTCCGCTACTGTAACCCTGGAAGACAACGGCGGTTATTTCATCGTAGATACTGGCGCGCCGATTCGGGATGAATGGATTGAGAATGCGCAAGTCTTCGAATCAATCCCCTTTGTCACTGACAGCCGCTTTCCCAAGCCGACAGATCAGCCAACGATGCACACGAGGGATGTGGACGCCACTTGGGATCGTTTCAAGACATTCGTGGGACGGAGAAAGGAGTTGCAAGCAGAGAAGATAGCCGGTAACGAGTTGGAGCAGGCGGTAGCCGATCTGAAGCCAGAGGATGACGGACTTACGGAAAGACGCCTCGCAAGGAATGCACACGCTCAATTTGCTCAAGAGCCGTGCAAATCGCTGCTGTGCGAAGATCGCTCTCAAACCGATGCCGAGCGATCC
>CAMDEX010000278.1 GCA_945897075.1 Litorilinea aerophila
GCCCGACATACAGCGGGCGCAGCAAGCAGCGCCCCTACGATTGCTGGAGGATGGCAATGAACGCTGATCTGATGTTGACACCTGTACGCCAGCGGGTTTCTACCGAGGAAGTGGCGGACGTGGCTGGTGCTGTGCGGGCTGGCATGGCCGCGCTGCCTCTGGCTGAACGGGTGAAGCCGGGGATGCGCGTCTGTGTGGCCGTGGGCAGCCGGGGCATCTCCTGCTATACAGCAGTGGTGGGCGCGGTGGTGGATAGCCTGCGCGCGGCGGGTGCGCAGCCTTTCCTCGTCCCCGCCATGGGCAGCCACGGCGCGGCCACCGCCGAAGGCCAGCGAGAGGTTCTGCTCGGCTATGGCATGGGCGAACTGGGCGTGCCGATTTTGAGCAGTTTGGAGACTGTACAGATCGGGACGACGCCCGACGGTATGCCCGTCCATTGGGACAAATTCGCCGCGGAAGCCGACGGGGTGATCGTCGTCAACCGCATCAAAGCCCACACCGCCTTCCGCGCTCCCTGGGAGAGCGGCCTCTTCAAAATCATGGCGATCGGCCTGGGCAAACCTCTGGGCGCGGATGTCGTCCACGCCCACGGCGTCGGGACGGCGATGGCAAAAGCGGCCCGCATCGCCATCGCGAACCGACCAGTTATCGCCGGCGTGGCGATTGTGGACAACGGCCAGCACCAGCCAGCCCGCATTGCCGTCATCCCTGGGGAACGTATCGAGAGCGACGAGCCTCCTCTGCTGGAGTTGGCGAAAGAGCTTCAACCCAACATCCCCTTTGATCCGCTGGACCTGCTGCTTGTGCAGGAAATGGGCAAGGACATCAGCGGCACCGGGATGGACACAAATGTGATCGGCATGTGGCGGCGCAACGCAGGGCCGCGGCAGCCAGATTATCGCTGCATCGCCGTCCTGGAACTGACCCCGGACAGCCACGGCAACGCGGCCGGCATCGGTATGGCTGATCTGGTGCCTCGCCGCCTGGTGGAGCAGGTGGACTGGGCGGCCACCTACACCAACTGCCTTACGGCGCGTAACTTTGCCGGAGCCAGGCAGCCCATCACTCTGCCCAACGATCGAGCGGTCATCGCCGCCGGCCTGGCCGGTATCGAGCCATCCGCGGCCCGGGTGGTGCTGATCAAGAATACCTTAGAGTTGGCTACCCTCTGGCTCTCCTCTGCGCTGGTGGACGAAGTGGCAAAGCATCCGGCCCTGGAAGTTGTCGGCCCGGCCCAGCCCCTGGATTTTGACGCGGCAGACCGCATGGTCTACCCCGTTGCCCACGCCGTGCTGGGATAGGGACAGCCGACCGCGGACGACAGACCGCCCCTGTTCGATCCCGCCGTCGGTCGTCCGCCGTCTGTGGTCACACTGAAAGGTTCCCCAATGGACAACTTCTCCGGCGTTAAAGCGCTCACTTTTGATCTCTTCGGCACGATTCTGGACTTGGGCGGCAGCCTGACCCCGTACATCACCGACTTTTTGCAGCGAGAAGCTCCCGGCGTGACAGCCGACAAATTCTGGGCTGATTGGCGGGGGCGACAGCGTTTGGAGCAGTATCAGGACACGATTATGATGCTCGGCCACGCCGGCTATCTGGAGACTGTGCGCCGGGCCTGCCATTATGTGCTGCGGCTGAACGGTATGGACGCCACCCCTGCCCGCGTGGACGAGCTGATGGGCGCGTGGCAATTCCTCTCACCTTTTCCGGAGGTCAGCGCTGGTTTGGAACGGCTGCAGAATCGCTACCAACTGGTCGTTCTCTCCAACGGCGATCCCCACTTTCTCGATCATCTGGCGCAAAATCGGGTGGGTTGGCCTTTCCATGCCATCATTTCGGCCACGGGCAACGGCGCATTCAAGCCCCATCCCGGCGTCTACTTGCGTGCGGCCCATCTTCTGGGGCTGGAAGTGGGCGAGTGTTTGATGGTTTCGTCCAATTCTTTCGATCTGGTGGGGGCGCGGGCCTGCGGCTACCGGGCGGCCTACGTAGACCGTTACCGCCTGCCCGTGGAGGATTCCCCCTACCAACCCGACGTGACGGTGACGGATTTCATTGAACTGGCCGACGCACTCCTGTAGGTCGGACTGTCAGTCCGACCTCAGAGATTTGTCAGTCCGACCCACGGCTGGTCGGAATACCATTCCGACCTACAGAGATTGTACAATTTGGCAGGGATTTGATACGATAGCGGCGTACAATGCACAAGGAGAGGTCGCATAGTCCGGCCGAGTGCGCGCGTCTCGAAAACGCGTAGGGTTTACGCCCTCGTGGGTTCGAATCCCACCCTCTCCGCCACAACGAAGAAGCCCGACCAATTGCGGTCGGGCTTCTTCGTGTAAACAACAAAGACACAAAGACACAAAGACACAAAGAGGAGAAGAATGTTTGGGGAACTGGTAGCGATTCCTCCTCAGAATCGAAGGCAACTCGCGCGTATCGCCGCTTGGAGTCTCTGTCTGATGCTGGCCGCTTGGTTGCTGGCGACCCTGCCTTTGCCCCTCGTCGGGCTGCTGCTGGGCGCGGTGGGTGGTGGATTGCTCCTCCTGCGTTGGCCGTGGCTGGCCTGGCCGGGGATCGCCCTGTTGCTGCCCTTCACCAGCGGAATCAAGTCTGGGCCGCTCAGCTTGACCGATCTGCTGCTGGCCGGGGCGGTCGCGCTCTGGTTTGCCGACGGTGTGCGCCGCAAGTCCCTTCGTCTGCAATCGGTTTCTCTCTCTAGCTGGATTCTCCCCTACCTGGCCGTACTTCTGCTTGCCAGCTACGCCGCAGTTGATTTGACCGAAGCGGTGAGCGAAGTGGTAAAATGGATCGAATTTGCTCTTGTCGTCTGGCTGGTAGGGCAGACGTTGACGCCGGGCCAGAGCCGTTGGCTGGTGTTGGCGCTGCTGGCTGGCGGCGCGGCCCAGGGGGTGCTTGGCATCTACCAGTTTCTTTTCCGCATCGGCCCGGACGCTTTCGTGTTGTTGGGACGTTTCATGCGGGCTGCGGGCAGCTTTCACCAGCCCAATCCGTATGCGGGTTATTTGGGGCTTACGTTGCCGGTGGCGGTCAGTCTGGCCCTTTGGGGCTGGCAACGGAGCGGGGCCCAGGGGACACCCCCAGTCCGCCCTACGATGGCGCTGCTCTATTCCGGGCTGGCTGGGGTGATGGGCGCAGGGCTGTTGGCGAGTTGGAGCCGGGGCGGCTGGCTAGGAGCGGTTGTGGGTGTGGGGTTGGTCGTGCTTTTACGCAGCAGACGGATGCTGTTGGCGGGTCTTGTCGGTCTGTTGGCGCTGCTTCTGTGGGGGGCGCTGGGCGGGATTAGCCCGTCCGCACTCCCCGCACCTGTTGCCGACCGTCTGGCTGATGTGCCCGCCTACTTCGGCGTCGGGATTGCGCAGATCGTCGCCCAGCCTGTCACCGACGAAAATTTTTCTGTCATCGAACGGCTGGCTCACTGGCTGGCAGCCCTGCGCATGTGGGAGATATCGCCGTGGCTGGGTGTGGGGCCGGGCAATTACGCGGTGATCTACCCCCAAGTGCGCTTGCTCGCCTGGGAAGATGCGCTGGGGCACGCCCATAACGTCTACCTGAACGTTCTGGCGGAGACGGGGCTGGCAGGTCTGGCCGCTTATCTGCTGCTGTGGGGCAGCATTATCGTCTGGCTGTGGCGGGCAGTGCGCCGCAACCGTTCTGGCACCTGGGAACATGCGCTGCTCGTTGGCGTTCTGGGGGTGGTGGCACACCTGACCATTCACCACCTGTTTGACAATCTCTACGTGCAGGGCATCCATCTGCACATCGCTCTCTGGCTGGGCGTGGCGGCTCTTACCAATAGACCGCAGACGATAGACCACTGACCGTAGCTGCAACCGTAGACCCTATCCACGATCCCCGTTGCTATGCCTTGAAGGAGTAGATTTCTTGTGAATTTGTACAGTGTATTGCCCTTCAAGGGACGCAAACGCAAAGAGGCCAAGCGTTTCGTCAAATTTGCCACCGTCGGCGCGGCTGGCGCTTTAACGGATTTTAGTATCCTCAACCTGCTGATCCAGCTTGCCGGCTTTGCCGAATGGCAGGCGAATGCCGTCAGTTTTGTCGCCGCAGTGATCCAGAACTTTTTTCTGAACCGGCGTTGGACCTTCCCAGAGAGCCAGGATCGCCACGCGGGCAAACAGTTGGGCCAATTTGCGCTGGTCAGTGTGATTGGCCTGTCTATCAATATGGCCGTCTTTCTCACCATCCACCACGGCTTCGAGGCCCAATGGATCGCGCTGGTGGGCGACCAGCATTTGGGCTTTACCCTCTCTTACAACGTCGCCAAACTGCTCGCCATCGGCGTCGTCCTCTTTTGGAATTTCGCCGCCAACCGGCTGTGGACGTACAAGGGGTTATAGGGGGCTGGGGACTGGGGGCTGGGGACTGGCGATTGGCGACTGGGGACTGGGGGCTGGAGATTGGGGACTGGCGACTGGGGACTGGCGACTGGACGTATCGTGTCCCCGATCCCCGATCCCCGATCCCCGATCCCCGATCCCCGATCCCCAATCCCCGATCCCCGATCCCCAATCCCCGATCCCCAATCCCCGATCCCCGATCCCCGATCCCCGATCCCCAATCCCCAATCCCCTATCTCAACACCCGCTTCGGAACCTTACATACCATCGTAAAGGCTGGGTCGAAGATATTGCCCAGGTCGTATTCCACGCATTGACCCATCAGAATATGCGCGCCTACTGGGTCCAGGCCGTAATCGCTTTGCAGCCAGCGCAGCATTTCGGTGGTGGCGTGTTGCACGCACTGGTCCAGGGGGCGGGCGTTGCCGACGGTGAAGATGTAGTCGGCGTTTTCGCCGCGCGGCCAGAAGATGCGCTTGCCTTTGTGTACGGAGAGCGTAAACACCACATCGAAGGAAATCTCGATGCCCGTGCCCACGATCTCACCGTCGCCTTGCAGCGCGTGGCCGTCGCCGATGTGAAAGAGTGCGCCTTCGGTCAAGACCGGAAAGTAGACTGTCACCCCTTCTCCAAAGCCGCGATAGTCCATATTGCCCCCGTGCTGGGCGGAGGTGGCTGTGGAGATCGCCTCGCCGCGGGCTGGGGCCACGCCAAAACAGCCCACCATCGGGGCCAGAGGCAGCGTAAAAGCGCCCAGGCTCGTTGTCGCCGGTTCGGCCAGGGTAGCAGTGCCAGCCGCGTTGTCGATGCGCCAGGTTGCCAGCGTATCTTCCTGGCTGCTCGGCCAGGGCAGTTGGGTCACGTAGTCCGGGTCCACCACATTGGGGGCCACCATTTTGCGTGTCCAGCCCGTAGGCCGGTTGGGGGTCAATTTGTCCAGACGCACGACGAGGGTATCCCCCGGCTGCGCCCCTTCCACGTAAAAGGGGCCGGTCATTGGATTGCCCGGCTCGGTGATCTGGCTGCCGTGTGCGTCCTGGCCGCGCGCGTCAACGGTTGTGGTGATGATTGTGTCGCCGCTCTGCACACGCAGCACAGGTGCGTGCGAGCCGATGGTTGTGTGGTAGTGGGTGGGTTGGAAGTGGTGAATGGTCATCGAATGTTCTCCTCTGCTGGTGGGAATAAATTACGCGGATCAGCGCAGGTTGAGTAGGCGTCGCATAAGAATGCGGGTGCTGTTTCCAGCCGTATCGAAACCAAGCGGGTTAACGAGTGATCTTCTTGTAGACCCGTTCGCTTGATTTCGATACGCCTCGCAGACTCGGCTACTCAATCAGCGCTCACTGGTCCGCGCAGATACCCGCTATTATACTTTGTCTGCTCTGTTTCTGCGATCCAGCCAAATTGGGTTACAATTCCACCCGCTGATTTTTGCGCAGATCAGTTCCTTATGCACCACATGGAATAAAAATCAAAACGCAGATTACGCAGATTTTGTCCGTGAATTCTGTGATCTGTGTCCTTTTTTTAGACAGCGCAGATCAATTCCGATCACAAAAATCTGCGTCCCCCTCTTCTCCTAACCGACCAGCTACCCTGAAACCGCTATGCGTCTTGCCGTTCTCGCCGACATTCACGGAAACCTGCCCGCCTTCCAGGCTGTTCTGGCCGAGCTGGAACGCATCCAGCCCGATTTTGTGCTGCTGGACGGCGATCTGATCAACCCCGTACCCTTCAACGGCGCGATTATTGACTATGTGCGCAAGACCGATTGGGCAGTGGTGCGCGGCAACCACGAGTTTTATCTGCTGGATTACGGCAGCGAACGCGCCATCCCCGGCTCCGACGACCCGGTGCGTTGGGGCAGTCTGCACTGGTTGATACGGAATGTGACTACCGAGCAGGCCCACTACCTGGCCTCCCTGCCCGATGAGCGCACTTTCTACTTCCCTGGCACCCAACCCATCCGCATGGCCCACGGCGTGCCGGGGCGCAACCGGGTGGGCTTCTACCAGCAGATGCCCGCGGAGAAAATTGTGCTGGAAATCCGCGACATCGCGCAACATACGATCATCTCCGCCCACACCCACGTCCAGGTGGACCGGCAACTTTCGCTCTCTGTGGCCAGCGACCCCCAGACCAACCCGCACGGGGAGGACGGCCACTTTCGGGCAGATAGTGGCCCAGCGCGCAAAGAGTACTGGCATCTGCTCAACCCGGGCAGTGTGGGTCTGCCTCTGGAAAAGGATACGCGGGCGGCCTTTGCCGTGCTGGAGAGTGTGCCGGAGAGTGTCGAAGCGGGTGGTTGGCGGGTGGAGCAGCATCGAGTGGCCTACGACCGCCGCCCCGCGTTGGAAGCCTTTTACAGCAGTGGGCTGCTGGAAGCGGGCGGCCCCATCGCCACGATTTTCTATTGGGAGTTGGTGACAGCCGAGCCAGAGATTGTGGACTACTACCGCTGGTGTCATAGCCACGGCCACGACGCGGACGGCGATCTGCGTGGGGCCTTTGCCGCCTATGTACAGGCCACTGGGCGCGATCAGTATGTGTACCAGCGCGACCCTTTGGGCATTCAGATGCCATGACCCCTTCACTGCGTCTCGCCATTCTGGGCGACATTCACGGCAATCTGCCCGCGCTGGAGGCGGTGTTGGCCCATTTGGATAGACAATCCCCCGACGGGGTCTACCTCCTGGGCGATCTGGTCAACCGTTGCCCCTGGAACAACGAAGTGATGGCGCTGCTATGCACGCGGGGCTGGCCTTCTGTCTCCGGCAACCACGACCTGATCATCAGCCGCCTACACACCCCGGAGAACCGCCCGCCCTTTGACGTGCGCAGCCGTTTCCCCGTTATGTACTGGACGTGGGATCATCTGAGCGCCGCATCCATCGCCGTGTTGCGCGCCCTGCCCGCTGAGATAAGCGTTGCCCTGGATGGTGCCCCGCCGATCCGTCTGTTGCACGGGCTGCCCGGCAACCCCTTTGTCGGCGTTTCCCCCGAAAGTAACGCGGCGGATATTGCACGCACTTTCGCCGCTTATACCGAGCCGCTGATTATCGGCGGCCATACCCACCGCCCTTTGGACAGAGAGATCGGCGACAAACGCTTTTTGAACGCAGGCAGCGTCGGTCTGCCCTACAACAGCGATCCCCGCGCCCAGTATATGACCCTTGACCTGCTGCCCAGTCTGGCCTGCCCCGGCTGGCAGCCTGCCTTTCACCGGATCGAATACAATACCGCGCTGATACCAGCCGCGTTTGCATCCACGGGGATGCTGGCCGAGGCTGGGCCTGTGGCCCAGCTTTATCTGCGTACCGTTCTTGACGGTGAACCCTGGGCCAGCGACTTTGGCTACTGGCTCAGCGCCCAGCTGCCGGGGACGCGCGACGACATTGCCCTGGCTGTGGAACTCTATTTGCATAGCCACGGCCCCGGTCGCTGGGCCTTCCCGCGCTGAGGGCTACAGAACGGCACTTGACAACCTTCCCGGAAGTGGGCTATCTATCTTTGCGGCACGTTCATAAAGGGTGTGCGTCACATTTTTGGAAATGACCGAGACACTCGACTGGCTGTGATGCGGTTGACGAAGGTTTCAGCCGCATTTCTAAAAATCTGACGCACACCCATCGGTGGCCCCCA
>CAMDEX010000279.1 GCA_945897075.1 Litorilinea aerophila
ATCATTGGACGCTCCTATTCTCTACATTCATCACGCATCACTCGTCTAATATTCGCCGATTCCTTCTCTTTTGTTAAATTGCTTGCCTGCCTCGTTCATATCTTCTTTTTGTCTCGTCTATGACGCAGCGCGACTCCAAACTCAAGTTAAGGGTCTTGCCATTGTTGACAGTGAACACTTGATACGCGTTCGCGCCGTCAATGGTCGGTGCTGGCGTGTTACCTGCACCATCAATCGTCACGTCGTCGTCAATGGCGGGCAGGGGTGCGCCGAGCGTGATAACGGTGCTGAGGCTGAAGGTGATCGTGTCCGGGGCGATGTTGGCGTTGGCAAGCGTGATGGCCTCGCGCAGGGTGCAGTCTTGGAAACCCGTGCCCGTGCCAAAGACGTCACAGACACCGTCGTCGTGATCGGCGTTGCTGTTGACGACGTAAGCTGTAGGTGTACCCGCCACATTCGCTTCGTAAGAGCCGATATCACAATGGGTACTTTTCGGGCGGGTGACGCCATTCTGAGAGGCGTTGTTGACCGGGGCCGCGGCGCAGTCGCTGTCATTGCCTGCATTGATGGCGGGCGAACCAGTCAGGAGGGGATAGAAGGCCGGGGAACCGGTCATCGTTCCCAATAGGGGATCACTGTTGTTGATGGGATCTGTTGTTCCACAGGCATTGTTGCCAGCGCTGTCGCTCTCAATCAGGTTGTTGTTGCCCAGAACTGGCTTGACGGCCCCATTGACATAATTGTAGCAGTCGTCGCCGCTGGTGCTATTGGCAAGGAGGGTGTTCTTCAGATTGACAACCGGGTAGATATTCTCGTTCTCTTGCTTATAGGGGTCGTTGTAGAAGCCGCCACCTGTGGGAGCAGAGTTCAGGCTGAAGGTATTGTTTGTTAAGGTCAGGTCAGCGTCGTTGTAGATGCCGCCGCCTTTGCTCGTAGCTGTGTTGCCCGAGAATGTGCTGTTCCCCACAATCGAAGCATTGCCGCCATAACTGCTGGAGATGCCAGCGCCGCTGCCCGCCGTGTTGCTAAGGAATGTGCTTGTCCTCACGTCCAGATTGCCGCTGCTGCCGATACCGCCACCGAACCCCGAACCCGCGGAATTGCCGGAGAAGGTGCTGCCCGTGACGTTCACAGGATTGTTGCTGGAGCCGCTGGAGATGCCACCACCGCTGCTGGCTGAGTTGCCAGAGAAGGTGCTGTCCGTCACGCTGATGCTGCCAGAGCCGCCTGTGCCAATGCCGCCGCCGCTGGCAGCGGTGTTGTTCTCAAAAACGGTGTTCAGCACAGTCAGCGTACCCTGCCGAAGGAAAATTCCGCCACCAGTGCTGGCGGAAGTATTGTTTTTGATTCTGCTGTCATTGACGGTCAGGATGCCCGCGTTGATAATTGCGCCACCCATCCCCTTGTCCTGTTCCTGATTGCCTGTGCTATTGGAACAGCCAAGGCTGTTGGGACAATTTCCATTCTCAAGGATCAGGTGGTTGATAGTCAGATCGCCCGCACCGGAGACTTCAAAGATGCGATAGGTGGCAGTATTCGGATTGGCGTCCGCCTGCACAATGGCGTTGTTGCCCTGAATTGTGATGGTACTATTCACAAAAGGCAGTTGATCGCTAAGTGTGTACGTCCCGGCTGGTACGCCGATCACATCCGCCCCAGACCCGGCGGAACAGCCCTGATAGGCTGTGTCGTTGTTGGCCGCTTTGATGGCTTCGCGCAATGAGCAGCTTGCGTTATCTGTATCCTCATCCGCAAATGTGTTGACTGTAATGTTTGCCGCTGTGGAGCCATTGATCCCGGCATTGGCTGCGGGTGCAGAGGAGGGCGACATGATCAGGGCGGACACGATCACCAGCGTGCCGAACAGTACGCCCAGCCAGGCACGAAACCCTGGGGTGCGCAACGTCTTGTGGTTCAATTGTGTTTGGGTCATTGTTGTACTTTCTCCTTAGAAAACGAACAAAAAGGTTTGAGAAATCAATCCCATCGTCCCCTAACCTCCATCGGGGGGAATTGTACGGCGCAATGTCTTACGAATTGCATCTGCTTGAAATTTTCTCCTGTATCGTTGCCAGAATACACGACAAGCGCTTCACCAGCGCTTCACGAACGCTTCACCCGCATAAAAAACGCTGGTCAGTCCCTCCTGACGTGGTATAATAGACAAAAAGATGCGCCTGCTGGAAAGAACCGATCTTTTGCCAAGAGACAGTACGACCCAATGACCGCCACACTGCGACTCAACCTGCTTGGCCCACCCGAACTGAGCGCCGGTGACGCCCCCCTCACCGGTCTGCGCAGCCAGAAGGCCATCGCCCTCCTCGTCTACCTGGCCTGCAACCCCGGCCCCCAGCGCCGGGAATTTTTGGCCGATCTGCTCTGGGACAGCGCCACCTCCTCCGCCCAGTCCCTCTCCAACCTGCGCACAGTCCTCTCCCGTCTGCGCGGCCACGCCGGCGATCACCTGCGCATCACACCGGATACGCTTGCCATTGCGCCCGGCCCCAATCTCCTGGTGGATGTGGCCGCACTGGAAGCGCAGATGGCGGCCACGTCGGAGCGACTTTCCCCCGCCAGCGCGGCCCACCTGGCCGCGGCTCTGGCCCTCTACCGGGGCGACTTTCTGGCCGGTTTTCACCTGCCCGATGCCTCCGGCTTTGCCCATTGGGTTGTTGTCGAGCGGGAACGGCTGCGCTTTGCGGTGATGCAAAACTACCGGAGGCTGACGGATTATCACCTGCGCGGGGGCGAATTCCCGGCGGGGCTGGCCGCAGCCGCGCGCTGGCTGGGGCTGGAGCCGCTGGACGAAGAAGCCCATGGCCAGATGATGCGCCTGTTGGCGGGGGACGGGCAACTGGCGGAGGCCCTGACCCACTACGAACGCTGCCGTCACCTGCTGCACACGGAACTGGATGTGGCGCCGAGCGAAGAGCTACAGTCGCTCTACCGGCAGATCAGCGCGCAGAAGTCAACGTCGCCCGCCCCCGCCGCCGAGAATATCCCGACCGCGCCCGCCATCCCCCACAACCTGCCCCAGCGCTTGACTTCTTTTGTCGGACGCGAGGTGGAGGTGGCTGCGGTCCGTGATCTCTTTGCTGCGCCCGCCACACGGCTGGTGACGTTGGTGGGCGAGGGTGGCGTGGGCAAAAGCTCACTGGCCGTGGCCGTGGGGCGGGAACTCCTCGACGCCTGGAGAGATGGAGTCGTCTACGCATCTCTGGTCGAAATCACCCCGGAACCGGATGCCACCCTTTCCCAGCGTCTGGCAATGGAAGTGGCCGAGGCTGTCGGGTTGACCTTTTCTACCGCCCGGGGGGCTGGCGAGCCGACAGACCAGCTTTTCCACTTTTTGGGCAACCGGTTGCTGCTTCTGATCCTGGACAATTTTGAGCATCTCACCGCCGGCGCGGCTTTTGTAGGGGATCTCTTGCAGGCTGTGTCGGGGAGTCGGGTGCTGATTACCTCCCGGCAGCCTCTGGGCATCCGGGGCGAATCTCTGCTGCGACTGGACGGGCTGCCTACCCCGCCCCAGCAGGCAGCCCTGGCCCTGTCCGTCCCGGCCTACGCCAGCGTCGCCCTCTTTGTCGAACGGGCCAGACAGCAGCAGCACACCTTCGCCATCACACCGGACAACTGGGAGCCGCTCCGACATCTCTGCCAGCTAGTGGCGGGCAATGCCCTGGCCCTGGAACTGGCCGCGGCCTGGGTGGAGCATTTCAGCCTGACCGAGATGACCACACTGCTCGAAACCGACATACTGGACTTTCTGCACACCGCCCAGACGGATGTGCCCGAGCGCCATCGCAGCCTGCGCCGGGTCATCGAAACCTCTTGGCAACTGCTCGCGACGCCTGCCCAACGGGTGCTGGCCCAGCTTTCCCTCTTTCGGGGCAGCTTCCACCGGGAGGCGGCCCTGGCCGTGACCGACGCCGCACTGGATGGGCTGGCCCAGTTGGTCAACGCCTCTCTGCTCCAGGCCCACGGCACAGGCCGCTACGAACTCCACGAAGTTGTGCGCCAGTTCGCGGCAGAGCGCCTGGCGGAATCTGTCGAGGAGAACAGAGGGAGCGCCGAGCGCCACGCCCGCTACTATCTGGCGCTGGTGGCGGGCGTGCAACGCACACCAGAACGGATCGCCCAGGTGACGGAGGAACTCCCAAACGTGCGCCAGGCCTGGCACTGGGCTGTGGAGAATCGGGATGTGGCTGGGTTGGCTGCGGCCAGTGTCGGCCTGTGGAATTTCTATCTGCGCAAGGGTCTCTTTCAGGAGGCGGAGGATGCCTTTGGCCGGGGGATCGGCGCGGCCCTGGCTGCCCCGCCAGGGACAGAGGGCAGACAGCGCGCCCTGGCCGCGCTGTGTGTGGCCCAGGCCGCCTTTCTCAACATCCGCAACAACTACACCGAAGCCATTGCCCTCTCCCAGGAGGCCATCGGCTATGCCCTGGCCGAGGAGGATGAGGCGCTTATCGCCCGGGGCTATCTGCAGTGGGGCACGGCCCTCTACTGCCAGGGGCGCTACGCCGACGCGCTGGAACGTCTGCAAATGGCTCTGCTGGCGGCCCAGGACGCCGGGATAGAAAGCGATCAGGCCGACATTCTGCGCCAGTTGGGTACCACCTGGCTGGAACAGGGGGATTTTGGCGCGGCCCAGGCCCGGTGTGAGGCAGCGCTGGCGATCTATTTGCGCACGGGCAACCGGCTGGGTGAAGGCAATACCCTCAACGATCTGGGCTGGATGAACCAGCGCCAACAGCATTTTGAGGAGGCTCGTGTCTATTTGGAGGCGGCGGAACGAACCCACGCTGCCATCAACAACCGCCACGGCGTCACAATGGCCCTGATCAATCTGGGCATTGTGCAGCAGATGTTGGGGGATTTTTCCGCCGCCTACGCGACCGACCAGCAGCTTTTTCGGGAACTGGGCGATCAGCCCGACCGCTACCACCACTCGCTGGTCAACCACAGCCTGGGTGTGCTGCTCTCGCGCATGGGTGATTACGCGCCCGCCCGCCGCCATCTGCTGGCTGCCCTGGAAATTGACCGCTCTATTGGGGATCGGGGCGGGCTGGCCTGGTCGTACAATGGCCTGGGGATGATCCACAACCACCTGGGCGATCCCAAGACCGGGCTGGCCTATCACAACAGCGCGCTGGAGATTGGCCACGAGCAGGGCGCACGCACAGTCGAAGGCATTGCCCTGTTGGGCATCGGCCAGGATTGGCAGGCGTTGGGGCAATGGGAGGGGGCACGCGCCGCCTATCAGAAAGCGCTGACCGTCCAGTCCGAATTGAAGCAGGCTGTGCGGGCGTTGGAGAGCCGCAGCGGTCTGGCCCGCACGCTGCTGGCGCTGGAACAGCCCGCCCCGGCCCTGGCCCAGGTGGAGCAAATCCTGGAGTACCTGACCGCCCAGAGTCTGCGCGGCGCGGCGCAGCCAGCCCTGGTCTACTGGAACTGCTACACTGTCCTGCGCGGCCTGGATGACCCCCGCGCCCCGGCTCTGCTGGCCGAGGTCTACGATCTGGTGCAGACCGGGGCTGCCCGCATTGACGACCAGCGGCTGCGCCATTCCTATCTCCACGCCGTGCCAGCCCACCGGGAAATCCTGCGCGAGGTGGAGTCCCTGCGTCTGTCGCCCCCCTTTGTGGGGGTGGCGCAGCAAGAGAGCATCCGACGCCACGGGGGATAAAAAAGTCCCCGGCACTTTCTGAAGTGCCGGGGACTTTGTATCAGGCAACATTCAAACACTTCGCTAACGCAGGCCATATATTGTACTTATGCAAATCGGGTATAGTAATAGAGTATGCAATTTGCAGACAACCGACAGGCACAATTGATATGCCGTGTCGCAGAACTCATCAGAGTTAATGAGAACCCGTTCAGGAGGAACAGGACATATGGGAAAGATTATCGGTATTGATTTGGGCACGACCAACAGCGTTGTGGCTGTAATGGAAGCGGGCAACCCCACTGTGATTGCCAACGCCGAGGGCAACCGCACCACCCCGTCGGTGGTGGCTTTCACCAAAAGCGGCGAGCGGCTGGTGGGTGTTACAGCCAAGCGGCAGGCTGTGGTGAACTCGGAGAACACAATCTACTCGGTCAAACGGCTGATGGGGCGGCGCATTGACGACGCCGAAACCATCAAGACAAAGGGGATGGTCTCCTATCCGGTCGCGGAAGGACCCAACGGGGATGCCCGTGTGCGTGTGCCGGCCAAGGACAAGACCTATACCCCCCAGGAAATCAGCGCGATGATCCTGAGCAAGCTCAAGCGCGACGCCGAGGCATATCTGGGCGAAGATGTCAAGCAGGCGGTAATTACTGTGCCCGCCTACTTCAACGACAGCCAGCGCCAGGCCACCAAAGATGCCGGGCAGATCGCCGGGCTGGAGGTGCTGCGCATCATCAACGAGCCGACCGCGGCCGCGGTGGCCTACGGGCTGGACAAGAAAGACGACGAGACGATTCTGGTCTTTGACCTGGGCGGCGGCACCTTTGACGTTTCCGTGCTGGAAGTGGGCGACGGCGTGATCGAAGTCAAGTCCACCAACGGCGACACCCATCTGGGCGGCGACGACTGGGACGAGCGCATTGTGCATTGGCTGATCGCCGAATTCAAGAAGGAGCAGGGCATTGACCTGAGCCAGGATCGCCAAGCCTTACAGCGTCTGCGCGAGGCTGCGGAAAAGGCGAAGATCGAACTCTCCAGCACGCCCCAGACAGAAATCAATCTGCCCTTTATCACGGCTGACAGCAGCGGGCCGAAGCATTTGCAGATCTCGCTGAGCCAGAGCAAATTTGAGCAGTTGACCGCGGATCTGGTGGAGCGGCTCAAGCGGCCCTTCGAGTCCGCGCTGCGCGACGCCGGGTTGAAGGCGGCTGACCTGGACGAGGTTGTGCTTGTGGGCGGTTCTACCCGGATGCCCATGGCCCAGGAATTGGTGCGCAAGCTGACGGGCAAGGAACCCCACAAGGGTGTCAACCCCGACGAAGTGGTGGCTGTGGGCGCGGCCTTGCAGGCGGGCGTGCTGGGCGGCGAGGTCAAGGACCTGCTGCTCCTGGACGTGACGCCGTTGAGTCTGGGTCTGGAAACCCTGGGCGGTGTGATGACGACGCTGATCCAGCGCAACACAACCATCCCGACCAAAAAGACAGAAACCTTCAGCACTGCCGAGGACACCCAGACTGCCGTGGACATCCACGTCTTGCAGGGCGAGCGGCAGATGGCCCGCGACAACAAAACCCTGGGCAACTTCCGGCTGGATGGTCTGCCCCCGGCCCCGCGTGGCATTCCGCAGATCGAAGTGACCTTTGACATTGACGCCAATGGCATTCTGCATGTGAAGGCCCGCGACAAGGCGACCAACAAAGAACAGAGCATCAAGATCACAGCGACCACCAATCTGTCCAAGGATGAAGTGGAGAATCTGGTGCAGGACGCCAAGTCCCACGAAGCCGACGACCGCATCAAGCGCGATGCTGTGGAAGCCCGCAACGCGGCCGACAGCCTGATCTATGCCACCGAAAAGTCCATGAAAGAATTGGGCGAGAAGGTGAAACCGGGCGACCGGGAGCAGATCGAGCAGACCATTTCCGACCTGCGCGCGGCCATGCAGAGCGAAGACACCGAGCGGGTGAAGAAGCTCAGCGAGCAGTTGCAGCAGGCCAGCGGCGCACTGGCCCAGCAAATCTACCAGCAGCAGGCCGAGTCCGAAGCAGCCGCCCAGGGCGGTGGCCAGGCCAATGGCACGGGCAGCGGCGCAGCCGACGACGAAGATGTGGTGGAAGGCCAATTCCGCCAGGTGTAGGAACGGAACGCGGATGACGCGGATCGGGCGGATTTGAACGGATAAAAGCAAAAAAAGGCGGACGGGATTTCTCTCGTCCGCCTTTTTTTGCTATTGGGGTATCGGGTAGGGGCGCTGCTTGCTGCGCGCCTGCTGGAAAGAGTAGAGTTCCGTAGGGGCG
>CAMDEX010000280.1 GCA_945897075.1 Litorilinea aerophila
GCCCCTGCGCCCGGCTGCCCACCACAAAGAAGGTGGCTGCGGCATTGTACTCCGCCAATACGTTGAGAATCTGCGGCGTGTGGTCGGGGTGGGGGCCGTCGTCAAAGGTCAAGTAGATGGCTTTGCCATTGGCCGCGCCGTGGATGAGCAACGGCCCAGACGCAGGATTGACATTGCCCGGCCCAATGGCGAAAGGCAGAAAAAACTCGTCGTAGTTCTGGTCGCCACGCACCACACGCAGGCGGATCTGGTGTTCGCCCTCCGGGAAGTCTGCGCTGGTAAAGGTCACCAATTCCTTTGCGCTGGGCACGCGTTCCTCGCCCACTGCCAAGAAGATCGGCTGGTTGGCGTCGCCGTACAACAGAACATCAACCTGCCATTTGCGAAAGGCGGGGTGATCGGCCACGCCTAGCACAGAGACAAGCCCACCCTGCGTCACCAGCGACAGACCATTTCCCGCCGGGGGAGCGACCGGGGCGGGCGCGGCAACCATTTGGGGAGCCGGTGTGGGTTTGAGGGGTGGCGCAGCCGGGCGTAGTGCCGCGCCGCCCTGGTTGGTGATGGTGATGGGCAGAAAAAACTCGTCGTAGTTGAGTTGGCGATAGACAACCCGCAGGCGTAACTGATGCGGGCCGTCTGGGTAGAGAGTCGTGTCCAGCGCGGCCAGCAGGCCAGGCGTGGGCATGGCTTCCTCGCTCACGGCCAGAAAAACAGTATCCCCGCCGTCCAGAAGCAGATCCAACTGCCATTTGCGAAAGGTGGGGTGATCGGCCACGCCGAGGACGTGTACAACACCCTGGGCTGCGGCGGGGTCTGCGCGGTCCAGCGTCAGCCCATTGGATGGGGATTGGGCGTGGAGGTGGGTGAAAGCAAAGAGGAAAAGCAGAGAGAGCGCCAGAGCGACGACAAAAGAACGGACGTTAAGGGTTTGGTAGGGCATAAATGCGGGCCTTTGGATGGTACGAACGAATTTCTCGCCCATCATACCACACCTTCCCGGAAGTTAAGAGATTCCGAGAAGGCTATTTTCCGCTGACCAGCGGCACAAAGACAGCATAAGTTGTCGTCGTCACAGTCAGCGCCACGGAGATTTTCTTTTCGGCAAGCAGCGTGCCATCGCTCTTGCGCAGCGAAACAGTCACAAGCGCCTGCTCGTTGTTGCCGTCATTTTCACCGGACAGAGAGGGGACAAGGGAGACGACTTCGCTGCCGCTGCCCTGCGCCGGGGTAATCGTCAGCCACGACGCATCAACGGCCACCTGCCAGATGTAGGCCGCATCACCCCCAGCCGCCAGGGGTTGGATGGTGTAGAGACCCGGCGCGATGGTCTCGGTGGCCGGATCGTAGGTAAAAGTGAGTGAATCGGGCAGCGTGTTGAGTTCCGGTTCGGCTGTGCTGTGCGAGAGATAGATGCTATCGCTGGCGGTCGCGCTTGCGTTTGCGCTACGCATCTCAATTTCAACGCTGTGTTGCCCCGCCGCCGCCTTTAGTTGCCAGTGCATGGGTAAGGCAAACGGCTGCCAGCCAGACCAGTCGCTCTGGTCAACCCGCAGACGCGTCTCCTCCCAATCGCCGTAGACGTAAATGGTCAGGCTGCCGTCGTCGCTGGTCTCGTTGTCGCTGTTGATGACCACCGGATAGACATTCTTGCGGCGGCCAAAATCCTGCACCCAATAGTGACCATACGATCCACTGCCCAGGAAATAGCCCACACCCATCTCCCAATTGTCGGGGGAGAGGATATTCTTGCGGTGTCCTGTGCTGTTCAGCCAACCGTCCACCACAGAGGCTGGGGTGAGATACCCGGCGGCGATATTCTCGGAGATCGACTGCCAGTCGTTATAATAGGTAGCCAGCCGGTTACTCCACTTGCACGCTTCTACCAGTTCGCCGTTTACGCGGTCGTAGCTGGTATGGGAGAAATAGTCCTCCTCCGACATATCCGTGGCATGAAAACGGGCCGCCGCGGTCAGCGAGTCCACCCGTTTCAGGGGCAGCAGCCCATTGTCCAGACGAATCTGGTTGACCAGACGCACAACTTCCTGCTCGAAGGCTTCGTTGCCGCTGGGCAAGAGAACGCCGCCGCACCCCTGCAGCGTCTCCGGGCTGGGAATCGTCGTCTGCTCATCGGCGCGGACGGGAAGAGAGGCGACCGGCCAGACGAGAGCCAGCGCCGTTGCGCAGACGATCAGCAGCAGTTTGAAAAAGTCCGCCTTCTTTGCAGAAGGCATATCTTCAGCGCCAGGCAGAGGTCGGACTTTTGCGCCAACTATTTTTAGTAAAGAAGGCATTGACTATAGACCTTTTTTGACAGAGTGTGCCATCAACGGGTAGGGTATATGGGTTGTTCCACCCATAGAATAGCCGGTTTTGAACCGAGTAACTATAGCCAAAAAGGACGGAGTAAGTATGTTTGGACGCAATAAGAGTGTGTTCACCGACGCAGACGTGCTGGCCGCGCTGAGTACCGTCGAAGAGCCTGAACTTCATCAGGACCTGGTTACGCTGGGAATGATAAAAGATATTCAGATACAGGGCAAGGACGTCAAATTCAAAATTGAACTGACGACGCCGGCCTGCCCCTTACAGGCCAAAATCGAAGCGGAAAGCATCGCCGCTGTGAAGGGGCTGATTCCCGGCGTGGAGAAGGTGGAGATTCAGTTCACCCACCGGGTGCGCGGCGACGGGCGTATCTTTAGCAAGCTGAACCTGCCCATCAAAAATATCGTGGCGGTGGCCAGCGGCAAGGGCGGCGTCGGCAAAAGCACCGTCAGCGTCAACCTGGCCGTGAGTCTGGCCCTGGACGGGGCGAAAGTGGGGCTGCTGGACGCCGACATCTACGGCCCCAATATCCCGATGATGATGGGCGTGGCGGATGCGCCGCCGGTCTTGCAGGGCAAACTGGTGCCGGCCGAGGCGCACGGGGTGCGTTTTATGTCTATGGGCTTTCTGCTGCCTGCGGACAAGGCGCTGATCTGGCGCGGGCCGATGCTGCACAAGGCGTTGCAGCAGCTCTTCACCGATGTGCGCTGGGGCGAACTGGACTATCTGATCGTCGATCTGCCGCCGGGCACGGGCGACGCCCAACTGTCACTGGCCCAAATCGCCCCGCTGACCGGCGGTGTGATTGTGACGATGCCCCAGATGGTCTCGGTCTCGGATGCCATGCGCGGTGCGGCGGCCTTTGTGCAACTGGACGTGCCCATCCTGGGCGTGGTGGAGAATATGGCGGGGGAGATCTTCGGCACGGGGGGCGGCGCTTATGCAGCCAAGAAGTTGGGGGTGGATTATCTGGGGCGTATCGAGCTGGACTCGAACGTGCGCGTCGGGGGGGACAGCGGCGAACCGATCGTCATTGCCTATCCCGACAGCCCGACGGCCCAGGCTTTCCGCATCCTGGCGCGTGTGGTGGCGGGCCGCGTCAGCATTCTAAATATGACGCCGAGTATGGAATTAACCATCGCCTAGCTTTGCTTAGTGAGTAGGAATCAGTTGTCGGTAGCGTAAGTCTACTGATAACTGATTCCTACTCACTGATTACCTCTCCTACTCCAACGCGCCTACTTCCTGCAAAAGCTCCAGCGTTCCCTGCAAATCGGCCAGGTCGCTCAAGTCAATGTCAGGTACGTTGATGTCGGCCATCGCTGTGAGCCGTGGATCGATAACAATGCCGTCAACCAGCGGATATTCGACAGTCTCGACCGCGAAGTATGCTTGTGATTCAGCAGAGAGCAGGAAAGCCACGAACTGCTCGGCCGCGGCTTGGTTCTTCACTGTGTCCAGAATGCCGACACCAGCCAGATTGATCATTGAGCCAGCGTCGCCCGCGCTCGGGTGGTGGTTGCGGGCAGGAAAGCTCTCGCCCTGTTCGGCCAGGAATTGGTAGAGATAGTAGTGGTTGACCAACCCCAGCGCAATCTCGCCCCGTCCCACAGCCTCCACAATACCTGTGTTGTTTGAGAAAATTTGCGTCTCGTTGGCAACCATCGCGGCCAGCCACTCGGCGGCCTTCTCTTCCCCTTCCAACACACGCAGCGCAGTGACAAAAGACTGGAAGCTGCCGTTCGTGGGTGCCCAGCCTACCTTGCCCTTCCATTGGGGAGCGGTCAGTCCCCAAATGCTGTTGGGCACATCCGCTTCCGCTACGTCGTTGGTGTTGTAGACAAAAACCCGCGCCCGGCCACTCGTCCCCACCCACGCGCCATCCACCGCGTGGAAGCGGCTGTCTACCTGGTCAAGAATCGCTTGGGGTAGGGGGAGAAAACGACCCGCTTTGTCCAACGCACCCAACGCGCCGGCGTCCTGGCCGAAATAGACATCCGCCGGTGAGTTCTGTCCCTCTTCTAGAATGGTGGCGGCCAGCTCGGCGGTGGCACCGTAGCGCACATCCACCTGAATACCCGTAGCTGCCCTGAATTGTTCGATCAGTGGGCCAACCAGATTTTCGTTGCGGCCGGAATAGACGACCAGCCCAGCCGGTTGTGCGGGGGCGGTGGCTTCGTTCGCGGCCACAAGCGGAGTATTCACGGCAGGCACGGGCATAGTTGGCGGCTGGCACGCCCCAATCAGCAGGGCAAAGAGTAGCAATAGAAAGAGAAGTGTTTTGGACTGCAAAGTAGGCATAACGCTCAGAGACTCCTTTGGGGGTTGGACAAAAGATGGCCCGGCGCGCTGTCCGGGCCAAAGCGGAACGCAGATTGCGCTGAAACCGCAGATTTGCGCAGATTTTTAATCCGCGTTCATCCGCTCAATCAGCGTGATCCGCGTTCTATTTTTCAAGGCAGGTTGGGCAAAGTTACACAATCCTGGCGCAGTGGTAGGATAGCACAGCCAGCAGGGGATTTCAATGGGGTTCGCCAGCCAATTTGTGACAGTACACGTGCGGTACAGGCAAAGAACTTAGTTTGGCGGGATTAGCGCAGGAATCAACCGGGGTTAACGCTCGATTCCGGGAATGAAAAAGTCCCCGGCACTTTCTGAAGTGCCGGGGACTTTTTCAGAGCAGTTAACGCACCCGCTTTCTGGTGTCTTTGCGTCTTTGTGGGTATCCTATACCCAACCGTTTGGCAACGGCCTCAAAACCCCGACCCCGTAGACTGACCAGCACTTCCATCACCTCTCGCAAGGAAACCCCGCCGATGCTCACAACCATCGAAAAACTGCTCTTTCTTGTCGTCGTCGCCACCGCGCTCTACTACGCCTGGCGCAACTTCCGTCTTGTCTATCAGGTCATCCGCCGCGGCACGGGCGGTTTTCCCAGCCGCGAGCAGATCGTCGGGCGGCTGCTGGAAGCCGGGGTGAAGTGGCTCTCCATCCGCCCCATCTGGAAGACGCGGACGGTCGCCAGCCTCTTTCACGGGCTGGTGGCCTGGGGCTTTGTCTTCTACTTTCTGGTCAACGGCGGGGATCTGCTGCAAGGCTACTTCCCCATCCGCTTCCTGGGCGACAACCCCATCGGCAGCCTCTACCGCTTCCTGGCCGATCTGCTTTCCGTGGCCGTGCTGGTGGGGATGCTCTATTTTCTGGTGCGCCGCTTTCTCCTGGCCGCGCCGGAACTGAGCTACCGGGCGAATATAATGCTACACGAAAAGGTGAGGGCCGGGGGTATTCGCCGGGATTCTCTGATCGTCGGCCTTTTCATTCTGCTGCACGTAGGCTCACGCTTTCTGGGCGAGAGCTTTTCGATTGCTCTGGAACGGGCCGCCAGCGGTCACGGCGACGCGGCCCAGCCCTTTGCCAACGCGTTCAGCCTGCTCTGGGGCGGCCTGGGCGCGAATGCACTGACCGTCGGCCAGCACGCGGGCTGGTGGCTGGCGCTGGGGCTGATTCTGGCCTTTCTGCCCTATTTCCCCTACACAAAACACTTTCATCTGATGCTCTCCGGCGTCAACTTCCTCACCAAACCCCAGCGTACCTCTCTGGGCGCTCTGGAGCCGGAAAATTTCGAGGACGAGACAATCGAAGCCTTTGGGGTGGCCCGCCTGGAAAATCTGCCCTGGACACACCTGGCCGACGCCTACGCCTGTATTATGTGCAACCGCTGCCAGGATGTCTGCCCAGCCTATCTAACCGGCAAAGAACTCTCCCCCGCCGCGCTGGAGGTGAACAAACGCTATTATATCAACGGGCACATGCAGGAGATCGCCGCTGGTGCCGAAACACCGCTTCTACTCGACTACGCGCTGAGCGAATCCGCGCTGTGGGCGTGTACCGCCTGCGGTGCCTGCGTGGACATCTGTCCGGTGGGCAACGAGCCGATGTTCGACATTCTTTATATGCGCCGCCATCAGGTGTTGATGGAAAACAGCTTCCCCCACGAATTGCAGAGCGCCTATCGCGGAATGGAGCGCAACGGCAACCCCTGGAATCTCAGCCGCCGCGAGCGCATGAAGTGGGCGGGCGATCTGGAAATTCCGACGGTGGACGACAACCCGGACGCCGAGATTCTCTGGTGGGTGGGCTGCGCACCCTCCTACGATCCGCGTGCCCAGCAGACCGCCATCGCCTTTGCCAAAGTGCTCAACCACGCCGGGGTCAACTACGCGGTGCTGGGCGATAGGGAGAGCTGCACCGGCGATTCAGCCCGCCGTTCTGGCCGGGAAGACCTTTTCTACCAGATGGCGACCGCCAATATCGAGACGCTCAACGAAGTCAAGCCCAAGCGCATCGTCGCCACCTGCCCCCACTGTCTGCACACGCTGGGCAAAGAGTACGGGCAGTACGGCGGCCACTACGAAGTCATCCACCACACCCAACTGCTCTCCGAACTGGTGGCGGCCAAGAAGCTGAGCTACGACGTGCAGACGGACGGTGCGGTTACCTTCCACGACCCCTGCTATCTGGGGCGGCACAACGGCATTGTGGATGCGCCCCGTTCGCTGTTGGAAGCGGGCAACATTCAGATCGAAGAGATGCCCCGCCACGGCGCACAGAGCTTTTGTTGCGGCGCGGGCGGCGGCCAGATGTGGAAGGAGGAGGAGCCGGGCGCAGCCGCGGTCAACAAGACCCGCTACGATGAAGCCCGCTCCACCGGGGCGAAGACAATTGCCGTGGGCTGTCCCTTCTGCCTGACGATGATGACCGATGCGGCTAAGTCTGCGGGCGAGGGGGTGGCTGTGAAGGATGTGGTGGAATTGATCGCGCAGAGTTTACAGAAAGCATAGAATGCTGATTTTGCGGATTGGGCGGATGGGCGCAGATACAGAGGAAGAGGGATGTGCAGGATTCTGATCCGCTTGGATTCGCTCGATCCGCAAAATCCGCGTTCTATTTTTGCCAGACAGAACATGAGGACAATCGAGAATGAACGACGAACTATTGACTGAACGCTTTGCCGACGTGCTGCAAAACATCGAATTTGCCATCTACGCCGTCTATCAGCGTGAGCCGGAACTGGTGGATTACGAAGTGGGCCGGGCGTTGGAAGCGGCGATCCGTCGCTACAAAGACGAAATCCGGGGGCGAGAACCAAAAGAACGGCAACTGGTCGGGCTGGTTGAGGAGGTCTACGCCGCCATCGAATCTATGACCGAATACCGCTTGGGACGGCAACCCCTGGCCAAAGGCGCGCCCAGAATCCCGCCAGGCGCGCTGAGCGTCGAGGATCTGCTGGCCTGCCTGCAGCGCATTCACAAATCCGTGGGATTCTGGAGCAAACGGGGCGGCAGACAGGGCTATTTGTCGTATGTCGGCGAGTTTCTGGGGCATTGAGTGCAAAGAGTAAACCGCGGAGACACGGGGTGCGCGGAGGAAACGCTGAGAGGCTGTTGAATAATTCAGACACGAGCGACGCAAACCAACAACCACGGAATACACGAAACACACGGAAAATTTTCTTTTGTATTCCCTTCCGTGTGTTTCGTGTATTCTGTGGTTAGCCAAGAGCCTGTTGAATAATTCAGGCT